>NZ_KE992927.1:9558-17943 GCF_000466485.1 [Clostridium] symbiosum ATCC 14940 | reverse complement strand
GTTCCGGACGCGTCCTCCAACCTCAGTTAAATATTAACTGACATTGGAGTGTGAACAGTAATCTCCCGGACAAATAGAATAATTTTAAGTAAAAAGAATGTTCCAGGCCGCTGACACCGGCCTGGAACATTCTTTTACATCTTATATCTTTATTTTTTCGATTATCTCTTCTCTATTCCGCTTCATTGACAAACATGTCTTCCGCTTTATCCGGCATTCTATTCCTGTCCCATTCGATTTTTACTTTAAAGAGATCTGCTTCAATTCCCACCTCCATCGTGCCCTTCTGTAATTCCACAAAACTTCGGGCTATCGCAAGACCAAGGCCGGAGCCTTCCGTATTCCTCGATTCATCTCCCCGCACGAACCGGTCCGTAATATCCCTGCCTTCCAGGGAAATCTCCGTAGCGGAGATGTTTTTCATGGAAACCATGACAGTCTCACCGTCATCCGTAATCTCCACATAGGCGCGTGTGCCGGGCAGCGCATACTTTACGATATTTACCAGCAGGTTTTCAAACACACGGTACGTC
Source organism: [Clostridium] symbiosum ATCC 14940 (assembly GCF_000466485.1). GTDB lineage: Bacteria > Bacillota > Clostridia > Lachnospirales > Lachnospiraceae > Otoolea > Otoolea symbiosa. The sequence goes on along the minus strand of NZ_KE992927.1, from coordinate 17,410 downwards.
TTCTCGCTGTCCAGAATCAACACCGCCTTGTCATCCGGCATGTTCCAGCGGAATTCAACCTGTGAGCGTCCTATCTTGTCCTCCAGCTCCAGCCTCACCTGCTTCATCAGGCTGACAATATCCACCTCGACAAGATGGAGTGTCACATTATTGCTGTTCGCCTTGCTGATTTCAAATAAATCTTCAATCAGGCTTTTCAGGCGCATGGATTTCTGATCTAGAATCCTGATATAGTTCCGGCGCTCTTCTTCCGTTATCCCCTCTTTCTTCAGAAGGTTAACATAAGTAATGATTGCCGTAAGAGGCGTCTTCAGATCATGGGAGACATTCGTAATCAGTTCTGTCTTCATGCTCTGGCTTTTTACCTCTTCTTCTACGGCCTTTTTGAATCCGTTTCTGATTTTTGTAATCTCGCCCTTCAGCGGTTCAAATACGCCCAAATCCTCGTTAATTTCAACCTCCAGGTTGCCGTCGGCCATCTTTCCCGTGGCCTGCAGCAGTATCTCATATTTCTCCTGCATCCCGTCATAGATTCTCCTGAGCAGGAAAAACAGGACTACAGAGTAAATCATAAGTCCGAAAATCCCAAAGAACCAGAAGCAGCTTATCACGGTCAGCAGGACAAAATTAATGCCTACGATTTTTAACAGAAGCTTTGTCTGCTTATCCCTGAAATCTACAGAGCCGACCAGACCGCACGTTTTTTCTACCGCATTCTTGCCTCCCATCAGGAGCCATCCGATAATTGTACGTTCCTTCAGCCACCGTGTCAGGCCCATCGTAAAAATGGAATCCAGAGATACGACAAACCAGTATATAAAGGTAATGCCTACTGCCCACATAACAGCGTTGCCGGCCATCAGGATGCCGTATGCCTGCTGGTAGCTGAAATTCAGCTCCCGAACCAGTTCACTGGCAAACACGCCTGTGACAGTCCCGGCCACCACCTCCATTACAAGATATCCGCCTTCCGACATAAATGCCAGCGCACAGCCGCCGATTAATATCAGAAGCTCAAACGGCATCGCGAAGAACTTCCGTTCCGTAATTCCAAGGGGCTTAATAAGACCCGTAATAAATGCGACGGCGGCCGTCAGGAAAGAAAATCCCAGCAGCATCCAGGCTACTATCTGTTCAAACTTCCAAAAATTATGGAAGAGATATTCATCGCCGTTTATCGTCATCCAGTAACCTTCATAAACGTCATAATTAGAATTAGACGTAATCAGTTCCGCATTCATAAATGCCTGTTCCTTAAGCCACGGGTAGGAGGCCATCACAGCCGCCGTCATCGCGATAATTGTCAGGAGCACCAGAACGACTCCCATTCTATGGTAATTTCTCAATTTTGTATCCAACGCCCCACACCACCTTTAAATATTTTGGTTTTTTCGGATCTAACTCTATTTTCTCACGGATATTTCGTACATGTACCATGACCGTATCCGTGTTTATTGCCCGTTCGTTCCATACTCTCTCATAGATATCGTCAGCCGAGAACACATGACCCGGGTTCTTCATCAACAGGGAGAGTATCTTAAATTCCATCGGAGTCAGCTTTGCCGGTTCTCCGTCCACCATAAGCTCCACAGTATCCTCATTAAGTTCCAGCCCGCCAATCCGGTAAATATTGCTGTTCTCCCCGCCGTCCTTTTCTTCCTTCCTGTTCAGCAGAGCCATAAACCGGTTATATCTCCTGAGATGGGAGTTCACTCTGGCCAGCAGCTCCATCGGCGTAAACGGCTTTGTAATATAATCATCGGCTCCCATATTCAGTCCCATGATTTTGTCCACTTCCTCCGATTTGGCCGACAGAAAGATTACCGGAAAGTCATAATGCTCCCTGAGCCTGATGACCATTGTCACTCCGTCCATCCTCGGCATCATGATATCAACAATTGCCAGATGGATCTCCTCCCTCTCAAGTATCTCAAGTCCTTCCACTCCGTCGGCCGCCTGAAATACGCGGTATCCCTGTCCGCGCAGGAAAATCTCAATTCCTTCCCTGATTTCCTTGTCATCCTCAACCAGTAAAATCCGGCTTTCTCCTGCTCTGTTCTGAATTTCCATTTCGTCCTCTCCATATTACATGCGGCCTAGGCGCCCATCACTCTGTCCGGCCCCTGCAGAACCATCCGGCCGGAAGGTCTTACCACCGCGTAATTTTTCTTTTTTCTCTTTATTATACTACATTTTTTCAGTTCCTCCGCAGCAAGTAAGAGAAAATTAAGGAAAATAGTAAAAACCGTCACACATGCAATAAAAGATACCGCCGCCTCTGTAAAATATTCAGCATTCATTTTGTCAGTTCCCCCTTTCAGCTCCTTTTTTAATATGATGTTAGTATACATGGCGATTCTAAAGCCGGGTCGGAGGAAAAACCAAAGAATTTCTAAAGATGAAACAAAGATTTCAGGAAGGAAGGCTTGGCAGGGGAAAAGGCTGGATTGACTTGTCCGAATATGATAGTATAGAGCCAGAAATTACAACTCACAGATTATGCAAAGGAGGTGCCGGAGATGGCAGACCACAGCCATTTTGCCTGCCTGGTTTTTGACCGGAAGCGGTTTGTCGGGGCAGGCGGCGTAAGCTTTTTCAGAGTTCTCCCAACCTGCCATAATCCCAGCGGCAGAAAAGCATATATTATGAATATGTACACGGACCCGGATTACCGAAGAAAAGGAATTGCCCGGGAGGTTCTGAGTCTGCTTGTCCGGGAGGCAAAGAATAAAGGGATCACTGCCATATCGCTGGAAGCTACCGATGATGGCCGTCCCCTGTATGAAAAATTTGGCTTTATCGGCATGGAGAATGAGATGGAACTGCCGGAGTAAACGGATAAGGCTTCCGCTTATGATTTCCGGTCAGGAGAGCCCTAAAAAATTCTGACCCCTAACGATAACCTGCAAGCTCCGCGCACAGCTCACCGCCTTCAACACAAAAAAACTTCGGGCATTTTCTCCCGAAGTTTTTCTTGTGTATCTGTAATCACAGGCTTTATTAATTCCTGTTGGCTTTTTCCATGTGGACATTCTTGCCTTTAATTTTGACATCCTTCATCGCCTGTAATACGACGTCGGCCTGCTCTCTCGGCACTTCCACAAAGGTATATTTATCGAACATGTCAATGCTTCCGACCATTTTGCCCGGCATTCCGGATTCACCGGCAATCGCACCCAGAATATCTCCCGGTTTGATTCCCTGGTTCTTACCGATATTAATGAACAGACGGGCAACATTCTCGCTGCCGCCGCGGCTGCCTGATCTGGCTCCGCGTCCGTTGTTTCTGCTCCTTGCGCCCCGCTCGTAATCCTCCAGTTCATCCAGGGAACGCAGAGGCGTTCTCTCAACCGAAATATCTTCGTAGTCGTCACCCATGGACATCTTGAGGAGGGCCGCTGCCAGATCAAGTGTTGTATAGTCTTCCTCCAGCACTCTCTTCTCAACGATGTTTATAATTTTATCCAGATCACTATCGCGGATAATCTCTTCCACGCTGTCCATGATCTTCTCCACCTTAATCGATGTCACGTCATTCAGGGACGGAATCGGCTGTGGAATGATTTTAGTCTTGCAGTAACGCTGGATTTCTCTCAGCTTATATACTTCTCTGCCAACTACCAGGCTGAAGGCCTTACCTTCCCTGCCTGCACGGCCGGTACGTCCGATTCTGTGGACATAGTACTCGTCGTCCTGAGGAATGTCATAATTAAATACGGCTTCCACGTCGTCTACGTCGATACCTCTGGCAGCCACATCCGTCGCTATCAGAATATCGGTTCTGCCGTTTCTGAAGCTGTTCATGACACGGTCCCTCTGCATCTGCTTCAGATCACCGTGAAGTCCTTCGGCAAAATAGCCTCTGCCCTGAAGCTCCTGCACCAGATCATCCACCTGTCTTTTTGTATTGCAGAAAACGATGGAGAGCTTCGGATCATACATATCCAGCAGACGGCACATAACCTCTACTTTTGTCTTTGGCTTTACTTCATAATAATACTGTGTCACCTTCGGAACCGTCAGTTCCTTTTTCACTACCTTTACAATCTCCGGATCCTTCTGGAATTTCTTCGCAATCTCTGCGATAGCGGGAGGCATTGTGGCGGAGAACATCACAGTCTGGCGTTCTTCCGGAAGTTCGCTCAAAATGGTTTCCATATCTTCCAGGAATCCCATGTTAAGCATCTCATCCGCCTCGTCGAGAACTACTGTGTGTACATGCTCCAGCTTCAGCGTCTTCCTGCGCATATGATCCATAACACGTCCCGGCGTTCCGATGATAACCTGAATCCCGTCCTTGAGGGAACGTATCTGTCTTCCGATTTCCTGTCCTCCGTAAATCGGAAGAACCTTAACTCCGTGCATATATTTTGCAAGGCGCCTGATTTCCTCGGATACCTGGATTGCCAGTTCTCTTGTAGGGCACAGGATAATCGCCTGTAACTTTTTACTTTTCGGATCTACCTTCTGAAGAAGGGGGATACCAAATGCCGCCGTCTTGCCTGTTCCTGTCTGTGCCTGGCCGATGATATCCAGACCTTCAAGCTCCAGTGGGATCGACTGGCCCTGAATCGGTGATGCCGCTTCAAAACCCATATCTGTAACTGCGCGTAAAATCTTCGCATCTAAATTTAAATCTTCGAACTTAATTGCTTCCATTCTTTCCCTTTCCTGATTACAACTTCAAAAAAGAAGATTCAAGAAACGTCTCAGCTCTTGAATCTTCTCACTTTAACTATATCTTATAAACTATAGCAGATCTTTTGCACCTTGTCAATTGTGGATTTTTATTTGACAATTGCCCAGACCGATATTAGAATCATAAGAAGTATTACTGACGGCCAGGACGAACGGGACAGAATCCAAGCCACCGTTTACCCTGAAAGGTTCTAAACCGGTTAGCACACTGCATTGTATAAAATATAGCCTGATTTCACGGAAGGAGAAATATTATGAAAATTATTGACTCACATCTGCACTATTGCCCCGGCTCTCCCTATTTTGATGAGATCGCGGTAAGAGCGGAGCATATCAATAGTGGAGAACATCTGCGGGAGCAGTACCAGATATACGAAATCGAGACAGGCGTCGTGATGGGCAACAGGGGACTTTCCTTTGCCGAACATGATTATCCCGATTTTCTGCACTATTGCATCGGAATCGACAGCCATTACCTGAAACATCACGACATATCAGACGCCCACGATATGATAGAACAGCATCTGCAGAGGGATGCCTGCGCAGGCATCAATCTCTATCCGGGCTACAGCCCCGTTTATATCAGCGACGCCAGATATGAGCCGATCTATGAGCTGGCAAAAACGTACGGTAAACCGGTTGCCGTCCATATGGGCCAGACTGCCGGTTCCAACGCATTTTTGAAATACAGCCATCCCCTGACCCTGGATGAGGTGGCCGTAACGCATCCTGACGTCCGGTTCATCATGTGCCACTTTGGGAACCCCTGGCTGATGGATGCCGCCGCCGTTCTTGAAAAGAATGAAAATGTAGCTGCGGATTTATCCGGCCTTCTGGAAGGCAAGCTCGTACTGGCGGAGCTTTTAGAAGAACAGAAAGGTTATGTGGAAGCTCTGAAAACATGGATAGCCTACGCGCACTGCTATGATAAACTGATGTTTGGAACCGACTGGCCTCTTGCCAATTACGGGGATTATATCGGATTCACAAAAGCAGTCATTCCGGAAAAACACTGGGATAACGTGTTCTACCGGAATGCAAAGCGGATCTATTCTCTGTAACTGCCGTCAGATTGTTTTGTGCAAGCCCGTTTCCTGTCCGCCCCGGGAGCCGGCCAGCCATTGAATGGTCTGTCCAAACCCTGCGTACGCATACGGGATCAGCAGGATAAAGTAGCAGATTGTATACTGCCCCTTTCCCTCCCATGCCATGTGAAAGAGAAAGCCTCCGATAAAAATCACCGCCGGGATGAGCTGCTCCCATCTCAGCTTCCTGCCCGCAAACAGGAGAAACAGAAATGCTCCCATATAGATAAAGGTCTGGAACCAGTTACATACGCCCAGATACAGCCGGTTCAGCAGCCCCCCTTCCTTTAGGAGGGAATCCGTCATGCCCGGAAGGAGCCAGGAGCCTCCCTTCACCTCCTGTATCCACAGGCTCTGAAAGGTTGGCTCCGCCCATATGGACTGGGCCTTTCTCAGGAAAAAATCTGCCGCCTCCTCAGGCTGTGCGGCAAACTGAGTTATGGTATCCATCAAATCCTCCCGGATCGCCTCTTTCGTCTTTTCCGTATCATCATCGTTTCCGGCAAAAACACTGACATTATAACCGTTATACCATCCCGGCCCCCGGCTTCCTTCCTGAAGCCCCATCTCAACCCAGGCAGTCATCGGGATTCCCCCAGACACCGGCCTGCCGGTCGCCTGCTCCAGAACCATGTTCATCAGACGTCCGCTCCCCATATAAACCAGAATCATCAGTACAGCCGCCGCCAGGAACCTGGCCTTTCTCCGGAATACCCCCTCCGATAAAAGGTAGATAACCAATGCAACTAATACAATCAGATAATTCGATTTGAGAAGAACAGAAATTGCGGCTGTGACAGCTGCAATAAAAAAACGGCTGAGCTTCTCTGTCTCAATATATCTGTATACAAAATACAGTGCTGCTGAGGAAAGACAGAATCCCGGCATAGTACCGTAGACAAACGTAATATAGAAAGCAAAGGGCAGGCATGCGAATGTCAGAATTAAAATGCCCCGGATGCTTTTCAGACCAAACAACCGGACCGCCAGACAGCTGAGAAAATATACTCCGCCGAATATAAATCCGATATTCAGTATCTGGACCGCATACGGAGTAAGGTCCCTGAAAATCATTACGATAACCGCCAGAAATAGAATCAGGCCGTTCTGGGACGGATATGTATAAGCATACCCCAGCGGAACCATCGGAGAAGCATAGACAAAGCCCACCGCATCCCAGGGAGAATAATCCCCCGACAGGAGGGAACGGGCAGACTCCATCGCCATTCTCTGATCAGAATTCGGCCAGTACATCGTTATCAGCAGCCAAATCAGGTAAAATCCGGCAACAGCGATGATAAGCCTGCGGTACTGCCTGACCGTCAGACTGAATCTGTCCGCTCCGATTCTCCGTTTCCGGTAAAACCACACTCCGGCTGCCAGAAAAACAATCAGCAGGAGGATATGGACAACGGGCTGGTCCGGGCCGTACTGCACCTTCTCCTCTCCTCCGTACACGCTGCACGTCACAGTGGCGCTTATGGCTATAAGAAATAAAAGCACCGCGCCGAACAGGAACTGAACAAAGACAGTGCAGAGACGTTCCAGCACGGAAACCGGACCGCCGCGCCCGGATATGCCGGCTGCAATGTACGGCTGTGCCTTGTATTCTCTGTCTGCTTTCCTTCCGGTGATGCTTTTTTCCGTATATTTACTTTTATAATCCCTGCCGCCTGAATCTGTCTTCATATCCGTGCATCCTCTTATATGTCAACCTCGTTATGTTACTGTTCTCGTAATTAGGTTACGGTTCAGCCTTCGGCTAAACCGTAACAAATGATGCACAGAAACGGCACAAAAAACGCCGTTTCGCGCCGCACAACTCGGGATTTTCGCAAAAAGCAGCGAAAACACCTCGCGTAATACATCATGGCTGAACTGTTACGTAATTAGAGCAATCAGTCCGATATTACTTTAATTTTTAATAATTGTCAACATACTGCACCTTAAGAGATTCTTACATGTTAATCATCCGTTGTTAATTTTATTGAGAATGGGGGACGCATCCGGAACGGACCGGGGCCGGTATGGTGAAGGAGTCTGTCTGAGTCTTCCGTCCCCGGTTGGAG
>NZ_KE992927.1:0-9458 GCF_000466485.1 [Clostridium] symbiosum ATCC 14940 | reverse complement strand
CCGGGGACGGAAGACTCAGGCGGAGGTTTTCGCAAACCGGACCCGGTTCGCTCCAGACGCTGATTGTCTCCACCCTCAATGGGGAGGGGAACCTTGCCGATGGGGCCAATACCTCTGGCGGAGTCTTTCGGCCTGGCGACAATCTGCCTTTGGGGCAAAAGACCTTTTGACCCCAACATCATATAATTCTCTCTATCTCCTCCGCCTCCGGCATCACCTTCAATGCCCCTTTCCTGGTCGTGATAACCGAGGCCGCCGCGTTTGCGAACCGGAGCGCCTCCCTGAGCCGGGCTTCATTCAGGCTGTCCAGGCCATATTTCAAAATAAAGTGGAGGATACAGCCGCAGAAGGTATCACCCGCACCTGTAGTCTCAATGGTGTCTTCCCGAATGAATCCGGGGACCTCCGCAATACAGTCGCCGTAATAGGCCCTGCTCCCGTCTTTGCCCATGGAAACACAGATAAGTTTAATATCATAATCTTTCTTAAGTTTTTTTACCCCTTCGGTAAAATCGTCCCTTCCGGTAAGCCACTGAATCTCATTATCAGAAATCTTCAGTACATCACAATGGGCCAGTCCATAGCAAATCTGCTCCTTTGCCTCATCTAGCGATTTCCAGAGAGGCGGCCTCAAGTTTGGATCGAAGGAACGGAGGACACCGGCTTTCTCTGCCGCCCAAAGCGCTTTTTTCGTAGCTGTCCTGGCCGGTTCATCCGTCATGGACAGGGAGCCGAAGTGAAAAATTTCCGCTCTTCCAATCCGATCCCCGTCCACTTCCTCCGGTGTCAGCATCATATCGGCTCCGGGAGATCTGTAGAAAGAGAAATCCCTGTCCCCGTTATCCAGTTTGTGGACCAGGGCAAGCGTGGTCGGCACTTTTCCATCCTCCCTGAGTCCGCAGGTGCCGATTCCCACATCCTCGAGCGCTTCTTTAAGCTGCCTCCCAAACATATCCCGGCCAACTTTTCCGATGAACTCTGTCTTTCTTCCCAGCCCGGCAAGCATTGCCAGCACATTGCACGGCGCACCTCCCGGATTGGCCTCAAACAGAGGATTCCCCTGAGATGTCTCTCCGTTCTGGATAAAATCAATCAGCAGCTCACCGAGGGCAATTACATCTATATCCCGCATATGATTCTCCCCGTATTGTTGTAACGGTTCATGCAGCATGAACCGTTACGTATTTTTCCCGTTATTCCGTTACTCTGATATCAAAAAATTCTCCGCATCCATCCTGCGCCATAAGGCCAATCTGATACTCCGTATCACCATAGTACCGGTATGTGAACGCAATCTTTTCGCCTGCGAAAATCTCAATCATATCCCGATCGATTGCGACTTTGATATCGATCACATCGCCGTCCTTATAGGGAAACGGTTTTTCGCATACCCTGATGCCGTCCGGGCCCGCATCCTTCGGAATGCCGATATTGGTGCAGGAAGCTTCCCAGAACGGATCCACCTCCATCGGAAGATTGAGAAGCTCCGCCCTCTGCATTCCTTTATCAAAAGCAAGGACAATACACTGTGTGGCGTCGCTGTCCGATTTCAGCAGCAGCCCGAAATGATCCGCCATGTCCACCGGCTTTACCTTGCAGCTGAAAAGGAAGCTCTTCTCTTTCACTTTTATAAAGCCATATGATAATGTGCTGACGGAATCCAGATAAATGCATTTATCTCCATAAGTCCGGAATTTTCCAAGCTTATGCTCATAGCTCCATTCCACCGGCTCCAGCCACGCCTCCACATACTCCCGGGGCAGCTTCACATCCAGCTCGCCGGACTCATTCTGGCAGACCTCATGGGGAATACAGAACTGGCCGCCCCAGTACCACTCGCCAAAATTGCTCTGCTGCGCCCTGTCATGAGCCCAGGCGAAATAGAATCTGCGCCCTTCGTCATTGACCAAGGATTTTGCTGCGTAAAAACGGCGGCCGCCTATTCCATCCATCTTAGGCGTTCTCCACGGCCCGAACGGAGAGTCGGCCACACGGTAAATCGTATTGACGAACTCAGAGAAGCGGGAATAGGAAAGATACCAAAGTTTACCTATTTTATACATTTCGCAGCATTCCGGGCAGTTGGTATGATACGGCTGGTAAATCGGTCCATAATACTCCCAGTTGTCCAAATCCTTTGAGCGGTACAATACAATGCATCCTCTTCTGGAAGGCGGCCCTTCCTTCTTCCTTCCCGATATCAGGAGCCACCAGCAATTATCATCCTCATTGTAAAACACATACGGATCGCGCCAGTCTACCACCTCATACTCTTTCTCATTCGGTATGATAATCGGATTTTTCGGGTCCTTTTCAAAGTGGATGCCGTCATCGCTGACCGCATGGCAGATCGTCTGCTGGAAGTGAACATTGTAATTGTAGCCCGTATAGAAGATATGGTATTGTTTTTCTCCATACACAGCCGCGCCGGTCCACACGCCGCAGGCATCCGGTTCTTCGCCTTCCCCCGGGGAAAGAGCGGTTCCCACTTCCTCCCAGTGAACCAGATCCCTGGAAATGGAATGCTCCCATGTCGTCCTGAGTCTTGCAGGATACACCGTGGTTCCCGGAGGCGATGTCAGTGAAAAAATATGATAGATGCCGTCATGATAAAGCGGAATTGCATCTCCCGTTGAGTCAGCCCAGCTTAATTTCCTGAAAATATCCATGTCTTATGCTCTCTCCTTCGCATTTCTGAGTATTCTTTTTACAACACTGTCTTTGCCCTTCTGGGTGTCGATAATAACGGCCAGGACAATAATCAAACCTTTCACAACAAGCTGCCAGAAGGAGCTGAGTCCGATCAGGTTCAGGCCGTTGCTGATAATACCGATTACCAGGGCGCCGAATATGGTTCCCGATACGGCTCCGACGCCGCCTGTCATCGATATACCGCCCAGAACGCAGGCTGCGATGGCGTCCAGCTCATAGCCCTCGCCGACCCCCGGCTGGCCGGAGTACATTCTTGCAGAGAGAACAATACCAGCAAACGCCGCAAGAAATCCGGAAATAGTGAACACGGCAATCTCCACTTTCTTAATCGGGACGCCCGAGAGTCTGGCCGATTCTCTGTTGCCGCCGATGGCAAATATGTATGTACCGAATTTTGTCTTATTTAAGACTACAATGAAAATAATAATCAGTACAATCATGTACACAACCGGGAGCGGCAGGACGCCGAACAGCTTTCCTGTTCCGATTCCGGTAAACACGTCGTTGGAAACGCGGATAGAACGGCCGCCGGAGTAAATGTACGCCACGCCCTTTGCCACGTTCATCATGGACATCGTCACGATAAATGCAGGCACCTTGAAGGTGGCGATGATAAGTCCGCTCAGAAATCCGGCCAGTGTTCCGAGAAGCAGTCCCACGGCAATTGCCAGAACCATGGGCATTCCCTGGTTGACCATCAGACCGGCCGTCAGAGTTCCGCACATGGCGACACAGGTTCCCACCGAAAGATCGATTCCCCCCAGAATAATGACGAGCGTCATTCCGAGAGCCAGATACATATTGTTTGATACCTGCCGGAGTACGGACAGGAGGTTATCCGTTGTGAGGAAAACCGGTGAGGCAAAGCTCAGGATCACGGAGATAATAACCAGTACTGCAATAATTCCAGAGTTGCCTTTCAGCATTTTCATAAAACTGTTATTTTTCATATTTTACACTCCCGTAGCCAATTTCATAATTCTTTCCTGTGTCAGTTCCAGATGATCAATCTCCCCTGTTTTGACGCCTTCTTTGATTACACAAACGTTATCGCACATATTGATAATCTCAGGCAGCTCCGAGGAAATCATGATGATTGCCATTCCCTGTCTTGCCAGTTCATTGATGATTGAATATATTTCCGCCTTGGCGCCCACATCCACGCCTCTTGTCGGCTCGTCCAGAATCAGTATCTTAGGTTTGGTCGCCAGCGCCTTCGCAATTACAACCTTCTGCTGGTTTCCTCCCGACATGCTGCCCACCGGGACATCCGGGGAAAGTGCCTTGATGTTCAGGCTCTTAATATACTCCTGCGTAACCTCTTCTTTCTTTGCATCGCTCAGAAGCAGGCCCTTTGCGTAATACCGGAGGCTTGAGAGGGTCGTATTAAACACAATGGAATTAATCAGGGTCAGACCTGTCTTCTTTCTGTCCTCCGTCACCATGGCAATACCGCTGTTGATAGCTTCCAGGCAGTTTTTGAACCGGATTTCCTTTCCTTCCAGCAGGATATGCCCTGAATCAAACCGGTCGGCGCCGAATACGCATGTCATAATCTCGCTGCGGCCTGCGCCTACAAGTCCGGCAAAGCCGAGAATCTCCCCTTCCCTGACTTTAAAGCTGATATTATCAAAAACTCCTTTTTTCGTAAGGTTCTCCACTTCCAGAACCACGCGGTCCTCTTTCAGCGTATCGTAGTCGCGTGTATAGTAATTCTGAAGGCTGCGCCCCACCATCATCGCAACCAGCTCATCTGTATCCGTTTCCTTCGTATTTACAGTGCCTACGTATGCGCCGTCCCGGATTACGGTGATTCTGTCCGTCATTCGGAACAGTTCTTCCATTCTGTGCGAAATATAAATGATGCTTACCTTCTGCTCCTTCAGCCTTGTCATTGTCTCAAACAGCTTTTCCACCTCTTCATCCGACAAAGATGAGGTTGGTTCGTCCATCACCAGGATTTTTACATTGAAGGAACTTGCCTTTACAATCTCCACCATCTGCTGCTGGGCAATCGTGAGTTCCACCACCTTTGTATCGGCGTCAATATCCAGTCCCAGCTTCTTAAGCATCTCCTGCGCCTGTCTCAGCATTTCCCCCATATTTTTGAATCCGAACCGATCCAGAATCTCACGGCCCAGGAAGATATTTTCCGCCACGGTCAGATGGGGGACAAGCACAATCTCCTGATGGATGATTCCGATTCCATGCTCTCTGGCAATCTGGACATTATCCATCTCCACATCTTTTCCGCCGATATTGATTGTTCCTCTGTCCGGCCTGTAGATTCCGCCCAAAACCTTAATTAAAGTTGATTTTCCCGCTCCGTTTTCTCCCAGCAGAGCATGAATTTCCCCTTCCCTCAGCTCAAAATGGATTCCGTTTAAAGCATGAACACCGCCGAAGCTTTTTTGTATATCCGTCATCTTTAATACAATGTTTTCCACTCTCTCACCTGCATTTCTGAGTTACTGTTCACACGGTTGGATTCCGCGAGGTATTTCGTGTGCATTTCACACGAAAATCCCGGGTTACACGGCGCGGCGCTATGAAAAGTAAACTTTTCACCATAATCAACGGCGCTTGCCGTTTCTGTGCATCGCAAAGCGTGTTACTCTTTACAGCACGCCGCTTTTTGGCATGGTATGAACAGTACTTTCTGAAAACAGGCACTTCTGTTTATAAGAAGCGCCTGCCATGTCTAGAGCGTGTTTGATAAATGCTTTCCGTCAGCTGGAAATTTTCAAACACGCTCTGGTAACTCTTATGACGACCAGCCCTTACTGCCAGTCTTTCAGCGTTGCCTCTGCCTTCTCTTTATCTACCAGGAAGGAAGGTAACAGAATTTCTTTCTCGATTTCACCGCCTGCTAAAAGCTCCTCTGCTTTTTCAAATGCAGTCTCAGCAATTCCGATCGGAACCTGAGCCGCCACTGCCGTAAAGGAGCCGTCGAGAATAGCTGCCTTGCCGTCCGGGGATGCGTCGATGGAGTAAACGCCGATTCCCGTCTTGCCGGAAGCCTTGATAGCTGCCGCCGCACCGAGTGCAGACGGGTCATTAATGCAGAAAAATGCATTTAAATCGGGATTTGCCTGGATGATGTCCTCCGCAATCGGCATGGAGATATCGAGAGCCGCCGCGCCGTCCTGCTGGGCCACAATGTCAAACTTATCTTTTGCATCGCCAAGTCCGTCAAGGAAACCTGCCACACGGTTTACACAGGATTCATTGGAAGGGAAATCCAGTATCGCAATTTTGGCACCGTCCGGATAGTCGGCCGCCATCTGCTGTCCTATCAATGTTCCCGCATTGTAAGCGTCTGTTGCAATAACGGTTTCTACCAAATCCAGATCATCGTCGATTACCGGAGTGTCTACATTAATAATCGGAATATTCTTCTCATGGATCTGCTCCAGGCCCTGTCTGATTCCCGCAGAGTCAACCGGAATTACAAATACCGCATCGAAATTCTGGTTGGCCACATCGGCCATCTGGGATAACTGGGTATTCAAATCGTAATCCGGGTCAAGGCACACATAACCGTATCCCTTTTCATCACAAAGCTTTTTGAACGTATCATTCATTGCAGCCTGGAATGTGTTATTCTGTGTATTTGGAAGAAAAGCAAACTTGTAAGATGCCGCTTCGGCACCTTCCTCTTTTGTCTCTGCCGCCTCGGATGCCGCGCCTTCTGTCTGTGTCTTATCCGAAGCTGCCGTACTTCCTGTACTTCCGGAATTGGAATTGCTGCAGCCTGCGAGGGTTGCTGCCAGCATCGTGAATGCCATTACTTTTGCGATTGTCTTCTTCATTAATGATTTCCTCCTCTTTTATCTAGCCTGCTTTAAATACTGTTTTGCTGCTTTTCCTTGATTCCTTGCAGCAATTCATGCTGTCTGAACTGTTACGATTCCTGCTATATTTTCTTTTCTTCATCAAGCTTGCGCGCTGCCTTGTTTACGTAAATATTATCATTGCAGGCTCACAGAGTCAACGGTTTTTATAATTTTCTGCATTTTTAACAGGATTTTTTTGTGAATTTTATGCTATTGTCCTAATTAAATATCAATATTTACGTAAATTGAGGCGATATATTACCAATTTCCTCCATTTTTACTTTCTAAATTTTATAAAACCTGAACAGTAATTCTGCTGTTTTACGTTTAGAATTTGACTTTATTTTGAGAAATTGTTATAGTATAGTTAAATTTACGTAAAAGCAGGAGGGTTTATATGGCTATCACCATCAAAGATGTTGCCAGAGAAGCCGGCGTCTCGATAGCAACCGTCTCACATGTTATAAATGGCACGCGCTACGTTAAGCCCGAACTCACGGAAAAAGTATTGCAGGCCATCCGGAATACGAATTATCAGGTAAAAGCGGAGAAGAAGCCCGGCACTGCCAGATTGGGAGAAAAATCCGTTATAGCGGTCGTAATCCCAAATGTCGGAGGCTCCCTGTTTACCAAAATAATCACATGTATCACCCAGCTGTGCGAGTCCAGGGGATACTCTGTTTCCATTTACCTGACCTTTGATGATGCCGCATCCGAAAAACGGATACTGGAAAATCTGGTCGGAAGCAGGCAGACCGCAGGAATCATCATTGCCCCCTGCGGACTTGACAGTAAGTATTATCAAAAGATCCGACAGAGGAATATGCCCCTGGTCTGTATCGAACGGACCGTGTCGGACCACTCCATATCCTGCGTTGTGGCCGACAGCAAAAGCATCATTTACAAGGGAACGCAGACCTTACTTAACAGCGGCCATAAGAAAATCGGCATTCTTATGTCGGACAGGGAGATTTCAACAGTCAACGAGCAGCTTACCGGATTTCTGGATGCAATGTATGATGCAGGCGTACACTGTGATGACTCTAATATCGTCAAAATGAATCTTTACAATAACAAAGACTGTGAACGTGCGATTATCAGCCACTATGAAGACTTCGAACCTACGGCTTATATTGCCTGCGGCAACCGGATAACCCTTATTCTGATATCAACGCTCCAAAAGCTGGCGGTCGATATTCCGAGCCAGCTGTCCGTTATCGGTTTTAGTGATGAGTCCTGGTGCCATCTGTTCGGAACTCCTCTCACCACCTTTTCCCATGACTGCCACAAGATGGCGGAAAATGCGCTGAGGCTGCTTTTTAACCAAATCGACGGAAAAACCGAGGTAGAGGAGGTACATATCCCGTCGCTGCTTGAAATCCGTAAATCGGTCAAGATGATCGGCAAGGGGCCTTATGGGGAGACGACTGTTTCACCCGACAACCTGGATCTGACCCCCGCCGAAGTAAAAGAACTGCAGGAACATAAATACCGGGTTGGCGTCTCATTTCATTACGGCAATACCAGTTGGGCGGCCATGCACGAAAAGGGCCTCCGTTATATCTTATCGAGGTGCGGTGTCAACATCGTATCCGTCACCGACTCAAATTTTGATCCGAATTTACAGGCAATTCAACTGGAGAGCCTGCGGATGCAGGGTGTTGACGCTATCGTGGCAATCCCTGTGGATGACACCGCGACCTCCAACAAATTCCGCCAGCTCTCCAAAGAGACAAAACTTATCTTTATCAGCAATGTCCCGGACGGTATGAGCAAGGGCGATTATTACTCTCTCGTCTCCACCAATGAACGCGAAAACGGCCGCAACGGAGCCGTACTGCTTGGGGAACATTTTAAAAAAGAGGATAAAGTCGTCGTAGGATTTATCGTACACGGCAGTAAATTCCTGGGAACCTACCTAAGGGACATGATTGCGGAACAGACAATCCGCGAGGAGTATCCCAATATCACCATCGTGGAATCAGAACCATTTTATCAGATTGAAAACGCATATGAGGTGGCCAAAAAAATGATCCTCGCCCATCCCGAAATCAAAGGGCTTTACGTTTCCTGGGAAGGCCCTGCACTTGGTGCAATCCGGGCGATGCGCGAGCTGAACCGCTGCGATATAAAGATTGTAACCTTTGATTTGGATTATGAGATTGCCGGGATTCTTGCCAACGAAGATATCATCCTTGGGCTGAGCGCCCAGAAAGCTTATGACCAGGGTGTCGCGGCGGGCCAGGCCACAGCCAAAGCCCTGCTGAACCAGAGGGGCTATGAATATATCGGCATATCCCCCTGTATCGTGGAACGCCAGAATCTTCTGTCCGCCTGGAGGGAAGTGATGCACGAAAATGCGCCGGATGAACTCGCGAAGATATTGAAAAACGAGTTGTCGAAGGAATAGAAACGATACAAAAACCGGATATCAGCTCATTCATGAGTTTCTATCCGGTTTTTTCCCGTACTTGAAATAATCGTATTTGTGTAAATATCCTGATTCGCTTTCTGACCCCAGTTAACTGCAGTAATACTTTATTCGGCTATATACTGCTTTATCTTCTCCCATGTCCTTCATCCCGCACACTTCATCAAGCGTCATAAATTGAAACAACCCCGATTCATAAGTTTTCCACTCCGGCAGATGAGACGCATTAGGACAGCGACGCTATAGCTGAACATACCAACTATGGCAGACAGGATGCAATTCAATATATTAATCAATTATCAGAGATTCTTCCTAAAAAATAATATACCGTTTAGCAGTGAACTGTTTCCTCAATTGGAATCAATCGAAACAGTCTTTTCAGACTTGAACTATGTATTACAGGTTCTCCGGAACCTGCTTTTCCGTTTTATACTGTAAAAAGAAGGGGTTCTATACTGAATGTTGGGGTGTGCTGAAAA
>NZ_KE992926.1 GCF_000466485.1 [Clostridium] symbiosum ATCC 14940 | reverse complement strand
GCAATTGATTCCGCCTACTTCCCCGGTCCAGATTATCGCCGGGGACGGAAGACTTAGGCGAAGATTTTTCCGGCACCGGACATGGTCCGTTCCGGGCGCTGATTGTCTTCAACCTTAAATGGGGAGGGCCCTGTCGCGGCCACTACGTGTTTCCGGCAGTCCAATGTAAAATCCGGTGATATTCTTCCGGTATTCCGCCATATATATCCTTTTTGGAAGCGCTGAGTGGACGGGGCCGATACACTTGGCGGAGTCTTTCATCCCGGCGAAAACCTGACCTTGGGGCGGAGGGGAAGATATAGTCTGCGGATGCCTTTGGAATCCATCGGTGCTTGACGAGGTATTATCGAGTCTAGCAGCCGTTATGCATTCCACAGAGTGAGAACGTACTCCGCAGACTATATATTCCCCGCAACCCCAACCCACAACACACTTCCCCCGGGACGAAAGACTCATAAAGCCACTCTCACCACCCCGTCCGGTGGCCTACGGCGGCGTCCTCACCTGCCTAATTAAATATTTTCTCTTCCTTTTCCGTTCATTCTATGGTATTCTATTCAAGTACGTCCAAATGTAAAAGCTCTAATGAACTTAATAAGCAGTATTATGCTTATCAATAATAGAAAGGAAGTTTTTATTATGAAATTAGGTATTGTAGGCCTGCCCAACGTGGGTAAAAGTACTCTCTTCAATTCCCTGACAAAAGCCGGTGCGGAATCTGCCAATTACCCGTTCTGTACTATCGATCCCAATGTAGGTGTTGTTCCGGTACCCGATTACCGTCTCGGAAAGCTCTCCGCTCTCTATAATTCCGAAAAGATTACCCCGGCCGTAATTGAATTTGTTGATATTGCCGGACTCGTGAAGGGAGCTTCCAAAGGCGAGGGCCTCGGCAATCAGTTCCTCTCCAATATCCGTGAGGTGGATGCCATTGTCCATGTTGTCCGCTGTTTTGAAGATCCCAATGTAATTCATGTGGACGGCAGCGTGGATCCGCTCCGTGATATCGAAACAATCAATCTCGAGCTGATTTTCTCCGATATGGAGATTCTGGAAAGACGGATTGCTAAGACAAACAAAAGCCTGATGGGCAATAAAGCGCTTGCAAAGGAGCTTGATATCTTAAAGGCGCTTTACGCTCATCTGGAGGACGGCAAACTGGCAAAGAGCTTTGAGACGGAGGATGAGGACGAGCTTGCTTTCATCAATTCCCTGAATCTGCTCACATGGAAACCAGTAATCTTTGCCGCCAATGTATGCGAAGAGGATCTCTCCGATGACGGCGCAAGTAATGAATATGTTGCCCGGGTACGTAACTTTGCATCTGAGACAGGCAGCGAGGTATTTGTTATCTGCGCACAGATTGAGCAGGAAATTGCCGAACTCGATGAAGAAGAGAAAAAGATGTTTTTAGAGGATCTCGGTCTTACCGAGTCAGGCCTCGAAAAACTGATTGCGGCCAGCTACCGTCTTTTAGGCCTTATCAGCTATCTGACGGCCGGGCCTCAGGAGACACGGGCCTGGACAATTAAAGTGGGGACAAAAGCTCCGCAGGCCGCCGGAAAAATCCATTCCGACTTTGAGAGGGGATTTATTAAGGCAGAGGTTGTCAACTACCAGGATCTTCTGGACTGCGGGACCTACCCGGCCGCCAAGGAAAAGGGCCTTGTGCGTATGGAAGGAAAAGAATACATTGTCAAGGACGGCGATGTAATCCTGTTCCGGTTTAATGTATAAACGATAACCTGCACGTTCCTCGCACAGGTCGCCGCCATCAATTATAAAATGGTGCCGGATTCATGTCAGCTTTAACATGAATCCGGCACCATTTTCAGCTGCTGTGTCAAACGCCCCCTTAATCTGCAATTAACAGGACAACTTAACCGACCTTTCCCATTCTTGCATAAAAAGCCGGATTCCGTAATAGATTGTAATAAACAAATCCGGAGGGCTTTTTTATGAGCTCTAAAACAAAAATAGTAGTGCTGCGCATGAAGGAAATCATTTACACCGCCATCTTTATCGGTTTGGGGATCCTTCTGATAACGCTATTCCTTATCATGTTCCATCCGAAAAAGGACGCCGCCCAGACCGCTTCCGACAGCGTACAGTACATACCGGGAGTATACACAGCCTCCCTCGTTCTTGGCAGCCAGAATGTCAATGTGGAAGTAGCCGTAGATGCCGATCACATCAATTCTATCAGCTTCTCCCCTCTCAGTGATTCAGTCGCCACCATGTATCCTCTGATGGCCCCCTCTATCACCCAGCTTTCCGACCAGATCTGTCAGACGCAGTCATTGGAAAACCTCTCCTATCCCGAGGGCAGCCAGTACACTTCTCAGGCTCTGGTAGGCGCGATTCGTACGGCACTGGGCAAAGCCACGGCAAACTGATGCGTAAAATCCGTACCATAATATACGGGCGGGAACAGGGACAGAAAATTCCATCTATCGGCGGAATTTTCTGTCCCTGTTTTATCTGTCCGATTTTTAACACAGTCTTACGGTTCTGCCGATTTTCATTGTATTTTTATCAATACAATGAGATAATGATCAATATTCCGGATAATCGGGAAGCGGCTGCAGATACATATCATGGATTCAGCCGCATATTGTCCGGGATAATTGAATCATTTTATTAACTGCGAAATACAAACGGGGGAATTATTATGAACGAAACGGGGAATTCATTCATTACAATCGATTTGGCAAAGATTAAATCGAACATGGAAAAAATCAGAAATCACGTGGGACCGGATGTGGAGATTATGCCCGTCCTGAAAGCAAACGCCTGCGGCCACGGCCTGATCCGTACCAGTGACTGGCTGGTTAAGGAATGCGGGATTAAAAGACTGGCTGTCGCCCAGGTACGCGAAGCCGAACAACTGCGCAGGGCCGGCAGTCAGGCGGAAATCATGGTACTCGGGGGCGTACCGGTAAACAACCTGCCTTATGCGGTTCAGGAGAATCTCATTCTGCCCGTCTTCCGCACCCAGGATGCCGCTTTGCTGTCCGCTCTCGCTCAGGAAAACGGAAGGACTGCCCGTGTCCATATAAAAATTGATACCGGGCTTGGCCGGATCGGTGTGGAAAAGGGCGAGCAGCTTGAAGAGCTTCTGGATGGTATCTTACCTCTGAAAGGCCTGGAAATAGAGGGAGTGTTTACCCACTTTGGGGAAGCCGAGGTCACAGACCCGGAGTTCACCGAGATTCAGATCAGCCGTTTTGAGGAAGCCCTTGGGCAAATCCGGACGCGGGGGATTCAGCCGCGTTATATCCATGCCACCAACACTCCCTCTACCGTACGGTTTAAAAAAGCCCATTACAATATGATACGTACAGGCCTTTTGTGGCTGGGATACGATCCCTGCCTCGATGAAGATAACAGGCTGGGTCTTGAAACCGTTCTGGAATGGAAAACCTTTCTGACAAATAAAAAATACGTTTTGTCAGGCAGAAGCATGGGGTATTGGAGAAGCTTCACTGCCAAGCGTGATACGGTTGTCGGTATCGCCTGTTTTGGATACGGGGACGGCTATCTGGAAGATTTGGGCAAAAAAGGAGGATACGTTTTAATACATGGAAAGCGGGCTCCTATTATCTCCGTCTGCATGGATCAGACATTTCTCGATATCACCGACATACCCGATGCCGAAATCGGCGATACGGTAACTCTGATAGGTCATGACGGCAGTGAGAAGATTGATGCTTTTGATATGGAAAAGCTTACGGAAAACTCCTATGTTGTCTACCTCTGCAATATCAGCGAACGCCCGGTGAGAATATACAGAGACTGACAATGATCCGCCTTCGACGCTTGCCTGCACGCTCCGCGCACAGGTCACCGTCATCAATTAAAGAGAGTCCGGTAATCCGGACTCTCAAACCAGGTATCTCCCTATTTATAGAATGAGCTGCTGTTGCTTCTATTTGTCTCTTTACTCAGGATTCGACTATCCGCTCAGTTCCGGCTTATTCAGGCCCGTTCAGAAGGCACTGTTTAACCGCACTCAGAAATCCTCCTGCATAAATGCTGACGGAGGCCACTGCATCCGATGCATAACCTGTCTCCTGCAAAAGACCTTCTTCCGACTGGTTTTCTATCAGATATTCGGCCAGCATATCGGCCTGCTCAAACCACAGCGGCCCATTTTCGGTCATCACGTATTGGCCGTCCTCCGAAAGTTTTCTCTTTCCCGTCCCCTCCTTATCCACTGCGTCCCATTGAAGGGCTGTTATCTTATGATCCTTAACGCTCATCGTAATCTGATCACAGAAACCATTTTCGTCCGCCTGACCGCTCTTCCAGTTGTATGAGCCGTCGGCCGCCCCTGCCAGAAGCTCATCCAGGCTTGTATGGGAAGTATCACCGCCGGCAATAAGAAGACACTTTTTCAGGCAGTCGATAAAACCGCCGATATGGATGCTGACAGTAGAAACCGCATCCGATGTTCCGCTGTCATTCATCAGCCCTTTCGTCGTCTGGTTCTCCGTCACATACCGGGCGAGCTGATCAGCCTGTTCATACCACAGCGGCCCGCTTTCCGTCATAGTATACTGGCCGCCAGCAGACATTTCTCTTTTACCGGTTCCGTCTTCCTGCACCGCATCCCACGTAAGAGCCGTGATCTTATTATCCTTCACTTCGATGTCAATCCGGTTATAAAATCCATTCTCGTCCGGCTCCGGTTCCCGGTAAGTATAAGAGCCGTCGGCAATTGTCTTTAAAAGCTCGTCCACTTCAGGAAGCGCTTTCTGGGCGTTTTCCTGTGCAATTTCCTGTTCAATAATCGCCGCCAGCTCCGTCCCCTCTTTCACGGCTTCCCGCACGCATGCACCCATGGCCGTCTTTACCGCATTGCTGGTCATCGTGGCGCCCGATATGCTGTCCACACTATGAGACTGTTTTGCCCAGATATCTTTCGAGAGCCGTACTGCAGCCGACTTGCCAATCTCCGGCGTTTCATCCGGCGCCTCTACTTTCACATCTTCTATTCCATACTCCGAGAATTTTGCCTTCACTGTGATCGGTCCGCCGTATCCTCTGGCGCTTCCTTCATATGTTCCCGCATTATAAATAGGAACATCCGACACAGGGAGGTTCCGCCCTGCTATGGATTTATAGAGAGGACCTGAGAATGCAATCAGCCCTCCTGCCAATATAATCATAATTCCTGTCCCGGCCAGTATTCCCGCCAGGTTACCTGTTTCTCTCTTCTTCATGTGTCCTTGAATCCTTTCCTTTTTCATCGGCTGGTGTTTCTGATACATAATAGTGCCAGACCTCAAACATTTTGCTTTTAGTCTGGCACTGTGTTACTCTTTTTATACTTCTCTCATCCTATATCTCATCCTGATAAATATCGGATGACAGCGGATGATACTGCTCCATGGAAATTTTAAATGACGGCGAATTCTCCACTGCGTTCAGGAACGCAGGAACATCATCATCAAAATCATACGTCCACAATGTCTCTTCCAGACTGTTCAAAGTCTCATCCGGCATGTAAAGCAGGTCCAGATGTATCTGTTCAATATAATCATATTCTCCATCCACCTCAATGGTAAACTGCCTGACCATTGAAAGGAAAAATCTGTCACCGTCCGGTAAATCATAAATTCCTGCTTCAAAAAGCAGACTGTCATCCGCACATTCAAAGGAGAGCCCGGCAAACCTTCTGAATGCCTCCCATCCCGTCTTTAAATCCGGTTCTTTTGGGTTAAAACCGCTCTCTTTCAGAACAGCCCTGAATATTCCAAGAGCGTCTGAGGTTTTCAATCGTTTCGGTGTCTTCGTCATGTTTCATTCTCCTTTTCCCTCTCCCATTGCACCATGTCGGCAAGTGTTACCTTGTCTATGACACCGTTAACAGCATCATCAACCATGGTCCACAGCTTAAGCGCCGTGCATCCCGGCGCCCGGCTGCATGTATTGCCTCTGCCATCCATCCGGGTATCCACACACGCTACCGGCGCCATGCTTCCTTCGGTCAGTCTCAGAATCATTCCGACCGTATATTCCTGCGGTTTTCCGGCCAGGCAGTATCCCCCCTGGGCTCCTCTGACACTATTGACATATCCGGCTTTCTTTAAAACCGATACTATCTGCTCAAGATACTTTTCCGATATCTCCTGTCTGAGCGAAATATCTTTAATCCTGACCACCTCATCCCCCTGCAATGCCAAATCCAGCATCATTCGAAGCGCATACCTGCCTTTTGTCGATACTTTCATTTCCAGCTACACCCCTTTATATTTTATTCTTCAAACAGCGGAGTGGAGAAATACCGGTCACCCGAATCAGGCAGCAGGACGACGATCCGCTTTCCCCTGTTCTCCGCTCTGGCCGCCAGCTCCACTGCCGCTGTCAGAGCCGCGCCGGATGAAATACCGGTAAGGATTCCTTCTGTCACGGCAAACTGTCTCGAAGCCGCAAAAGCGTCCTCATCCTTTACCTGCATCACTTCGTCATAAATATCCTGCGCCAGGATTTCCGGGATAAATCCGGCTCCTATCCCCTGAATCTTATGAGCTCCGGCTCTGCCCTCCGACAGAATCGGACTCCCGGCCGGTTCCACCGCTACCACTTTAATCCGGGGGTTACGCTCCCTGAGGTATTGGCCCACACCGGTGATTGTGCCGCCTGTACCGATACCTGCCACAAAGATATCGACCGCTCCGTCCGTATCTTCCCAAATCTCCGGTCCGGTCGTCTTCCTGTGGACAGCAGGATTGGCTGCATTGGTGAACTGCCCCAGAATGACGGAACCTTCGATATTTTGTTTTAATTCCTCCGCCTTCTCTATAGCTCCTTTCATACCTTTAGAGCCATCGGTCAAGACCAGTTTTGCTCCATATGCCTTCAGAAGCTTTCTTCTCTCTATACTCATAGTCTCAGGGAGAGTAAATACCGCCTTGTATCCCTTGGCCGCAGCCACTGAGGCCAGACCGATACCCGTATTGCCGGAAGTCGGTTCGATAATGGTCGCTCCCTTTTTCAGAATTCCGCTCTTCTCGGCGTCCTCAATCATGGACAGTGCCACCCGATCCTTTACCGACCCCGCCGGGTTCAGATATTCCAGCTTAGCCAGAAGAACCACATCCATTATCCCTTGGCTCTCCGCATAATTAGACGCCTCCAGAAGAGGTGTCCTTCCAATCAGCTGTGCTGCGCTTTTCTTAATATCCGCCATATTTTTCCTCCTTTTGATTCTGCAATTTATATCATAGTAAATCTATAGGTTTTATATGATTTTATCATATCGGAAAAATTTGTCAAGATTTATCTGCTGCATTTAGCGCAGCCGTGATAAAACGATACTCTTCGCGTTCCGAACACGGGCCGCCACCTTCAACGCAAAAGCCAGGGCAGCATGCCCTGGCTTTTAAGCTCTCCTCCCGTTACCGAAACGATAACCTGCACGCTCCGCGCACAGGTCACCTCCATCGATAAAAGGAAAGAAATAATATTCATCCGTGTAATCCGGTGTTTAAACGATAACTTTGACTGGGCACTTCGCCGCGCACTTACCGCAGTTCGTACACTTCTCATAATCAATTACCGCCAGGTTGTTATCCATATGGATGGCATCATCCTCACACTGCTTGATGCAGAGTGTACAGCCGATACATCCGTTATCGCATTTAGCCTTGACAGCCGGTCCCTTTTCATGGGAATTACACTGTACAAGGTGTTCCGCCTTGTATGGCACCAATTCAACAAGATGCTGCGGGCAGGCGTCCACACATTTGCCGCAGGCAACGCATTTCTCTTTATCTACCACCGCAATGCCGTCCACCACATGAATGGCGTCAAACTGACAGGCAGTTACACAGGAACCAAATCCCATACATCCGAAGGAGCAGGCTTTATCGCCGGAACCCGGAACAACGGCTGCCATCTTGCAGTCTTTGATACCAAAATAATTATACTGTGATTTTGCCTTGTCACAGGTGCCCTTACATTTTACGAAGGCCACCATCTTCTCACTGCTGCCGGCTTCCACGCCCATAATGGCTGCAATTTTCTCAGCACAGGGAGCGCCTCCGACCGGGCAGGCGTCAACAGGAGCAGTACCCTCGGCAATGGCCTTTGCAAGGCCGTCGCAACCCGGGAAGCCGCAGCCGCCGCAGTTGTTGCCCGGGAGTTCTTCTCTGACAAGGATTTCTTTCTCATCTACTTCTACTTTAAATTTCTCGCTGGCAACGCCAAGCAGCACACCGATGATAATACCGGTAGCGCCGACGATAATTGCCGCAATAATAATTCCAGTTATATTCATCCTTCGTCTCCTCCTTTAAATTAATCCGGAAAATCCGAAAAATGCAATTGACATGAGACCTGCGGTAATTAACGTAATCGGGGATCCCTGGAAGTTATATGGCACGTCATTGTATTCAATGCGCTCGCGCACGCCTGCCAGAAGTACGATAGCGATCGTAAATCCGACCGCGATACCAACACCGTTGACAACGCTCTCTACAAAGTTGTATGTCTTCTGTACGTTTGTTAATGCAACACCGAGAACAGCACAGTTTGTCGTGATCAGCGGAAGGTATACGCCCAGAGACTGATACAGGGAAACCATGTTTTTCTTCAGGAACATTTCTACAAACTGTACTAAAGCCGCAATAACCAGAATGAACACGATTGTCTGAAGATACTCCATACCGAAGCGCACCAGAATGTGATCATAGATTAAGCTTGCCACTGCAGATGCAATCGTAATTACGAAGATTACGGCCGCACCCATGCCTGCTGATGTCTCTACCCTCTTGGATACGCCAAGGAAGGGGCAGATACCGAGGAACTGGCTTAATACAACGTTATTTACCAGGGCTGAACCGATGGCAATTAAAAGTAATTCTTTCATCTATCCATTCCTCCTATTCTGTTTTCTCGGGTTCTTTCGCCGCTTCAGCTTCTGCCTTTGCTTTCGCTTCCTCGGCCGCCTTCTTTGCTGCAAGTGCTTTTTCAGCCGCCGCTTTCTTGGCTGCCGCCGCTCTGGCCGCTTCCTCGGCCGCTTTCTCAGCCAGCTTCAGATGGTTGTCGGCACATGCGGAACCTGCACAGCTTGCGCAGTTGCCGCCGCATGCCAGGTTGGACTGCGGTACGGAACCATTTGTTGCGGAAGGAGCTTTAAACTTATTCTGGAGTGCAGTCAGAATCGCAAGCACGAAGAATGCACCCGGAGCAAGGATAAAGATTGAGATATGGAAATCCTCCGGAATAATCTGTTTTCCGAAGAATGCTCCGCCACCCAGGAACTCACGGAAAATACCGATGAGCGTCAGGGCGATGGAAAATCCAAGTCCCATGCCGATTCCGTCGAAAAGCGAGGAAACAGCGTCATTCTTGGAAGCATAAGACTCGGCGCGGCCAAGGATGATACAGTTTACTACGATCAGCGGAATGTAGATACCCAGTGATGAATAGAGGGAAGGCACATACCCCTGCATCAGCAGCTGGACAATGGTTACAAGGCTGGCTACGATAACGATAAAAGCCGGAATCCTGACACGATCCGGGATAATCTTACGCAGCGCCGAAATAATTAAGTTTGAAAAGACAAGAACGGCTGTTGTGGAAAGCCCCATGCCCAGACCGTTGACAGCAGAAGTCGTAACTGCCAGTGTCGGACACATACCTAACATTAACACGAAGGTAGGGTTTTCTTTGAAAATGCCGTTTGATATACGTTCTACATATTTGTTCATATTTCCCACCTCCTGTTAGTTTATGAAATTCTGTTTGCAGTACAAAGCGGCATTAACCGCATTCGTCACTGCGTTGGATGTAATCGTTGCACCGCTGATCGCATTGATCTCGGCGTCGCCCGCATTGCCGCCCTTGATAACAGTAAGCTCGGAAGCCGATTTGCCGTCATACTGGGTCCTGAACGGGTCCTCTTTCGCCTTAAGACCGAGGCCGGGCGTATCGCTGATCTCGCGGAAGCCGATGGAAGTAATGCTTCCGTCGTCCTTGATTCCGACGGAGATAGATACTTTACCGCCGTAGCTGTCATTCGAATAGGAGTTGATTACATAGCCCAAATCGCTGCCAGCATCATCCTTTGCAACCATTACCGTCTCAACGCCCACACCGCCGAAATCCGATGCGGCAAGCTCCGTGTTGCATGCCTCCAGGTCAATGTCTGAAGTCTCTTCAAAAGATGACGCCTCCGGGAATACTCCCCTGTATGTCTTGTTGTTTGCTTCAATTGTGGCCTGTTCAATCGGGCCTTTTGTCACTTCATATACGCCGCCCAGTGCAATACCGGAAATCAGGGTGATTGCAAAAAGGATAAAGGCGTCTTTCATAAATCCGGATTTACCTGCCATTATTTCTTACCTCCCTTTTTTCCAAATGCGGTCGGAAGGGTGAACTTCTCAATTAACGGAACCAGGATGTTACAGAAGATAATCGCGTAGGATACTCCCTCTGCAGAACCTCCGAAGATACGGAAGAGACCTGTCAGAAGTCCCAGTGCGATACCGAATACAATCTGTCCCTTTGGTGTAATCGGGCTCGTAACATAATCTGTCGCCATAAAGAAAGCGCCGAAGATTAAGCCGCCGCCGCAAAGATGGGCCAGGATGTAGCTTACGTCAAATCCGCTGTAAATAGCCGCAAAAATAGCAACCGTAGCAATATATGTAAGCGGGATGCGCAGTGTGATTACTTTTCTGAATACCAGATAAGCCGCACCGATTAACAGTGCAATCACGGAAACCTCACCGATGGTTCCGGGAATCCGTCCGATAAACATAGCGGTCACATCCACCTGCTCTCCTGCCTTTAACATGGCCATCGGTGTTGCGCTGGCTACTGCGTCGGAGAAAGGCTCTGTAAATGTGGTCATCTTTCCTGCAAAGGAAATAAGCAGGAAGCATCTTGCTGCCAGAGCCGGGTTCATCCAGTTCTGTCCAAGGCCGCCGTACATCTGTTTTACAATGATGATGGCGAATACGCCGCCCAGGCACGGCATCCAGACAGGAATCTGGGGCGGCATGTTGAGCGCGAGAATCATACCGGTTACAACGGCGCTGCCGTCATAAACAGTGATTGGTTTTTTCATCAGTTTTTCAAAAATATACTCGGAAAGCACGCATGATACCACTGTTGCAATCAGAACAAGAAGTGCGTGCATACCGAACTGCCATACACCGTAAATTGACGCAGGGAGCATTGCGATTGCCACGTCAAACATGATTGCCTGGGTGGTGTGGCTGCTCCTTACGTGAGGTGATGACGATACGTTAAATAATTTTCCCATTTCTTCACACCTCCTACTTTCTGCGGCTGGCCGCCACTGCTTTGCGCAGCTCTTTGAATGCCTGTGTCAGCGGTCTCTTGGCCGGGCAGGTATATGCACAGCAGCCGCATTCCACGCACTCCATCCCGTCCAGCTTCTGGAATTTCTCCATATCATGGCGCTCTGCGGCGTCCATCATCATCTGCGGCACAAGGTGCTCCGGACATACGTCCACGCACTTGCCGCAGCGGATACACGGAGTCGGCTCCATCGCTGCAACCTGGTCTTTTGTGAATGTAGTAAGTGCGGAAGATGTCTTGGCAACCGGGAAGTCAAGGCTGAATAAAGCCTGGCCCATCATCGGTCCGCCGGAAATCATCTTCTCCGGTTCTTGTTTAAATCCGCCTGCTGCCTCTAACAGCCTCTTGTAGTTCGTTCCAAGCCTTACCTGGAAGTTCTGAGGATTTGCCACTGCATCGCCCGTCACTGTGATAATCTTCCGCAGCAGCGGCGTGGTATTGCAGACAGCATCATAAATAGCAGCCACAGTGTCAATGTTGTCTACAACACAGCCTGCGTCTGCCGGCAGCATGGAAGAATTGATCTCTCTTCCCGTTACGGCGTAAATCAGCGTACGCTCGCCTCCCTGCGGATACTTGGTGAGAAGCGGACATACCTCAATTCTCGGCTCGTCCTTCACCATCTCCGTCAGCTTCTTGATCGCTTCCGGTTTGTTATTCTCTATGCCTATGATTCCCTTGGCATTGTCGAACAACTGAAGGATCACTTTCAGTCCGCCGATAATCTGTTCCGGACGTTCCATCATCACACGGTAGTCGCTGGTCAGGTAAGGCTCACACTCTGCGCCGTTCACAATTACGTGATCAATGGCAGCCTCATCCTTTGGCGTCAGCTTCACATGCGTTGGGAAGCCGGCTCCGCCCAGGCCGACGATACCGGCCTCTTTAATAATATTTCTGATCTCTTCTTTTGAAAGCTTCGTGTAATCCCTCGCATTACCAAAACCTTCAATCGCATTTTCTTCCCCATCGTTCTCTACGATGATAGACTGTACCATTGCGCCATTCGCCACCAGCCTTGGTTCGATCCCCTTTACCGTACCGGAAACAGAACTTAATACGTTGGCGGAAATGAAGCCTCCTGCTTCTGCTATAATCTGACCCTTAAGCACCTGATCGCCTTTGGCAACCAGTGGTTTTGCAGGAGCGCCAATATGCTGGGACAGCGGATATACCATCTCCTCGCCCTTCTCAGGAACGATGAACTGGATTGGTTTATCCTCAGACAGTTCTTTTCCTTCATAAGGATGAATGCCGCCTATAAATGTAGCCAAACCCATCAAATAAACCCTCTTTCTCTAGTTTGATTTTCGCACCCTGGATGTGAATTTTTTGTCATATTTTCGTGAATTTTTTATCAGTTCCAGGGTTAAAAGCTATCGCGTATAGTATATCATAGGAAAAAGTTTTTAACAATTGGAAACTTTAAGATAATCGACCGAATTTTGTATAAAAATTAATACAAAATTTATTTTTTTTGTAAGGTCTTTCATACAGAAACGACAAAAAAAGCTGCCATAAATTTACCACAGCAGCCCTTTCTTCGTATTTTAATTTAACAATTATTTCCACCTTTTCTACTCCTGCGCCACAGGAAACCCCACTTTTGACAGGGCGTCGGAAATTTTCCCCGCCTGCCTGACATCCGCCTCAAACCCCTCGTTAATTACATTGTGTATTTTTAAGTAGGTGCGCAGCTCCTCCTCACTGAAAACCGAAAGCTGCTTAAGCTTTCTTCTGCCGCACTCCTCATCCACGGCGGCATGGGCTTTATAGATTCTCCAGCCGTAATCCGTCAGAAACAGGTTGTACTCCCTGTTGTTGTCTTTATTGCGTTTCTGGAACACAAGCCCCTTCTTCCTCAGCTTCCTGATAATCTGGGAGCTGGCGCTGGGGGTTTTGTTCATCCCGGCCGACAGTTCCGAGGAAGTAATCCCAGGCGTGATCCCAATCCGTTCAATCGTGTGGGATTCCACCTGGTATAAAATACTGTCCCCGTATTCATGGGGCATTTCGTCGTAGGCTGCCATCAGACGGCAGCTTTTCTCCAGGCCGTCCATAATCTGAAGATACAGCTCTTCTTTTACCAATTGTTCTGACATGTTTCCTACCCCCGCTGTTTAAATAGGTAAAAAGACGGACTGCGTTTTGCACACTCCTCTTTCACAAGCTCCGCACCGGCAAGGATATGGGAATCCCTCAGTTCCACCCTCCCCCGCCGGTCCGGCCTCTCGTATTTCTGTTCTGTAAACGAAGGATCTAGGAGCCATATTTTCATTGCGGCCCCTCCGCCTTCCCAGTCCGCTTCCATACTGAGCCCGTCTGCAAAAAGATAATGGCCGCCGTCGGAAAAGAGACCGTGTTCCCTGCCTGCATGAATCACTGCGCACCCTCCTGCCTCCAGCCAAAGCTCCAGTGTTTCAACGCTTTGCGACACCTCCATCTCCAGGTTAAACCGCTTTGCTGCGGCTCTTCCAAGCCGGTTCATATCGGTGCCGTAATAATTGGCTCCGGCCCGGATAGAAAGATTTATACACGCTTCCACGGAAAGCCTCTCTCCCGTCAGGAACTCCACCATCATGCAGACGCAGCACAGGCCGCAGCCGGCCCTGGCCACGCTGGGATACGGCTCCCTCAGAACGTCTCCCGGATTCAGGGTCGTAGGATACGGTACGTCCGCATAGGCAAGCTGGTTTATGTATGTGACGGACGGGCGGCTCATATTGCCTCCTGAGCCTTAAGGCTTCCCTCTGCAATCTCCCTCCAGTAATGGCAGGCAACCGAATGGCCGTTCCCGGCGTCCGCCAACCGGGGACTTGACGTGGAGCACCGTTCCTGCGCATAAATACAGCGGCTGCAAAAACGGCATTTTTCGCCCGGATTAATCGGAGATGTGATTTCGCCCCGAAGGAGAATCCGCTCTGTCTTCTGATGGATTTTAGGCCTTGGAATTGCCGAAAGGAGCGCCTTGGTATAGGGATGGAGCTGGTTTCTGAACAGTTCTTTGGATTCACACATCTCCACCATCTGTCCCAGATACATGACGCCGATATGATCCGATATATGTTTTACCACCGATAAATCGTGGGTGATAAAGATATAGGTAAGCCCCCTTTCCTCCTGGAGATCCTGCATCAGATTCAGGATTTGGGCCTGGATTGATACATCCAGGGCCGATACGGGTTCATCGCAGACAATAAATTTCGGATTCAGAGCCAATGCCCTGGCAATGCCGATGCGCTGGCGGCGGCCGCCGTCGAGTTCATGGGGATAGGTGTTATAGAGGCGGCCGGCCAGCCCCACCGTATCCATCAGCTTTGCCACCTCACGGTCATAATCAGCCGCCAAGGAGCATATTTTGAATATTTTAAGCGGTTCTCCGATAATCTCACTGACTGTCATACGCGGATTAATGGAGGAATACGGATCCTGGAAAATCATCTGCATCTCCTGATGCAGCTCCTTCATTAAATGGCGGTCCGGATGCGAGATATCTTTCCCGTCAAACCATATGCTTCCCTCCGTCGGTTCCAGCAGGTGAAGAAGCACTCTGCCCAGCGTCGATTTACCGCAGCCCGATTCTCCGACGATACCCAGCGTCTTTCCCTGATCCAGGGTAAAGTTAATATTGTCAACCGCATGGAGCATTCCCTTGGGGGTATTGAAATATTTTTTTAAACCTTTTACCTCGAGCAGCTTCGCCATCTTATTTCCCTCCCCTGTCGTCCTGCCGTGCGCTGCCGTCAGGCTCCTGCCGCACGGTGTCCTGTCTGTTCTTGTTCGTGTGAATCAGGTGGCATTTCACCATATGCCCCTGCACAGTTTCCCTGATGGGCGGGTCTTCGTTTCGGCACCTATCCGTGCAATGCGGACATCTGGGACTGAAGGAACATCCGGCAGGAAGATTCGTGGGATCCGGCATCAGGCCTGCGATGGGACTGAGGCGCTCCGTATCCTTATCGAGATCCGGAATGGAACCAAACAGCCCGATGGTATACGGATGCTCCCCCTGCTCGTAAATATCCTCCAGATTGCCGTACTCGACAATCTCACCTGCGTACATAATCGCAACCTTGTCACAGACCTGGGCGACGACGCCGAGATCGTGTGTAATCAGGATCATCGATGTATTCAGTTTGTTTTTCAGTTCCGTCATCATCTCCAGAACCTGAGCCTGGATCGTTACATCCAGCGCCGTCGTCGGCTCATCCGCAATCAGCAGCTTGGGATTGCAGGCCAGTGCAATGGCTATTACCACCCTCTGCTTCATACCGCCTGAAAACTGATGCGGATAATCCTGATAGCGTTCCTCATTGATTCCCACCATCCGGAGCATCTCCTGGGCACGCACGGCCGCTTCCGCTGCCGAGCAATGAGAGTGCAGGCGCACCACCTCCGCAATCTGCTCTCCCACCGTCATCACCGGGTTCAATGAGGTCATGGGATCCTGAAAGATCATTGAGACTTCCCTGCCCCTCATTTTTCTCAGCTCGTGCCTTGATTTTTTCAGGACATTTTCTCCCTGGAATATAATTTCACCGCCTGCAATCCGGCCGGGCGGATTCGGAACAAGGTTCATAATCGCCAGGGCCGTCGTTGTCTTCCCGGCCCCCGTCTCTCCCACAAGTCCGAGAGTCTCCCCGGCCACCAGATCAAACGTCAGGTGATTCACCGCCTTCACCACGTTTTTTTCCTTGACATAGTGAACCGACAAATCGCGGACCGACAAAATATTTTCGCTCATTTTCCTCCTCCTTTACGTTTTAAGTCTGGGATCCAGGGCGTCCCTCAGACCGTCCCCGAACAAATTCAGTCCGAAAATAATCATGGCAATGGCAAGCCCCGGGAAGGTGACAATCCACCATGCCTTTCTTATGTAGGCACGGCCTGCCGAGAGCATGGCCCCCCATTCCGCCGACGGCGGCTGGACACCCAGTCCGATAAAGCTGAGGGCCGATGCCTCCAGGATTGCCTTGGCCACGCTCATCGTAATCTGTACGATAATCGGGGCCAGGCAGTTTGGCAGGATATGCTTCATAATGATTCTGAAATCAGAGGCGCCGATGGAGCGCGCCGCCTCAATATACTCCTGTTCCTTAACCGACAGAATTGACGCCCGGACGATTCTTGCATAGGCAGGGACAGCTCCGATAGCCACCGCTATGATGACGTTGCGTATCCCGTTTCCCAGGGCAGCCACGATCGATATTCCCAGAAGCGTGCTGGGTATCGCCAGCATAATATCAATCAGGCGCATCAGGATATTGTCGGTCCGTCCTCCGTAAAAGCCTGCCAGGGAACCGGCAATCATTCCGATAACTGCCGACAGAGTCGCAGCCACGGCCCCTATCATAAGGGAATAACGGCTCCCATACACAATCCGGCTGAAGATGTCACGGCCGAATTCATCCGTCCCGAACAGATGCCTGCCGCCTGGCTTTAAAAACTTCCCGGTCAAATCCTGTTCATCCACCCCAAAGGGAGCGATGAAGTCGGCAAAAACGGCTATCAGCACCAAAATTACTATCAGAGCCAATCCGAACATGGCCAGCCTGTTCCTCCTAAGTCCATTCCATGTCTGCCTGAAAAGTCCTTCTTTTTTTATGGAGGAATAATCCGGCATGCCGTTCGTCGTCTGTTCTGCTGTACTGCCCATATCCTATTCCTCCTTATCTTCTTCTGCCGTTTCGCGGCCGGCCGTGCCGGCAACAGTCGCCGATTCAGCCTTATCCGGCACGGCTTTTGTGCCGGAATTTTTATACCCGCATGAATTCCCGTGACTGAACGCTGCGCATGGGCGCGCTCTGCGCGTCGAGGTATACTGGGATTTGATTCTCGGATCTACAAAGGCATACAGAATATCCACCAGAAGATTCACGATAGAGAAGGCAAATGCGATAAAGAGAACGCCGCCCTGAACCATCGGGTAATTCTTTACATTGATGGCGTCCACCATCAGCTTTCCGATCCCCGGAATCGAGAATATGGATTCCGCCAGGATTGCTCCTCCCAGCATACCGCCGAAGGAAATTCCCACCACGGTGATAATCGGAATCAGCGCATTCCGCAGCGCATGGCGGAACACGATCACGACTTCCTTCTGTCCCTTGGCCCGGGCCGTTGTGATATAATCCTGCCTGATTACCTCAAGCATTGCCGATCTGGTCTGGCGCATAATGGTCGCGCTCGACGCCATTCCCACGGTCAGGGAGGGCAGAATCCAGTGCAGTGGCGTATCAAAACCCGAGGGCGGCAGCACCTTGAAATTAACGGCAAAAATAATGATCAGCATCAGTCCTGTCCAGAAGTTTGGCATGGACACGCCGGTCAGGGCAAATACCGTGGCGATTTTGTCGAAAATGGAATATTGCTTTACTGCCGCAATCACTCCTGTGACAACACCGATGATTGTGGCAAAGGAGACACTTAATACCGCCAGCGTTACAGTGGCCGGAACCCTCTGGAGGATCTCGATGGATACCGACTGCTTTGTCGTGTAGGATTTTCCAAAATCAAATTTCGTCACGATATTTTTTATGTAATTGAAATACTGTACAAGAAACGGCTGATCCAATCCCAGTTCATGATGGAGCGCATTAATATTTTCCTGGGTGGCGTCCATCCCCAGCATGTATTCCGCCGGATCTCCGGGCGTAAAATACAGGAGGCTGAAAATAATCAGAGAGACGCCCAGCATTACGGGAATCAGCGCCAATATTCGTTTTAATATAAATTTGCTCATAGAATCAGTACTCCTTCGTTCGCTGTTCGTAGCAGTTCAGACAGCATGAACTGTTACGGACGTCCGATAATCTCATCTACAATCTTCTCCATATAATCGAGGGAGTCCTCCGTCATTTTCTTTCCTATCTCATAGGTGGCTTTTCTGGCATCTCCCAGCGCCCCGTTGAGCGACGCGTCGTTTTTCCAGCTCCAGGCAGCGCCTCCCTTTACGAAGGAATCGTGTGTGAGCATGCTGTCCTGTATAATGCCGGGAACGCGCTCACTGCGCACCGTCTCCGGGCACAGATAGAGACAGGAGCTGGTCTCCACCTCACAGGCGTGTCCGTTAAGCTTTGGAAGTCCCGTCAGTCCGCCCAGCGATATCTCCGAGCCGACTGCCGACCAGTAAGCGTCAATTTCATGATTTTGTTTCAGACTGATAACTGCGCCTTCAAGAGCCGGAAAATTGCCTCCGTGTGCATTCAGAAACAGAATCTTGCGTATGCCGTGCTGTGCAATGGATACGCCGATATCCACCAGCAGATGCATCATTGTCTCCACCTGGAGGGTCACCGTGCCCGGAAAATCCATGTGGTGCAGAGACAGGCCGTAATTTACACAGGGAAAGACCACTACTTTATTTTTGCATCGCACGGCCAGCTTTTCTGCGTAGGCCGCCGCTCTGGCGGCATCCGTCGCGAACGTGGTGTTGGGTCCATGCTGCTCGCAGGAGCCCACCGGTACCAGAGCAACCTTGATATGTTCCATTTCTGCCTCTAATTCGGGCCACGTCATGTTATTTATGATTAATTTATCCATTCTGCTTACCTCCCGTACCTGCAGGAGCCTTTCAGACGGCTCCTGCCATTTTAATTATTCGTTACAGTTATTCAGTAACAGTCACGCCGGCGAATGAAGGAATATCTCCGGGATCGCAGTAGAAATTCTGAACCTTGTCCGTGATTACATAGTTTACCGTCTTATTGGCCACGCCTATCATATAGTACTGGTGATAGATGTAATCCTGCAGCTCTTCATAGACAGCCGCCCGCTCAGCCGTATCGTAAGCTGCGCTGCCCTTATCCAGAAGTTCATCAATCTTTTTATCTACCGGACGGAAGAAGCCGTCGCTTCTCGTATCAAAATCTGCAAGAGCATGACCCGGATCACCCGTGGAATAGGTGGCCGCCATGATTGTGACCTGATTGTCGCCGCGGCGCCCTGCTGCAATAATCTCGGAAGTGGATGCTGTGGAAATATTGGCCGTAACCCCGATCTCTTTCCACATATTCTGGGCAATCACACCGATATTCTGCTGCTCGGAGCCGTTTGGAAGGTTCAGCTCGATCGTAAGCCCGTTTCCGTATCCCGCCTCTGCCAGAAGTTCTTTTGCCTTCTCCACATTATATTCGTGTCTGCCCTGAGACTTATAGGAAAAGACTGTGGACGGCATCACGCTCTCGCTGACCGTTGCATAATTTCCATAAACCGTCTCCACAAGGGAATCGAGATCCAGAGCCAGGGAAAGTGCCTGCCTGATTCTCACGTCGCTTAGCACCTTGTCATCCATGGAAAATACAATGTAAGATATACCGTAGCTGTCTCCCGAAACGACCTTCAGCCCGTCTGTCTCAGCCAGCCTGTCCAAATCTCCCGTATCCGGATCCAGTACGATATCGGCATTGCCCGATTCTATCTCCAGCGCCCTGTTGGCTGTCTCCGTGATAAATTTGAGGGTCAGAGTGGAATATGCCGGTTTTTCTCCCCAGTAATTGTCATTGCGCTTCAGCGTGATGCTGGTGCCGCTCACCCAGTTATCAAATGCAAATGGCCCGGTTCCCACAGGACTGCGTCCGAACTGGTCATCCCCCATTTCCTCCACTGCCTTTTTGCTCACAATACCGCCTCTCGTGGAAGTCAGATAATTGTACACCGCTGCAAACGGGGCTTTTGTCGCCACATCCACGGTCAGTTCATCGACGGCCTTTGTGTTTTCAGCGTCAAAGGATGCAAATATTGAAGCGCTGGACGGCTTTTTGGTCGCCCTTTGTATCGTATATACCACATCGTCAGCCGTCATCTTCTCCCCATTGTGGAAATATACATTATCGCGCAGTTTGAAGCGGATCGTCTTGTCATCCACCTGTTCCCAGCTCTCGGCAAGACCCGGAACAATATTTCCTTCCTCATCCTTTTTGACCAGTGTTTCAAAGATCTGCACCTGGGTCGTCATCGCCACCAGCTCCGTATTACCATGAGGATCGATATTAGACGGCTCACCCTTCAATACCACAGTCACCTCATCCTTTACCGCCGCATTTTCAGCGGCCGTCTCCCCCGACTGAGCCTGACCGCCTCCTCCGCCTCCCGAATCCGACGGCACATCACTTTTACCCGCACAGCCAGAAAGCAAACACAGCCCCAAAACCATTGCCAGAAATAACTTTGTTTTTTTCATGATACCTCTCCTTTTCTGTATATTAAAATTAATAAATAACCATTCAGACGCTCTCAGAAAAATGTCAGAAAAACTCCACCCAAAACAGCCCCATATACTGAGCGAACTCCGATACCTCTCCCCATCCCCACACTTAAAGCGCGAGACAATCAGCCGCCGCAGGCCAGTGGACGGGCCGACGAACTTGGCCGGAGTCTTTCGTCCCGACGAAAACCTTCCTTTGGGGCGGAGGGGAAGATAAAGTCTGCGGATGCCTTTGGAATCCATCGGTGCTTGACGAGGTATTTTCGAGTATCCATTATGCATTCCAGGGAGCGAGAGTGTGCTCCGCAGACCTTATCTTCGCCCACAGCCACAATCCACAACACACCATTAAAACCCTACAACCAATGTGCCTGTTCCCACAGCGTCAGCATCGTCCCCAGCTCCTGTCTGGCCGCCTCCTCAAAAAGGGTGTAACCCCAGGAAACGTCTTCCACAGGCAGTCCGCCCGAAATAAACAGGATTTTTTCCTCCTCGGACTTTCGGGGATTCACCTTTCCCGCAGCCACATCACTCAGGCTCAGCATATCCTCCGCTTTCACCTTTCCCTGATCCAGCAGTTTCAGCATCTGGTAGCTTGGCGCCCAGTCTTTTGTGCTTTCTATTCCGTCCGGATGCATCTTCCCCTCGTCGTACCAGACCTCATGCATGGGCCAGTAATCGAAAACCACCTGGTTTTCCATCCAGCATTCTTCCGAAAGCTCGGCATGTCCCGTCGCAGTAAACAGGCAGCCCGGTTTCAGCCAGTCCTTATCAATCACAACAGGAACCGGCCCTGCCGCCGCGACACTGATAACATCCGAATCAGTCACCGCTTCCTTCAAATCCTCTTTGATAATAATTTCTATATCGTATTCTTTTCTGAATTCCTCCGCAAACGACTCCGCGCTGGCTCTCACGATATCATTCAGATACATCCTCTTTACCCCGGGCATACTGTTCAG
This sequence comes from [Clostridium] symbiosum ATCC 14940, assembly GCF_000466485.1. GTDB lineage: Bacteria > Bacillota > Clostridia > Lachnospirales > Lachnospiraceae > Otoolea > Otoolea symbiosa. The sequence goes on along the minus strand of NZ_KE992926.1, from coordinate 17,039 downwards.
GATTCCCCTTGCGCAGGCCCTGCTGATAACGCCGCAGCCGATAACGCCCAGTGACTTTGCATCCCTGCGGGCCAGATATTTGGCCGCCACTCCCGGAACGCAGCCTGTCCGCATTGCGCTTAACAGGTTCGCCGACATGATGGCTAACGGCTCCCCGGTCACCACATCATTCAGACCCACCATCAGAATCGAACGGGGAAGCCCCCTCTCCTTCGGGTTTGTGATATTCGACCCGTACCATTTCACGCCGCAGCAGTTGTATCTGCCCCCGATATAAGCCGGCATTGCCATATACCTTCTGTCTGGCCCTGCAACCGGCATATTGGGAAACGGCGTGTCCTTCGGATACCACAGCATACAGCCGTGGCTGCTCTGGTTATAGCCGCCCATCACAAAATCCCCGGCTCCCAGAAGCTTAAAAGTGTCGTCCATAACCTCCACGCATTTTTTTACATCCAGCACCCCTGCTTTGATCATGTCAGGTTCGGATAAAAACCTGAAACCTACCTGTTTCCGTTCCATAAGACCTCCTCCATTCTTTAAATTCCTGCATTCTCTCCTGTTTTGCCGTCATTTTCATTTATTAGCCAGTGAATTTCTAATATGCTCCATCCCCTCTTCCAGATATCGGCGGGGGCATGCGATATTCAGGCGGACAAACTGCTCATAACCGCTTCCATACTCTGCGCCGAAATTTAAAGCCACCTTGGCCTCATCCCTCATTTTCAGGAACAGCTCTTCCTGCGTAAACCGGCAGCCCGAAAAATCCATCCACATCAGATATGTGCTTTCCGGCATGGCCACTTTGACTTTCGGCAGATATTTTGTAATATAACCGACCACAAAGCGTGCGTTCTCTTCCAGATAGGCCATCATCTCATCAACCCACGGGCCTCCTTTTTCATAGGCCATTTCCGTGGCGCGGTAAGCGAAAAGATTGATATATAAGTGCATACTGGCTGCAAAATTACCTACCTTTTCACGCAGCTCCCTGTTTTTGATAATAATAATTGAAGATTTCAGCCCGGCAATATTGAACGTTTTACTGGGAGCCGTGATCATCACCGCATCCTCATCTACATTTAAAATCGAGAGGTGGCGATGACCCGGGTATACAATATCGTAATGGATCTCATCGGAGATAATCAGCACCCCGTACTGTTTGCAAAGGGACGAAAGCCGCTTCAGTTCCTCTTCCTTCCAGACTCTGCCCACAGGATTATGGGGGCTGCATAATATGTAAATACTGACTCCCTCTTTAAATTTCTTTTCGATATCTTCAAAATCCAGCTCATAGGATTCGCCGTTATACAAAAGCGGCGACTCGAACAGCTCATATCCAAGACCTTTCACTACGGTAAAAAACGGCGAATAGACAGGAGGATTTACCAGGATTTTATTTCCCTTCTCTGCAACCGACAGCAGGACCACCGATAAAGCCGTAATCACTCCCGGCGCCGGAATCAGAAATTCCTTTTCAAGCTCCAGCCCATGGCGTTCCCGGTTCCAGGCAATAATACTGTTGTAATACCTCTCCCCTGCAAATGTATATCCGAACGTCATCCCCTCGCCGGAACGTTCCTGAAGCGCCTGGTTAATCTCCGGCAGCACCGGAAAATCGGCATCCGCCACCCAGAACGGCATCAGATCATCCCGGCCGTAGTCGCGCTCCATTGCATCCCACTTTGTACTGTCCGTATGTCTGCGTTCTAAAAGCACATCAAAATTATACATTCTCTTCCCTCCGTCTTTGATTATTTATCTGCTTTTATATTTATACTCTTTTATATTTAGCTTCTTTATAGTTAATGTGCTAAACTTTAATTTTATCTATTTTATATCACCGTGTATCGGATTTGTCAAGATATTTTCTGTGTATTTTGATGATTATCGATAATATTTATTTAATAGTTCAACAAAGCACACGACATCTGACTATTAGCCGCATCTTCAGCCTGTACAACTACCGTGATAGATCCGGAATTCTCTTCCAACAACGATATCTGCAGATATCTGTATGCTCCGCGCACAGGTCACCACCATCAAAAAAAGACAAGAGGAAAGCAGAAGCTTTTTCCTCTTGTCGGTAATTTATACTATTGAATTAATTATTTATGCAAAGAATTTAGACCAGTAGCCCTGTACGAAGATATAAAGCACAACGACCGGAATGATATAGGATACATAAACCCTGGCCCATACCGGGAATTTGATGCCCTTTCCTTCATTGGCCTCTCCAAGGAAATTCTTAAAGCCCCAGCCATAACGGCTTGTACAAAACAGCAGGTAAACGAGGCTTCCCAGGGGAAGCAGATTGTTGCTGACTATAAAGTCTTCCAGGTCAAGGATCGTAGAGCCCGGTCCGAAAGGTGTCACATTACTCCAGACATTGAATCCCAGAACACAGGGAAGGGATAAAAGGGTTACGGCTATCATATTTACAACAACCGCCTTTTTCACGCTGCAGCCCGTGAGATCCGTTGCAAAGGAAACGATATTCTGGAATACGGCAATCACCGTAGACGCCGCCGCAAACGACATAAACAGGAAGAACAGGGTTCCCCAGAATCTTCCGCCTGGCATATTATTAAACACATTGGGAAGCGTGATAAATATCAGGCTCGGTCCCTGTCCCGGTTCAATATTATAAGCGAAGCAGGCCGGAAAAATGATCAGGCCAGCCATAAAAGCCACAAAGGTGTCAAGAATTGTAACATTGATGGCTTCGCCCGTCAGTCTTCTCTCTTTGCCGATATAACTGCCGAAGATTGCAAGGGCTCCGATCCCGATGCTCAGCGTAAAGAAGGACTGCCCCAGGGCGGCAAACACCACCTCTCCGATTCCAGTCTCTTTTATCTTGTTAAAATCAGGTTTTAAATAGAATTCAAGGCCCGGACGGCTTCCCTCCATCCGTACGGAGTTAATTGCCAGCACAACCATTAACACCAGAAGGCTGACCATCATCAGCTTTGTTATTTTCTCAACGCCGCCCTGAAGTCCCATCGCACAGACGGAAAAGCAGAATACGACACAGAGAACCATGAAACCGATCATCAATGAAGGATTGGACAGCATCGCATTAAACTCTCCCGCCACTCCGTCCGCATCCAGGCCGGCAAAATCACCTGCCGCCATTTTGACAAAGTACAGGAACAGCCATCCTGCTACCGTTGTATAAAACATCATCAGAATGTAGTTGCCTGCCATTGCAAACCACTTCTCAAAATGCCATTTGCTTCCCTTCGGCTCCAATACGTCGAATGAAAGCGCCGCGCTCTTCTGGCTGGCTCTTCCCACCGCAAATTCCATAACGATAATCGGAAGTCCCAAAAGCACAAGGAAGACTGCATAAATCAGAACAAAGGCTGCTCCGCCGTACTGTCCAACTATGTACGGGAACCGCCAGACATTTCCAAGACCGATGGCACAGCCTGCGGAAATCAGAATAAAACCAAGACGTGATGAAAATTTCTCTCTGCCCATTACCATTCTCCTTTATAAATATACATATCCCTAGCGTGTCTGAAAATCGCTTTCCGTCAAATATGCCGCGAAGCGAGGCGTGCAGATGACGAATTTTAAGACATACTCTAGCTAGTTTACTATATATTTCAATAAAAGACAAGGTTTTACTTCCGCAGAAATAATACCCAACCCAACCCCGTCCGCTGTACCGGCGGCGTCCTCATCTGCTTAACTGGTCCCCGGTGTTTTACAGGATATCCTTCCGGTACTCCTCGAGTTCCCTGATATACATCTCACCAATATAACTGATCGGTATTTTTTTCTTTTTAATATATCCTATATGCATCACATCCTCTGTCCTTAATGGTACGGCCGTATATTCATTACCGTTCAGTTCCCGGCAGATAATACCGGAGCAGAGTGTATAGCCGTTCAGCCCAACCATCAGATTCAGGAGCGTGGCCCGATCATCCGCCTTGATGATCCGCTTATATTCCCGGGTGCTGAATACTTCCTCGGCAAAATAGAATGAATTCTGTTCCCCCTGTTCAAAGGAGAGGCAGGGATATTCCTCCAGTTCCTCGAAATATATTTCCGTCCTGCCGGCAAGGGGATGGTTTTTCCACAGATAGACAAAAATGCCGCAGGTAAACATCTCATGGAACTCCAGTTCATTGTCTTTCAGCACTTTTTCCAGGGCTTTTCTGTTAAAATCGTTTAGGTAAATAATCCCCAGCTCACTTTTCTGGCGTTTCACATTGTCCACTACTTCAAACGTTTTCGTCTCGTGGACGGCAAATTCGTACTCGTCCATGCCGAATTTCCCGGCAAGCCGGATAAACGCCTCCACTGCAAAGGTATAGTGCTGCATGGAGACGCTGAATTTCTTTTTAAAAGCTTTCCGCTCTATATACCGCGCTTCCATAAGACGGTACTGTTCCAGAATTTGTCTTGCATAGCTCAGGAACTCTTCCCCCTCAGCCGTAAGTTCAATCCCCCTGTTGGAACGGCGGAACAGGGTAAGGCCTATCTCCCCCTCCAGCTCCCTGACGGAATTGGAGAGGCTGGGCTGTGAGAGATACAGGGCATCGGCAGCGCGGCGCATGGATTTCTGCTCCGCAACTGCCACTATATATTTAAGCTGCTGTAATGTCATACCGGGTACGATCCTTTCTGCGGATTTTTTCTCTCCCAATTATATAATGCCCGGCGCCTGTTTTACAAGCGCTCTTTCAGACACGCTATGATTCAAGGTAGCTTTTCCCCGGATTCAGTATGCCCTTCCCGTCAAAGGATTGTTTAATCATTCTCATCAATTCCAGCACCTCCGGCGACGAGGCATGTTCAAAATACCGCTTTTTTGCCAGCCCGATCCCATGCTCCCCCGATATAAGTCCTCCCAGTTCTTCTGCTTTGCTGTAGATGCGCGCCAGGACGGCAGAAAGCTCTGTTTCCCATCTTTCCTGTGGGATATCCCCCCTGACTACACAGAGATGGACGTTCCCGTCCCCGGCATGACCGAAGCTTACCATCCCGATTCCCGTCTCCTTCTGCAGTCCAGAGCAGAAGGTTACAAATTCTTCAATCCGGTCGATCGGCACGACTACATCCACCGGCTCCTGGATGCTGACTGCCTCCACGGCCTTTACCAGAGCCCCGCGGATTTTCCAGACACGCTTTGCAAGCTCCGCTTCATCCAGAACCAGAAAACCGGACGCGCCAGACCGGCGCAGTACTGTTTCAGCCTTTTTAAGGTCCTCTTCCACCCCCGTCCGGCTCCCGTCAAAGGTCAGAATCAGGTAACAGGCTGCGTCACAGGGCGGAAACTTCTCCCCGATAAACTCCTCTCCGAGCCTTACCACATCCTTTTCCACAAACTCAACCGCCGTAGGCGCCGTCCCGGAGGCTGACAGGGTATGCACACTTGCGATCCCCTCTCTCAGCGTCCGAAAGGGAACCAGGGCTGAAACGGAATACTCCGGCTTTGGAAGCAGCCGCAGTATACATTTTGTAATAACCGCCAGCGTCCCCTCGGAACCGATTAACAGATTTGTGAGGTTCAGTCCCGAGCTGTCCTTTCTGTTTCTGCTGCCCACCGTAATCACAGTGCCGTCCGCCTTCACAAGTTCCAGCCCCATCACGTAATCTCTGGTCACTCCGTATTTTACCGCCCGCATTCCTCCGGCATTAGTACTGATATTTCCTCCTATTGTGGACTGCTTCTCTCCCGGATCCGGGGGATAAAAATATCCTTTTTCCTCCACATAACTCTGAAAATCGGCCAGCAAAACCCCTGGCTCCACGGTCGCGGTAAATGTATCCGGATCAAACTCCAGAATGCGGTTCATTCTGGACAGGTCAAGGACAATGCCGCCGTCCGGCACCGTGGCTCCGGTCAGGTTTGTTCCTGCTCCCCGCGGTGTGACCGGCAGTTCATTCTCCCATGCAGAACGCATAATAAAACTAACCTCCGCGGCCGACTCCGGAAATACGACGAGAGCTGCTGCGCCCTTCCTTCTGCCCATGGCGTCGCTCAAATATTTCCCATCTATTTTATCTGATAAAATCTGATCGCTTCTCAGCTTCTTTTTCAAATACGCCCTGATTGTATCCGTCCGGACCTCCGTACGTATGTCCGGGGCGGCCTCCCTATCTCTGCCTGTTCCAATGCTGAGTTTATCATTCATTCTCATATCTATCTCCCTCTCTCTGTCCGTCGCTGCGGCCAAAGGCCGGTTCAGTCCTTAACGCCGGTCAAGCGCTGCAGCCAGCCGGTCGCCGAAAGCCTGCCCGAGCTGGACGGCTGCAATCAGTACCAGAACCGTAAGCACCATTACCCCTGTTTCAAAACGGTAGTAACCATACTGGATTGCCAGATTGCCGATGCCTCCGCCTCCGACCAGACCTGCCATTGCAGAGTAACTAATCAGGCTGACAAATGTCACGGTAACAGCCCTGACCAGGCCAGGCGCCGCTTCCGTCAGTAGCACGCGGCGGACAATCAGCCAAAATCCGGCGCCGGAGCCTGCCGCGGCTTCCAGGACCCCCTGATCCACCTCCCTCAATGCACCTTCCACCAGCCTTGCCTGAAAAGCAACTGCAGCTATCGAAAGAGGTACGGACGCTGCCAGCGGTCCGATTTTTGTTCCGACCAGCGCCTTCGCAAGGGGCAGACAGAATACCATCAGTATCACAAAGGGGATCGACCGGATTACATTGACGACGGCTCCCGATACGGCATTAACAAACCTGTTTCTGAAAAAAAGCGGACTGGAAGTCAGAAACAGGACAAACCCAAGCAGGAGTCCGAACACGGCCGAGACGGCCATGGAAATCGCCATCATCTGCAGAGTTTCAATCAGCGCTTTGGGAAACTCCCTGCCCAATATCTCAAATCCCGACTGTATCATAACCATACCTCCTGACCTCCAAAACGGCGGCGCGCTTTTCCACCTTGGCATACCGCCTCATATAGGCGGCCGCTTTTTCCTTCTCCTCCCTCTCTCCCTCCATCGATATAACTATCACGCCGTAAGGGCGGCGGCAGATATATTCGATTTTTCCGCCCAGAATACTGACGGATACCTGAAACTGTTTCGCCATATTGTTAAGAAGCGGTTCATAAGCCTCTTTCCCTGAATAGGAAACGGTAAAAATTTCCCGCTCCCCGGTCAGCAGCTCTTCCGGAACCGACAGTTCGAAGGATTTACTGACCAACTGCTTTGTAACCTCTTCTTTCGGAGCGGTAAAAAGCTCATAGGTGTCACCGGCCTCTATGATCCTGCCGTTCTCCATCACAGCCATGCGGTCAAAGAGCTGCCTGGCCACCTCCATCTGGTGCGTGATAAATAGAATCGTAAGAGGATACGTTTCCTTAATCCGCTTCAGGACCTCAATCACCTCAGCCGTATTTTCCGGGTCCAGGGCGCTGGTTGCCTCATCACAGAGCAAAATCTCCGGCCGGTTGGCCAGCGCTCTGGCAATGGCCACTCTCTGCTTCTGCCCACCCGAAAGCTCCGCCGGGTAGGCATGGAGCTTTTCGGACAATCCCACCAGGGCCAGCAGTTCCTTTGTCCTTTCCTCTGTCTTCCTGCCGGATACCCCGGCAGCCAGAAGCGCAAATTCTATATTCCGGCCCACATCGGCATTCATGATAAGATTAAAATGCTGAAATATCATCCCTATTTTCAGCCGTTCCTCTCTGAGGGCCCGGCCCTTTAATCCTGTAATCTCCCTGCCGTCAATCCTTATGCTTCCCGAATCCGTCCTCTGAAGCCGGTTGACGGTGCGCACAAGCGTGCTTTTTCCAGCGCCGGAAGGTCCGACTATCCCGAAGAATTCTCCTGTTTCCACAGTCAGGGTGACATCCGACACCGCATGAAATTTCTTTCCCCTGTTTTGAAATGTAACGGATACATGGTCAAATTCTATCATTTTTCCTCCCACCACTGCGGCCTGTCGAAACCGTCATAAAAGCTGTCCTCCGTGATTGCCCGGCTGAATGCGTCTGACTCCACCGCTTCCTTTAACAGGCTGCCGATACTGCCTTCACCCTCTTTTTCATCCGCCCGGACGGCAATCACATTTTTCATTTCTTCCTGCAAACGCTCCACAGCCAGCGCTTTCCGGTAATCCATTCCGGCTGCAATCGCATAATTGCCGGGAATCAGGCCGATTGCCACGCTGTCCAGGCTTCTGGAAATCTGAGCTGCATCCATTGTCACAAATTCCAGTTTTTTCGGGTTTTCAAGGATATCGGCTGTCCCCGCTTTCGTCTCGTCAATGTCATTGCTGATGGATATAACGCCGCAGTCTCTTAAAAACCGCAGCGCCCTGGCCAGATTCACCGCATCGGCCGGAAGCGCTACCCGGTCTCCTTCATTCAGTTCAGAAAGCTCGGAGCGGGTATCGGAAAAGATCCCCATTCCCAGTGTCGGCACATTGATTACGGAAACTATATCCACCTGGTTATCTTTTGCAAACTGATCCAGATACGCCTGGTGCTGCATCAGGTTTGCATCGATTTCCCCCTCCGCCAGAGCCATATCGGGCTGGACATAGTCGGTAAATTCCACTATTTCCGTCTTATATCCCTTCTCCTCCAGATAGGGAGCGACTGCTTTTGTGAACATATCTCCGTACGGGCCGGCGCAAACGCCTATTTTCAAAGTCGTCTGCCCATCCCTCTCCTCTGCCTTTTGTACTCCTGTTTCTCCTGCGCATCCGGCTGCCAGAAGCGCCATTGCCAATATAACCCCTGCTGCCGCCAGCCGGTTCTTTTTTAATACGCCCTTCTTAAATGTGTTTCTCTTAACCGTGTTATTCTTCCATGTGATCTTTTTCATCCTGTCCTCCTTACCGCTCCTGCAATAGAAGCCTGCTGGTTACTGTTCACAGAACAGCGTTTTTCAGCGGGTCCGCGAATAGTAACGCCTGCTGTTATTGTTGGAGCCTATTATACAAAAAGAGGCGGCTTCTGCATAATACGAATTAAAAAACGGGCGTGATAGTCAAAAACTATCACACCCGCCGTTACCGTATTGTAACTGCTGATACTTACTGCAGTATTTATATTTCCATACCTTTACATCGGTCCGAAATGAATCGCCTGGGCAATAATCAGCATTACCGTACCGGTTCCCATCCAGATAAAGAACAGCTTCCACATGAATTTCATCCATCTGTCGTAAGGAATATTCGCAGCACTGATAATTCCCATCAGGGCTGTGGAGGTCGGAAGCACATAGTTGCAGAATCCGTCTCCGAAGTTGAAAGCAAGCACTGCAGTCTGTCTTGTAATTCCCAGCAGATCCGCAAGCGGTGTCATAATCGGCATAACGGCTGCCGCCTGTCCGCTACCTGATGTAAGGAATACGTTGATAACCGTATTGGCAATCAGCATTGCCGGGGCCTGGAGAACCGCCGGAACCATGTTCAGTCCGCCGGCCAGCGCATGAACAACCGTATCAATAATATTGCCTGATTTCATGATGCTGGAAATTGCGCTTGCCATACCGATGATAAAGGCTGCGCCCAGCATCTTTTTACATCCGGTCAGGAAATCCTTGGAAATTTTGGACGGGCCGAAGCCTGCAATAGCACCTTCCACCACGGCCAGGCCTAAGAAGATAGCGGCCGTCTCTTCCATGTCCCAGTCCATCTTGATACCGCCGTACACAATGGCGACAAGGGATGCAAAGAAGGCGAACATAATCAATACTTTTCTGAAATCCATGGTGCCGAAGGTTTCAAGGTCGGCATTTTCTTTAAATTCACTGGTCTGATCCAGATCATACATCGGGCTGTATTCCGGATTTTTATGTACCTTCATCGCATAACGGATCAGGTAGATATTGGTCACTACATAGAATACCGCAAAACAGACGAAACGGTATGCGACACCGGAATAAAGCGGAAGCTCCGCAATCTTCTGGGCTACAATCGTCGTGTTGATATTTAACGGGCCTGTGGAAAAACCTACGGCTCCGCCCAGAAGGATGATGGCCGCACCGGTAATGGAATCAAGCCCCATGGCCATTGCCAGCATTACCATAATCGGCGCAAAGGCTATGAACAGGTTCACACCCTGTGTCGTACAGATAAGGGCAAATACAAGAGTCAGGATCGGTATGAAAATATATAACTTCCCGGAAAATCTCTTCGCAAGCTTTGCAACTATTGCGTGAAGAGCGCCTGTCTCTGTTACCATATGGAACGCTCCGCCGGCAAAAAGGATAACCAGCATCAGATCAATCTTTCCGATAAACGCTTTGACGATAAAAAGCGGAATCAGGAACGGATTCACCGGTGTCCTGTCTACATAGCTAAACTGCGTCGGATCAATTACCTTAATCCCTTCCGCATTTTCAAATCTCACATACTCTCCCGCCGGGATAATCCATGTCAGGACTACTGCCGCAAGAATAATGATACCGATAATAACAAAGGTATGCGGCATTTTAAATGGTTTTTTTGTTTTTTCACTCACGTTTGTATCCCCCTATTTCATCTTCATCTCATCAGCCATCCTGTCGGCAAATTCCTGTTTCACTGCCTTCAGCAGTTCCGGCTGCATCACAAGATCCAGGGCCGCTCCGGCCAGAATCTTCGCACCGTAAGAAATCGCGTCATGTGCTTCTTTGCTCTTCCCGGCATCCACGTAATCCTGTGAATGGGAGGCTGCATCTTCTTTTACAAAGGCAACCCTGATACAGGAACCCGGTACGCGGTGCATGATATTGCCAAAGTCAGTGGAGCCTGTCTTCTCTCTGGCGGGGCGGATTCTGGGCGCCTCCACCTGAGAGGCATTATCCATCAGAATATCATTCAGCGCCAGGCACGGAATTTTGCTGTCAATTCCCTTTTCCTCAATTATCTCCACTTCCGTCTCCGTCATCATCGCAGCGCCTTTTAGTACCTTCTGGAACCGTTCAATCACCGTATCGAGATAATTGCGGCTGTAGGAACGGACATAGAAGCTGGCCTCAGCGACAGCCGGAACAATATTTGCCGGTGTGCCGCCACAGTTCACAATGGTATAGTGCATCTTTACATCGTCCGCAACATGTTCCCGTAAAAATTCCACTCCCTGACAGGCCATAATCAGTCCGTCCAGGGCGCTTCTTCCCTTCTCCGGTTTTACCGCCGCATGGGCGCTTACGCCGTGGAAGACAACCTTGAACCTGGAAAGGGCCAGGCTCTTCACATCCACCTGGGTTGCACCGCTGCCGTGCATCATCAGAGCCACATCCAGCTCTTCAAATGTACATCCGTTTTTCAGCATCATGATTTTGCCGCTGACACTCTCTTCCGCCGGAGTGCCGTATACCGTCACTGTATAATTCCCGTCTGCCTCCGAATTTTTGAGCGCCGCTGCCGCTGCCAGAATGGACGGCCCCTGAAGCTGGTGCCCGCAGGCATGGCCGATTTCAGGAAGCGCGTCATATTCGCAGAGCAGGCCGATGTTTGGGCCGCCGTTCCCATGATGATAGATTGCCCGGAATGCCGTTTCCACCCCCGCTACACCGCGCTCCACTGCAAAACCTTCCTGTTCCAGCCAGTCTGTCAGCAGTGCGAACGCATGGTACTCATTCAGCCCCAGCTCAGGATGGTCGAAAATATCATCAGACATAGCTGCCATCTGTGGGGCAACCGCATCTATGTACCGGAACATTTTCTCTTTTTCCTTCAGCATAAAAATACCTCCTTCAATCTGATACATTCAGTATATCGGACTTTGGAGGTATTTGTATAATTTATAGTTTTTATTATTTATATTAGGAAAATATATATTCCTTTCCCTGCTCACTGATAAGCTCTATAAAACGCTGCATGTACTCCGGCACAAACATCCCCTGCCGGTAACCGGCCACAAACGCCGTTTTCCTTGGAGATTCACCCATTGTATAGTAATTCACTTTTTTCCGGTACTTCATATTTCCCGCATAGCTTTCCCTGTTAAAGCTGATTCCCAGCCCTTCCGCCGTCATCTGAATGGCCGTCTCAATATTCCGGATCACCTGGATTTTCCCGGGATGTACGCCTGCATCCTTCAGGGCCGCATCGACATCGGCGCGGATGCTCTGGTTGGGATTCTGAAGAATCAGGTTTTCTCCCTCCAGCCAGTTGAGATCCAGGTTTCTGTAGCGGGAACCCTCCACATATACGGCCTTCTCATTGAGCGGATGGATCTGGGGAACGGCAATTAATAGCTCCTCCTCAAACAGAACCTGGTACTCCATATCTTTTCTGACAGAAGCCGAATTCATCAGCACCAGGTCCAGTTCATACCGCTCCAGCATCTGGCTGATCTCCCACATATTGCCCTCCCGGATTACCACCTCAATGCCGGGATATTCGGAGGCAAATTTAAAGAGAACCGGGGGAAGGAGCCATGTTTCACGGCGCAGCTGCACTCCGACCCGTATTTTCCCCCTCTTGTTATCCCGTATCTCAGCCATGGCCTCGTCGAATTCCTTTTTAAGCTCCAGCATCTTTCTGGCTTTTTCCACGTAAAGCTCCCCGGCCGGCGTCAGGACAAACCGTTTGCCCGCCCTCTCAAAAAGCTTCGTGCCAAGCGACTTTTCCAGATTATTGATATAGATACTGAGGGCCGGCTGTGAAATATACAGCCTGTCCGCTGCCTTCGTGATATTGCCGCATTCGGCCAGTACGCATACATAAGTTTGTTCTTTCAGATTCATGCCGCATCTTCCTTTCCCGTTCCGCTTAAATCCCATTATAGCACAGAAGATGTTTTTATAAAACTTATATATTTTTTATTATTATTTTATTTTTTATATAGATATGCCATTCTCAATTACTGCTCCCGCCAGGTTTATATCGGTGACCAGCACATTGATTAACCCGGCACGTACCGCCCCCAGGACGGCCGGCGCTTTATGCCTGCCCAGAGCCGCGCCGATCGAAAATTCCGTTCTGCGGACGGCCGCAAGAGAGGCTCCTGTTACTTTCCGGTTCAGAGGAAAGCAATCCGTATTGCCGTCAGCATCAAATAAATATCCGCAGCAGCTGCCCGCTGCCTCCCGTTCCCTATCCTCAGGCTCTTGGTATTCCTTCCATATCTTACTGTTCTTCAGCAGGCTGGAGGTCGCACTGACTCCGCTCAGCAGAATCTTCATCTGTTCCGTCCGCTTCACTGCCTCCCTTATGACCGGCTGTCTCATAAATACTTCGCGGTCTTCCTCGCCGGCAGCGTAGACCGGCATATGAAAAAGGCTGACATCCGCTTGATACAGGCCGGCCACCTTCCAGGCGAGTCTCTGGGTATCAAGCTCCGGATTCATCAAACCGGCGCTTCCCGTCAGCGAGACGATATGAACCGGCAGCATTCTGTCTGCTTCCATTCTGCCGGCTATCGTGGCTATCGTTTTCCCCCAGGCTATTCCCAGCGTCACGCCCGGCTCCAGCAATGATTTTACCAGCCCGGCTCCCGCTTTTCCCAGTCCGGCCAGAGTCTCTTCATGGGTAAGACGGCTGTTATCTATCACCACTGCGTGCTTCATTCCCAGACGTTCCCTCAGCTCCTTCTCCAGTCCGCCGTCCCGCTTCACAGGCGTATGGATTTTGATTTCCACAATTCCCCGGCGGGCTGCCTCCTGAATATACTGCGCCACCTTAAACCGGCTGATTCCAAATCGTTCTCCTATCTCCGTCTGATTTCTTCCTTCCATATAATAAAGCCTAGCCATCTCAGCCATCTGCTCGCTCTGAAATTCCGTATTCATTCTATTCGCTCCTATCCGGTCTTTGCAGCCGTTTTCCGGCAGAAACGGCTGTACCCTAATCCTGTTATTGTTCACACCCCGCCAAAAAACAGCGTGCTGCGAACAATAACACGCTTCGCGATGCACAACCGTGTGAACAGTAATCTAATCCATTTTAACAAATGTGAAATATTTTCACATTTGTTGACTTTGTCTTACCGCCATGTTACCATATTCTTAAAAGAATGGCAAGCACACAAAAAACGCATCCGAAAAGGAAGGTAAAATTTATGGTTAAAGAGCTTCTAACCCCCGGAAAGATAGGGGAAACCACATTAAAAAACCGGGTTATATTTCCCTCGATGTGCAATTACTACTGCGATGACAAGGGGTTCGTAACAGAACAGTTAAGAGAGTATGTCAGAGCCAGGGCCAGGGGAGGCGCGGCTATGATTATTATGCCGGGGAGCCCCCATGGAACGCCGGGCCCGGCCCGGCCCGCGCTGTCCTCCCCCCTATACCTGGACGGCTGGAAAAGCCTGGCAGGTATCTGCCATTCGTACGGATGCAGGCTTTTTGTACAGATACATCCTGCTAATGCCCAGGCAGAACGGGATCCCGCACTGCTGCTGCCGGATAACATGGAAAAGGACTATATTCTCAAATTGACGGAGAGCTACACGCGCTGCGCCCTTGCCGCAAAAGAGGCAGGGCTTGACGGAGTGGAACTGCACGGCGCTCATGCCCATGAAATCGCTCAATTCCTTTCTCCCTATTATAATCACCGGACGGATGAATACGGGGTAGATTATCTGGGACGCAGCAAGCTCTACCGTGATATTGTCTCGTCCATAAAACAAGCCTGCGGCAGGGAATTTCCGGTAATCTGCCGCATCAGCTCCAGTGAACGGATTCCAGGCGGGCAGGGACGCGGCATTGAGGAAACAGTAAAGATCGCTCCCCTTCTGGAAGCCGCCGGAGCCGATGCCATCCATGTTTCCATCGGAATGCCGCTCTCAGAGCAATATATCTCCGCCCCGATGGATGTACCGGATGCCTTTAACCGCGGGGAAATTGCATGTGTCAAGCGCGCCGTCCGGATCCCGGTCATCGCAGTTGGCCGTATCAATTCACCGGAGCTGGCCGAAGAACTCCTGAGGGATGGGACGGCCGATTTTACCGCAGTCGGACGGGGACTGCTGGCTGATCCCGATTTTGTTAATAAGATAACTGCCAAAGAACCCATCTGCCGGTGTCTCGGCTGCAACCAGGGCTGCCGCAAATCCATCACCAAGAAGGCCATCTTCTGTGTACAGAACCCATTTACGGGCAGGGAAGCGTCTCTCCATCCCACATACGAGGAAGGGCTTGAAAACAGGCGGATTCTGATAATCGGAGCCGGCCCTGCCGGGCTTGAAGCCGCCAGGATTTTCGCCATGCGCGGCGCCCGTCCGGTTATCTGGGAAAAGGAACACATTCCGGGCGGCCTGATCAACCTCGCCAAGCAGCCTCCTCATAAAGATGCGATGGAACGAATCATTTCCTTCCGCCTGGAAATGCTGCAAAAGGCAGGTATTCCTATTCTTCTGAATCAGGAGGCAGCCCCGGAAAATATATCGGAGTTTCATCCAGATCTCATTATTCTGGCCTGCGGCAGTTCTCCTTCCGTTCCGCAGATTCCCGGACTCTGCCTTCCGGACGGACAGCCAAAAGAGAACATTTATCCTGCGGACCGTCTCTTCCGGGACCCGGCGCTCCGGGTGAAACTCCAAACAGACGGACTTCCCGTTGCCGTTCTCGGCGGAGGCCTGATCGGTACGGAAGCAGCCGAGACTCTCTCTTTGCTTGGCCTTCCTGTCACCGTTTTTGAGCTTGGCTCTGAAATTGCAAAGGATTTGAATAAAAACCGGCGCTATTTTGTCATGGAACGTCTAAGGATGGGACGGGTCAGCCTGTTAACCGGTGTACGGGTTACAAATGTCTGCCTGCCCTGCGTCACCTGCCGGAAAGGCGGGAAGGAGCTGGACTTCGACGGTTTTGGTACGATACTTTATGCACTGGGAAGACAAAATTTAAGCTCCCGCCGTTTAGAGGAAAACGTAAAAAAAGCCGTCCCGGATGTCCCAATACTCTCCATAGGAGATGCGAGACAGCCGGGAATGGCTATGGACGCGATTGCAGACGCCGCCTTGACGGCCGCAAACTTTCATTTTTAATATAAATTTAATTTCACAGAAAGTGCAGGAAACGGCATTTTTTACCGTTTCTGTGCATCGCGGAGCGTGTTACTGTTCGCGGAGCTGCGCTTTTTCAGCAGGGCCGTGAATAGTAACGCTTTCTGTCAGCTTATCGCTTCGGAACCAATATTATAACTCCACTCTCCATCTGAATACACTGCCGTTATATCAGACAGGTAATAGGCTCCCGTACCACTTCTGTACTTTTTGGCATTACACTTAACCGTATCGCCCTCAGAAGAAATCTCCTCGATTGTAACCAGGAGCCCGTTTTCAATTCCTTTCTCCCGATCCAGAATCCCGGCTTCTGCCAGTTCCTCTGCCGTCGCCTGTGAGCCGAAAACACCGAAACTGCTTCCGCCCATATAGGCAAGCCCCTCTTTCTCTGCCGCCGTCAGGGAAGAAACACCGGTAAAATCAAAATAGCATTCCCCGATCCCGTCGTTTAAACCGGAATCCTTCTTGGCCAGCTCTTTGATAATCTGCTGGTAAAGGAGCAGTTCCCTGCTGCCGGTCCGGCCCGTCAGCCTCAATCTGTCATAAGAAAACTGCCCCGGATAGCTCTCCTGTATCATCCCGTTCCATGTAAGCTCCACGATCATGCCCGGTTCCAAATCCGACACCTGAATCGCATTCCCGTCTTCATCCTCCAGCACCGGGCCATGGCCTGCGGTATAAAGTCCGTATGCCATATCGACGGCGCTTACCAGAAGGTATTTCTCCTTCACCTCGAGAATTTCAAACTGCCTGCCGTTCTGGGAATATGACGGTCCGTCCGCATCCCCGTTCTCCGTCGCAGTCTCTCCATCCCCGCTTACCGTCTGCGTTTCATTCTGTACTCCGGCCGCCGTACCGGCCGTTTCATTCACCGTACCTCCTGCCGCCCCGCTGCTCCCGCAGCCATACAGAAATACCATACAGCCTATCAGGACGCAGCCCAGGCTTTTTCTCACTGACGAACTTATCATAATTATCCTCCTCACATCGTTATCTAAGTACCCACATTATACCAGAGGCCGCGCGGGGATGTATTACCTTTCATTTAATGTTTTATTACAACCTTTTGACCCTGGTATCATGTCATGATGTTGGGGTCAAAAGGTCTTTTGCC
>NZ_KE992925.1 GCF_000466485.1 [Clostridium] symbiosum ATCC 14940 | reverse complement strand
AGCAAACCACCCGTTTGACGGGTGGTCATGATTATTCAGCATCTTCCTGAGCTGCCACTGCTTCGATATCAACATCAGCGATGTCTTCATCAACAGGAGCCTCAGCCGGAGCTTCAAGAGCCTTTGTGCTGAGACTGATCTTTCTGTCAGCTTCGTTGAAGTCCACGACTCTGGCTGTAATGATCTGGCCTGCAGATAATACGTCGGATGGCTTCTCAACATGCTCTCTGGAAATCTGGGATACGTGAAGCAGAGCATCTACGCCTGGCTCCAGCTCAACAAATGCACCGAAATCAGTCATACGTGCCACTTTACCTTCAACAATATTGCCTACAGCGTACTTCTCGGCAGCGTTAGCCCACGGATTTGTCTCCGGGAACTTCAGGCTTAATGCAACCTTCTCGCCGTTGATGTCTTTGATCAGAGCGGTTACTTTATCGCCAACCTTGAAAACCTTCTTCGGATTCTCAACTCTGCCCCAGGACATCTCGGAAATATGGAGTAAACCGTCGGCGCCGCCGAGGTCGATAAATGCACCAAAATCGGTTACATTCTTAACAACACCCTCAACTGTCTGTCCAACAGCAATCTTCTCAAATAATTCCTTCTGCATAGCAGCTTTCTTAGCAACCAGAAGCTGTTTTCTGTCGCCGATGATTCTGCTTCTTCTGCCGTTCGGATTGAATTCTGTTACCACGAATTCGATCTCCTGGCCTGCATATTTGGATAAGTCTTTATCATAGGTATCGGAAACCATGCTGGCCGGGATAAATACTCTTGTTCCCTCAACCTCAACAACGAGGCCTTTCTCCATTACCTGTGTAACTTTCTCTGTCAATACTTCCTTGTTCTCAAATGCTTCTTTCAGGCGTTTTAATCCCTTATCGGCAGCCAGTCTCTTATAAGATAAGGATGCCATGCCTTCGCCGTCATTTACTTTAAGAACCTTTACTTCTAATTCGTCTCCAACGGAAACCTTTGTTGTTAAATCCACATTTGGTTCATTCGTGAATTCGCTTCTCGTAATGATACCTTCGGACTTACTTCCAGCGATACTGAGAATAATTTCATCTTCTTTTACGCCGATGACCTGACCGGTAACTGCCTCTCCTGCACGTAATCGCTTAATTGATGATTCTTCAAACATTTGTTCAAAACTTAATTCTGACATTAGTATGAACCTCCTCGATAATTTGATTCGGGGTTGATGCCCCTGCTGTAATACCTACGCTGCGCACAGAACCTGCCTTTTCAGGTTTGAAATCTTTCAGTGTCTGGATATAGTAAGTCTCCTTACATTCCCTTCGGCAAATCTCATACAACTTCTGAGTGTTAGAACTGTTCCTTCCTCCGATGACAATCATAACATCAACCTGTGAAGCTATCTGCCTTGCTTCCACTTGTCTTTCCTGTGTTGCATTGCAAATCGTATTTAAAACAAGTATATCATAACGCGTTTTAGAAATTTTTTCAACTAAATCTTGAAATTTATTGTAGTTAAATGTCGTCTGGGCAACAATACACAGCTTTTCACCGTCTGAAATCTGTAATTTTTCAAATTCTTCAGCCGTTTCAATAACTAAAGTATCGTCATTTCCCCAGCCCTTTATTCCCTCAACCTCCGGATGTTTTCCGTTTCCGACTATAATGACGCGCCGGCCGTTTTCATTCTGTTCGCTAACTATCCGGTGAATTTTTTTTACAAAGGGACAGGTGGCGTCGATAATTTCAATTCCGTTCCTCTCAAGAATATCATAAATATCTTTTCCCACGCCATGGGAACGTATCACTACGACACCGTCTGTAAGCTGCCTCAGTTCTTCCGCCGTCTCGAGAACTTTGACGCCCCGTTCCTCCAGATCACGGACCACCTCTTCATTATGGATAATCGGCCCGAAGGTGTAAATCGGCGTTTTTCCTTTTTCTATCTGCTCGTAAACCTTTTCCACCGCCCGTTTGACGCCGAAACAAAAACCGGCGGTCTTTGCAACTGTCACATCCATATTAACACCCGCAGCAGCCCTTGCTGCCCGCATCCTCCACCAGGCTTTCCATCTCGCAAAGCACTTCCTCAAGCGTCATCTCGGAGGAATCCAGAAGCACCGCATCTTCAGCCTGTGCAAGCGGCGCAATTTCCCGGTGCATGTCGCGGTAATCCCTCTCAATAATGTCCTTCTCTATCTCTTCCAGACTGCAATCCACATTTTTTTCCTGCAGTTCTTTGTAGCGGCGGATGGCCCTGACACGGCTGCCTGCCGTCAGGTAAACCTTTAAATTGGCGTCGGGAAGCACGCAGGTTCCAATATCCCTGCCGTCCATCACCACATCTTTTCTCTGCGCAAGCTTCCTCTGGAGCTCCACCAGTTTCCTCCTGACAGGCGCATAAACCGACGTGGACGATGCCATGTTGCCCACCTCCTCGGTTCTTATGAGGCTTGTAACATTTTCACCGTTTAAGATGATCTGCTGGGCGCCGTCCTTATATTCGAGGGAAATCTCCACACCTTCACAGGCTGCTTCAATCGCCCCTGCATCGTCTTTATCAATTCCTTTTCTGAGAAAATATAAGGCCATGGCCCTGTACATTGCTCCTGTATCCACATAAATATAACCGAGATTTTTTGCAAGCTGCTTTGCAACCGTGCTTTTGCCCGCGCCGGCAGGCCCGTCAATTGCGATATTAAACGGCATAATCCGTCTTCCTCCCTGTACTTTAGTCGCTGCTGTCCACACTGCAGCCTTTATTGATGGCGGTGACCTGTGCGCGGAGCGTGCAGATTATCGTTCGTTACGGTTCTCAGCCTGCCAAAAACGCAGTTCTGTGAACGGTAACAGCAACCTTTAATCCTCCCCAGCCGCGCTTCTTCCCGCCAGAACTCCGGTCGACCATGCAATCTGCAGATTGAAGCCGCCCGTCACGGCATCCAGATCCAGAACCTCCCCTGCAAAATACAGTTTTTTAAGAAGCTTCGACTCCATCGTGGATGGATTTACCTCTTTAACCGTAATCCCGCCCTGGGTAATGATAGCCTCGTTGAAGCCGCGGAGACCGTTTATCGTCAGGGTAAAGCTTTTCACCGCTTCCGCGAGCCTCTTGCGCTCTTCTCTGGTTATCTCATTAACCTGTTTCTCCGGCGAAATACCGCTTCTTTCTATCATTACCGGAATCAGCTTCGAGGGAAGCAGATGGTTCAGCGCATTCTTATACTGCCTGTTCTTCGCCTCGTCAAAGTCCCGGAGAATCCTGGCATCCAGCTGTTCTGCCGAAAGCGCCGGCTTCAGATCGATAGAAAGTGTGACGTTTCCTTTTTTAAGCCGCTTCGCAATATAGCTGCTGGCGCTGAGAAGCACAGGACCCGAAACGCCGAAATGGGTGAACAGCATCTCCCCGAAATCCCGGTACAATTCCTTTTTTCCATCCCTTATGACGACCTCCACATTCCTGAGCGAAAGCCCCTGCAAGTCCTTAACCACTGTCTCTTCCGTGGTAAAAGGAACCAGGGCCGGGCTTGTCCCGGTCACGCTGTGGCCCGCCTCTTTTGCAAAGCGGTACCCGTCTCCGGTTGAACCGGTGGTCGGATAAGAGAGGCCTCCCGTCGCAACGATAACGGCCGAGGCCGCTTCCTTTTTGGACCCCCGCTCCAGAATCACGCCTTTTAAGGCGCCCTCCTCCAGCCATAGCTCCTTTACGCCTTCATTCAGGCGGATATCCACATCCAGGGCCCGCAATCTTTTCGAAAGGGCGCTTATGACATCCGAGGATTTATCGGATACGGGGAAAACGCGGCCTCCGCGTTCCGTCTTCAGACGGCAGCCCGCATCCTCCAGAAGCTCCATAATATCCGTATTCGTAAAGCCGTAGAACGCGCTGTATAAAAAGCGCTTGTTTGTGACAACACCGGCAAACAGCTGATCCATATCGCAGTTGTTCGTCACATTACAGCGGCCTTTTCCGGTGATGTAAAGCTTCTTCCCCAGTTTTTCATTCTTTTCATATATAACTGCTTTTTTTCCGCATTCAGCGGCGGCGATAGCCGCTGCAATTCCTGCCGCCCCGCCGCCGATTATAATAATTTTATCCATACCGGTAATTCAATCCGGGCAGACTGCCCGCTCCTTCATCAAGTGAATAACAATAGTAGGATACTATGAATTGCTTTCTTTTTCAACCTCTTTTATTTTTTCCTCCAGCGCTTCCACTACGGTTCTGAGAACTTTCACCCGGGCATAATACTTGGAATTCCCCTCCACAATCGTCCACGGCGCGTAGGTGGTGGAGGTCCGCACCAGCATCTCGTTGACGGCCGCCTCATAGGCATCCCATTTCTCCCTGTTCCTCCAGTCCTCATCGGTAATTTTCCACTGCTTGGCCGGATCGTTCATTCTTTCGTTAAAGCGCCGCTCCTGTTCATCCTTATCGATATGGAGCCAGAATTTCAGAACCACAGCCCCGAAGTTCGCCATATGAGACTCCATCTCATTAATCTCCTGGTATGCCCTGCGCCAGTCCTCCTCTTTGCAGAAGCCTTCAATCCGCTCCACCATGACGCGTCCGTACCAGGTCCTGTCAAAGATGGCAATATGGCCGGCCTTCGGCATGTTGTTCCAGAAACGCCACAGATAGTGGTGTACCTTTTCAATATCATTCGGCGCAGCCGTGGGATTTACCTTGTAACCTCTCGGATCCAGATGGCTGGTCAGCCGCTTGATGGCTCCGCCTTTTCCGGCTGCGTCCCATCCCTCAAAACCAATCACTACCGGTATCCTCAGCCGGTAGATTTCACTGTGGAGATACTCCAGTTTTTTCTGCAGCTTATCCACCTGCTGCTTATACTCCTCCTTGTCGATGGACAGGGACAGATCGACTCCGGACAGCACCCCGTTCTTAAACCGATCCTGAGGCATGGCGGCAGAGGGAGCATTTCCTGCCTCCTTCTTTTCCTCTTCCCGTTTATGCACTTCATATTCCATACGGTCGGCCACGGTCGCCAGGATTTTCATAGCCGCATAATTCTTGTCGGTGGCCTCAATTATTGTCCAGGGCGCATATCCCGTATCGGTATGCTCAAGCATCTCCTCATTCATCATCAGGTATTTCTCATACTCTTTGTTCCGCTTCCAGTCCCCGTCGGAAACACGCCACTTCGTCTCCTTGTTCTCCGTCAGCTTTTCAAAGCGTTTTTTCTGTTCCTTCTGGGAAATATAGAGAAACAGCTTGATTATCACACAGCCGTCCTCCGCCAATTGTTTTTCAAACGAAGTGATATCGGCAAAAGCGCCTGACAGTTCCCCGCGTTTCGTAATTTTATCAAAACGGTCGACCGTCACTTTATCATACCAGCTCCTGTCAAATATAGCTATACGGCCGTCCTCCGGCGTTTTCGTCCAATAGCGCCACAGGAAAGGACGCATCCGCTCTTCCTCGCCCGGCCTCCTGCTGGCATATACGTCAAAACCTCTGGGATCCAGCGGCTGGATCAGGCGGTTGATCTGCACACCCTTTCCGGCTGCTCCCAGCCCTTCAAAGACGATTATTACCGGGATCTTTTCGGCCTTGCAGCGTCTCTGCAAAAGCCCCAGGCGCTCTCCCAGCTCTTCGCTGACCTGTCTGTAAGTCTCCTTGTCAACCGTTTTCTGCAAATCCACCTTTTCCAGCATAACTTTCCTCCATTTCCAGGCCGCGCGCTCAATCTGAGACGTTCTCCCTGTCTGCTGCCGTCATTGCTTCATGTTCCTTTTTTATCTCATGGTACAGATGTACCGAATCCCAATCTTTATTCACAGATGTCAGAACCGCCTTATAATCAATACGTCCGACACCCTTTTTTCGCAGCGTCCTGATAAAGGAATCGACCTGGGAGGATGTAAGTCCTGCAAGCACCGCCATCTCGTCATCAAAATCACTGCACAGCCCGTCTCCGGAATGGTCAGCCTCGGTAAGCTCCTCCATTCCCTTCACCCCGGCGAGAGTCCCAAGCGGCTTTCTGTAGTCTTCCCTGCCCACCGTCTTTACCCGGAATCCTAAAGGCAGAAGCGCCTGCCTGATTTTCATCAGCCTGTCCTTATCATTAAAATTGTAAAGAAGTACTGTTTCTTTCATTATTATATCTCCTTCTTTAAATCGCTTCAGAACAAGGTCAATTGCTCGTACTGATAGTTTTTCTTATATGAATGAATTATATCCGGCATTTTGTATAAAATACCGGCTTTGCTGCATTCCTCCCCCAGAAGCCTGTACAGGCTCCCGGCTTTCGGACTGCTGCATACATAGCGTTCACCGTACTGTTTTTCATACCGTTCTCGAAGTCCCATATCCGGGAAAATCCGGTCAAGCCGGCTGTAAAAATACTCTCTCTGCCGGTCCCTTAAAGTCACGCCGAACATGGGGTAGATAAATCTGGCTCCCGCTTCCCTGGCAAGCTCCACCATTCCCATAACATTCTCCTTCGTGTCTTCCAGAAACGGAAGCACAGGCGTCATTACAACTCCGGCAAACAGCCCTGCCGCGGAGAGGTTCCTGACTGCGGCAAATCTCTCTGAGGATGGAGGCGCACCCGGTTCCAGCTTTTTTGACAGGGAATCCTCACAGGTTGTGATGGTGAGCATACAGTTTACAGGAGCCTGTTCCGCTATTATCTGATATATTGGTATATCTCTTAATATCCCCGTGCTTTTGGTCAGCATGGATACGCCGAAACCAAAGGCTGCGATAAGCTCCAGGCTGTGTCTCGTAAGCTCCATATGAATTTCATGGGGATTATATGGGTCACTCATGGCTCCGGTGCCTACCACTCCTTTTTTTAC
The DNA here is from genome assembly GCF_000466485.1 of [Clostridium] symbiosum ATCC 14940. GTDB lineage: Bacteria > Bacillota > Clostridia > Lachnospirales > Lachnospiraceae > Otoolea > Otoolea symbiosa. The sequence goes on along the minus strand of NZ_KE992925.1, from coordinate 3,863 downwards.
CTTGCGGCGTAAATCATCCCGTACAATCTGAAGCGCATTTTCTTTAGCCTTTATCTGTTCAAAATCGTCGACACGGTAGCAGCTGCTTCTGCTGTCGCAATAGATACAGCCATGGCTGCAGCCACGGTACAGATTCATATTATAATCACTTCCAAACCAGGACGTGTCTCTATTCTTAGTAATAATCGTTTTTGCCGGAATCAGTTCCATTCCTCCGCGCCTTTCTGGCTGTTTTTACAAGGGCCGCCCGTCTTTGCAGGGCTTTTGCCCGGACAAACGCCGTTCACTCTCTTCGCACCTGCCATCCGCAGGAATTCTCTCATGGCAGCTGTGATATATTTTCCTTTTTTGCTGGCAAACACCACCTTACGGCTGGCCAGCGGATCGCCAATCTTATAATATACCAGCTTCTTGTTTTCCGGAAGGCAGCCGATAATATCGGAACGGATAAATACGGCTCCGACACCGTTGGAAGCAATATTCATAGACGTGAGAACCTGGTCCATCTGAATTGCCACCTTTGGCGTAAATCCGGCATTTCGGCACATGTTGAAACCCCTCTGATACATATCATTACCCGGTTTCATGATAATAAACGGCGTATCCTTAAACAGTTCAAGCGGTACCGGCTCATAGGAGTCTGCCTGGAAACGGTCCGACACGACATCCTGATAGGAAAGCCGGTATGGCTGGAGCCTCTTGTTGATCGCATAAGAGGCGGGCACCATCAGGATTATCTCTTCATTTTTATAAAAGAACCGCTCTACTGTGGAATCTTCATAGAGCGCTGTTTCAATGACCAGATCCAGTGTTTCGTCTTCCAGCCCCTCCTTCAGTTCTTTGACATTCCCCTCGAGCAGATCAATTGTCACATTGGGATACTTCTCCCTGAAACGGCCAATCAGATCCGGAAAGACAAAGGAACAGAAAAACGAGGCTCCGCCTATAGAAAGGGAACCTGTGTTCAGTTCACGCAAATCTTTGAAATATGCCTGCATGTTCCGCTGGATAAACAAAATTTCTTCAATCGATTTAATATAATATGCGCCCTCTTTCGTGACCGTAAGCGGTATCGTGCTGCGGTCAAAAATGGGCGCACCTATCTCATTCTCCGCCTTGCGCACCATGTTGCTCAGTGCAGGCTGGCTGATAAAAAGTTTTTTCGCTGCTTTTGAAAAGCTTTTTTCCTGATATACCGAATACACATACCTCATCTCATTCAGCAAATAAATTCCCTCCGTCCGTTATATGTATCTCACGATGGACAGCATAGCGAGTACACTCTCCCCCTGATTATCCTGAACCCACCCATTACCAAAAACAGAAAGCCGCCTCCGGCCGCGCCGGAAGCAGACTTTCTATTACCGGATCTTCATTATCCCCTGTTTTTAGTTTACCACTATTTTTCTTCACAGGCAAATAACTTTTCCATTTTTTTACATTCCTTACCATCCAGCGGGAAGAAGCTTGAATGCTCCGAGAATTGCATATACGATAGTACCGCTGTAAAGAAGAATAATAATCCCCTGAATAAATGAGTTATACATCCAGCCGCAGTTCCAATCCGGCTCGATCTCTCCTTTTTTTCTTGCCCCTTTCAGCATAAAAATCGGAAGGATTGCCATAATTGCCCCTGCAAATGTGCCGGAAAAGTAAATCGCATCAACGAATCCGACTGCTCCGCTGAGTGTCAGCGCCAGCGGAATGCCAACAATCACGATTGTGATCGGAAGGCGGATTTTGACATCTTCATCCGAATGGAATTTAAATTTATCTACAATGTTCGAAAGAAGAGTCTGGGAAATCGCCCAGTAGGAGGTAAGCATTGCAATCAGTGCGAAAATATTGGCGATATAAAGCGCCCATAATCCCAGGGAACGTCCCCATGCAATCGTTGCAACCTGTGTCAGATCCTCCGCCGGTGTGATGTACATAACGCCCATCGGAACAATAATTAAAAGAACGCATACGATCAACTGTCCGAGCGCGATGGCCGGAGCCAGCTTTTTCGGATCATGTGACAGTCCCCTGGCCAAATCGGGTACCAGGTACTGCCCTATGTAACTGAATGCGGCAACGTTGAAAATCGGAATTGCATACGTCCAGTTGCTTTGGAAAATTCTTGATAAATCTCCATTTTTCGCAATCATGGAGGCTGCAGTCAGCACCACCAGCATAACGATCATTCCGATGCTCATCAGTTTATTGCCGACACCCATAGCCTTTAATCCGAACCAGGCGACGCCTGCAGCCGGAATAAGGAAAATCAAAGTTCCAACCCAGTCCGGCACGCCCAGAAGCTCATTTAAAATGTTGCCGCTTCCTGAAAAATAGGCAATCATGCAGCTCAGGGAATTAATTACTACCGCAATAAATATCAGGATGGAGCCGGCTGGCCCCAGATACCGCTCCGCCAGTCCGGGAAGCTGCACCAGTGTTCTCGTCCTGAGCGTAGTCTCTGCCACATACATCATGGAAAACAGAGTCAGGATACCGGTAACGATGAACCAGAATACCAGTACCGGAAGACCGGCCAGTCTGGCCGAATATGCCGTCCCCAGGCATCCCGAACCAATACCGCAGCCTACGACCGAAAAAACGACCTCCGCCTGAGTCAGTTTATGGATTTTTAACGCTCCCTCTTCATATTTGGGCTGCGTCCCTTCTTTTTTTTCATTTTCCCCCATAACAAACTCCTCCGCTCCTAATATTTTTCAACTGCGTCCATCGAGAAGGTATCTTCCTTGAAATCGTTGAAATATGGAATACGGCTTCTCACCTTCAGCACCTCATTCATGTCAATGTCACAAACGAGCAGTTCCTCCTCTGTCTTGGAAGCTTCCGCCCTCACTTCGCCGTCCGGTCCCACAATCTTTGATGTTCCGCAGCAATTGTCCTCCACCGGATTTGAACCTGCCATAAACATCAGGTTAAATAAGGCGTTGCCGGCCAGATCCACATCCCATCTGCGTGCAGCCGGAATGCTCCATACCGCCGAACAGAATACGAGTTCCGCTCCTTTGAGCGCTTCAATCCTGGACGGCTCCGGGAATTCCACATCATAGCAGATTAACATGCCTATCTTGCCGAATTTTGTATTGATTACCGGAAAGGAATCTCCCTCACAGAATTTAAGCTTCTCCGTACCCCAGGCATTCACTTTTCTCATGTTTCCAATCACGCTGCCGTTATCATCGATGAAAATACAGGAATTATACATTTTTCCCGGAATATGTACTGATTCTGCATAGCCTGCAATGATGTGCATCCCCTTTGACTTCGCACATTTTCTCATTGTCTGGACAAAAGGTCCGTCAACCGGCTCAGCCAGTTTCTGAAGCTCTTCCGACTCAAGGAAATAGCCTGTGTACGCCAGCTCCGGGAAGCAGATAATATCCACATTCTGTTCCGCCGCCTGGTCAATCATCTCCATCATTTTGCGCAAATTTTCTTTGGTATCGCCCTGAACTACCTTCATCTGTCCGAGTGCGATCCTGACTTTTCTGTCTTGTCCCATTTTCCTCTTCTCCTTTTCTTTTTCTGTCTTACGGTCCCTTTCATATGAAACTGTCCCACCTACCGTATACAGTTTATTTTTTCTATTCTACATAGCTGAAAAATGGTTTTCACCTGTTATACAGATTTCTAAATAAGTTATAACCCCTTTGTTATAACTGTTATTAATGCTGCAGAGATTATGTCCGCCGGTGTTTAAACGGCTTCAAAAAGGGCGCCTCTTTCCGGAAGCGCCCCTGAAACAAAATATTATCCCCTGTTATTTCTATTCTTCACCCAGGCAGACCATCTTGCCGTCTTTTACGATTAACTGGCCGTCAAAGGTAATGGTCGGGTTGTACTGCACC
>NZ_KE992924.1:23528-24827 GCF_000466485.1 [Clostridium] symbiosum ATCC 14940 | reverse complement strand
AAGCGGGCGGTGGAATTTAAATAAAAAATTTTCACAGCCTTTTCTTTAAGAATATTGTAATGCACATCCGGGAAGATCTGTGGTATAATTTGTGTTATACAAAACCTGCGGACTCCATAAATATTCACCAGGCTTTTTATGATTCGCTTACAGTTTATCTGTCAGGAGGTATCAATGAATACAAAAAATAAAATCATGACATTGTTAGCATTGTCAGCAGGCGGAGCTGCCGCTACTGCCCTCTTTAATAAATATATAAAAATCACTGCCGTCTCTAAGAATCTTATGAGTGAACCGCATCCGCTCTGTTACAAATGGCGTCTGGGTAACATTCATTATACAAAGATTGGTAACGGCAGGCCTCTGCTCTTGGTACATGATTTAAACTTTGCATCCAGCGGCTACGAGTGGACTTTACTGATTGATAAATTAAAACAGAACTATACCGTTTATACCATTGATTTACTTGGCTGCGGCCGTTCAGAAAAGCCGAACCTGACTTACACCAATTATCTCTACGTCCAGCTTCTCTGTGATTTTATTAAATCAGAGATCGGACATAGAACAAATATTATTGCTACCGGAGAATCTGCTGCTCTGGCAATTATGGCGTGCAATAATTCACCTGAACTTTTCGATCAATTAATGCTGGTGAATCCGGACAGTTTGGCAAGCTGCAGTCAGATACCTGGAAAAAATGCTAAATTCTATAAATTGATACTGGATTTGCCAATCGTTGGTACTCTTCTATATCATATTGCCAGCAGCCGGAATATTATAGAAGAATCATTTGAGGAAAGATACTTTTATAATCCATATTCTGCTAAACCATTCTATATTGATCATTATTTTGAATCGGCTCATTTAGGAGAATGTCCGAAAGCCGTCTTTTCAAGTATGGAATGCAAATATACGAAGTGCAATATTATCAATGCATTGAAGAAAATTGACAATAGCATCTTTATTGTGGGCGGAGCTGAAGAGCCATATATTTTAGATAACATCGAAGAATATAAACTCTATAACTCAGCAATTGAATCCTCAATTATCAGTAAGACAAAGCATCTGCCGCAATTGGAAAATCCGGCTAAACTGCTGGATGCTATATCCATGTTTTTTGCCTAAGATAAGGAGAGGAATGTTTCACGTGAAACATTCCTCTCCTTATTTTTTTTTAACCTTGGGACCCGCCGCAAGCCAGCGAACGGGGTGATGAGGTGTGTATACGAGTCTTTTGTCCCGGAGGAAGATTGTCATGATTTGGGGCGGAGGGGACATGGGAGTCCGCCGGTGCTTAGC
>NZ_KE992924.1:0-23428 GCF_000466485.1 [Clostridium] symbiosum ATCC 14940 | reverse complement strand
CAATTCATTCCGGCCGGATTCCCCCTCACGACCAACCTCCAACCGGGGGACGAAAGACTCAGCCAAAACCTCACCACACCGACATGGTCCGTTCCGGACGCGTCCTCCAACCCTAAAAATATTCATCGCAATGGTTCTTTAGAGGGCATTCCTGCTTTTCTTGGATATTTTTTATTGAGAGGCGCTGTTTTTCTTATTTTTACCAGACTTCTTTCATCGGCGTTTGGCAAGGTAAACGTTATAATTTCTTCGATCTCACCACTCAGTTTTTTCACAGCCCCTCTTCCATTTGCCAGTTCTTCCTCCAGCTTACCCGATTTGTAAGGAACAAAACAACCGCCAACCTTTACAAACGGCATACAATATTCTGCCAGCGTAGATAAGTTTGCGACTGCTCGTGAAACACAAATATCAAATGTTTCACGTGAAACATTATCTCTGCCATAATCTTCTGCTCTGCCATGAACAGCGGTAATATTGTCCAGTTGCAGCGTTTCAACGACTTCGTTAAGAAATTTTACTCTCTTATTCAAAGAATCTAAAAGTGTTATTTTCAATTCCGGAAACGCTATTTTTAATGGAATTCCAGGAAATCCAGCCCCTGTGCCTACATCGATCAGACTCTGGCTTTTTTGACCGATATCCACAATTATTTTTTTTAAAGATAAGCTATCCACAAAATGTTTCGTGACAACCTCATCCAACTGTGTAATAGCAGTCAGATTGATCATTGAATTCCAATGAATTAACAGTTCATAATAATTATAGAACTGCTCTATCTGGCGTTCCGTCAATTCAACATCTATTTGCTTTAATTCTTCTTTCAACTGACAGACAAACTTTTCATCCATATTTTTTATTCCTCACCTATTCTCACGGATTTTTCATACTGACTTTCTCAGAACTATCTGCCGGCTTCTGGTAACGCATCTGCTCCAGATGAACCATCAATACCGATATATCCGCTGGAGATACACCTGAAATTCTGGATGCCTGACCTATATTGGCAGGCTTGTACAAATTCAGTTTCTGGACCGCTTCTTTTCTCAGGCTCTTTACCTCAGAATAATCAAATTTTTCATCCAGTTTCTTTCCTTCCATCTTCTTGAACTGAGCCACCTGCTGCATCTGACGCCGTATATATCCCTCATACTTAATATTTATATTAATCTGCTCTGCTACGTCTTCCGGCAGATAGGGCCTTTCCTGGTCAATTTCAGTTAACATAACATAGTCCAATTCGGGCCTGCGCACCAATTCAGCAAGAGTTGTCCCTGTCTTAAGAGGAGTACTGTCATGGGAGGCCAGAAATTCCTGTACTTCCTTTGTGGCTCCTATCGTCTTTTTTTCCAGACGGGTCACTTCCTGTGCAATAGCATTCTCTTTCCAAAGAATACGTTTATAAAGTTCGTCACTGACAAGGCCTATCTCATGTCCGATGGCGCGTAAACGGAGATCTGCATTATCCTGTCTCAGCAACAGACGGTATTCCGCTCTGGAAGTCATCATACGGTACGGCTCATGACTCTCCTTCGTCACCAGATCATCGATCAGAACTCCAATATACGCCTGTGACCGATCAAGGATAATCGGTTCTTTCCCCTGAATTTTTCTGGCAGCATTTACTCCGGCCATGAATCCCTGTACTGCGGCCTCCTCGTAGCCCGAACTTCCGTTAAATTGCCCTCCGCTGAATAAACCTTCTATGTTCTTAAATTCCAGTGATGCTTTCAGCTGTCTGGAATTGATGCAGTCATACTCAATTGCATATGCATTTCTTACAATTTTTACATTTTCCAATCCCGGAACAGTCCTGTACATTGCAAATTGAACATCCTCCGGAAGTGAGCTGGACATCCCCGCCAGGTACATCTCATTTGTATATAATCCCTCCGGTTCTACAAATACCTGATGGCGGATCTTATCAGGGAATTTCACCACTTTGTCCTCAATAGACGGACAATACCTTGGTCCAGTACCCTCGATTGCACCGGAAAAAAGCGGAGAACGATCAAGATTTTCCCTGATTATCTCATGTGTCTTTTCATTCGTATAAGTCAGCCAACAAGACACCTGTTCTTTCTGTACGGACTCCGGATCCGTTGAAAAAGAGAAAGGAATGACCCGCTCATCTCCAAATTGTTCCTCCATCTTTGTAAAATCAATGCTTCTCTTATCAACCCTGGCCGGCGTTCCCGTTTTGAAACGGTACATCTCAATTCCCAGATTTTTCAAAGATTCGGTTAAATGATTCGCCGCCTGGAGACCATTAGGCCCAGTCGGGTTACTCACATCGCCATAGATACATCTGGCGCGCAGATATGTTCCTGTGGCCAGAATTACGGCCTTACAATAGTAAACTGCACCGGAAAATGTCTTTATTCCTTCTATTTTTCCATCTTTTGCAAGAATTTCACAAACTTCTCCCTGCCGGATTGTCAGATGTTTAGTATTTTCCAGTGTATGTCTCATTCTCTTTGTATAAGCCTGCTTATCAGCCTGAGCGCGGAGAGAATGCACTGCAGGACCTTTTGACTGGTTCAGCATCTTAGACTGGATGAATGTTTCATCAATATTTTTCCCCATTTCACCGCCCAGGGCATCCAGTTCCCGGACAAGATGTCCCTTGGAACTTCCGCCAATATTCGGATTACAGGGCATCAGCGCAATACTGTCCACACTTACAGTAAACATAATTGTCTCAAATCCCATTCTCGCTGCAGCGAGAGCCGCCTCACAGCCGGCATGTCCTGCTCCAACCACTACAATATCATAATTTTCTGTTAAACACGGCATTTAACTTCCTCTTTTCTGTCATTCCTGTAACCTTCATACTGCAAAATCACAAAACAACTGCATATTATAACAGTTAAGACAATATAATCTGTTGCTGCAAATTTTCTCAGTTATCGGGTTCTTTTTCTACTATTTTCCCATACAGAATTTATTGAAAATCTCATTGACAAGATCGTCTTCCAGCGATTCGCCGATAATTGTTCCCAACTGCTCATAAGCGTTCATCAGATCTATGGAATAAAAATCCTCCGGCATCTGGTCTTCAATGCTCTGTTTCACCAGACTGAGGCTCTTTAACGCTTCGCTCATCGCTGTCTTATGTCTGACATTCGTAATCATGACTTCATCATTAAAGTCGATCTCACCGCTTAAAAATAATTCTTTTATTTTCTCTTCCAAAAGGTCTATTCCCCTTTGCTCTTTGGCAGAAACAGCCACTACCTCTTTGCCTGTCTTCTCCTTTATCTCTTCCGGTGTCAGTACCATCTCAAGATCCGTTTTATTTAAGAGGACAATCGACTTTCTCCCTTCGATCAGATTCATAATCTGATAATCATTTTCATCCAAAGGACAAGAACCATCCACCACATAAATCAGCAGATCCGCATCATCTGCATTCGCCCTTGCCTTATCCACGCCGATTTTTTCCACCACATCTTCCGTTTCGCGAATACCGGCCGTGTCCACTATGTTCAGGCTGATACCGTGAAGACGTATGTTTTCCTCCAGCGTATCTCTGGTAGTTCCTGCAATGTCTGTTACAATTGCCCTCTCCTCCCCCACCAGTACATTCATCAGGGAGGACTTCCCGGCATTTGGTTTTCCCAGAATAACCGTACGGATTCCCTCAGACAGTACCCGTCCGCTGTCAAATGTGGAAATAGCCCGATTCAGTTCTTCCTGCATATCGTTCACTGTCACTTTTAACTTTTCCGGATAACCGTCTAAAGAAATATGCTCCGGATCATCCAGCGCCGACTCGATAAATGCTATCTCGAACAGCAGTTTTTCACGCAGCTCCTTCACCTTTTTAGACATGGAACCGCTTAATTGGCTCACCGAGCTTTTCAGAGCATAATTATTTTTTGAATTTATGACATCAATTACTGCCTCTGCCTGTGAAAGATCAATTCTCCCATTCAGAAAAGCCCGTTTTGTAAATTCTCCGGGCTCCGCCATTCTCGCTCCGTATTTAATAACCGTTTCCAGTATTTTTTTCATCACAAGAACGCCGCCGTGACAGTCTATCTCAACCGTATCCTCAGCTGTATAGCTGTGCGGCCCTCTCATTACAATGGCAAGTACCTCATCTATTATCTCATCACCGTCCTGGATATGTCCATAGTGGACGGTATATGTTTTTTCCTCTTTTAATTTTTTTCTCTTATTCTTAGGGCGGAATATTCTATCGACTATATCAAATGCTTCGTTTCCGCTGACCCTTATGATACCTATTCCCGAATTGGTAAGCGCCGTCGCAATGGCGGCAATTGTGTCTGAAGTCATCATATTTTTCATTCCTCGGTTTTAACTGTCTGCCAACATGGATTACCTAAATAATTTACCGCACACCATGATTTAAAAAAATGTTCAAACAGGGCTTTTATAGTAAAAGACAACTATTTGAACATTTTTTATTCACGGTTATTACTTATTTTATAACAGTTCAAACAGCATGAAATGTTACCTTATTTTTCATTTCTGTCGCTTCTGTCATTTCTATCTCTTCTGTTTTCTCTCTTTAAAGAAATAATAACGTGTCTGAACGGCTCTTCCCCATCACTTCTTGTCACAACATATTTGTCGTTCTGAAGAGCGGCATGGATAATACGTCTCTCGTAAGGATTCATTGGCTCAAGAGATACAGAACGTTTCGTTCTTTTAACCTTGTAAGCAATATTCTTTGCAAGTGTTTCCAACGTCTCTTTTCTTCTCTCACGGTAATTTTCCGTGTCGAGCTTCACTCTGATATAATCACTGCTGGATTTATTCACAACAAGGCTCACAAGGTACTGAAGGGAATCCAGGGTCTGTCCTCTCTTACCGATCAGAATACCCATATCATCACCTTTCAGGTTTACATTCATCTCTTTTTCCGTCTCATTATACTCAACGCTGATATCTACTGCCATATTCATCGCATCAAATACCTGCTCGAGAAATTCGATGGCTTTATCCTGGAGGGTCTCTTTCCTCTTAGCCCGGATAATTGCCGGTTTAGAACCAATTCCAAGAAATCCGGCACTGCCTTTTTCAACTATTTCATATGTCAGCTTATCGCTGGTCGTCTGAAGCTCTATCAGCGCTTTTGTAACTGCTTCTTCTACTGTTTTTGCGGTAACTGTAACCATATCCATACGGCACCCCTCCTACTTGTTGTGCTTCTCATTATACTTCTGCACCATTTTTGCTTTGGAAGCAAGACTTCCAGGCTTCGGATCTGAATTATAGAACTCCGTTGATTCTTTTACCTGTCTGTCAATCTTTGACAGCTTTTCATTTCTCAACTGCTCTTCTTTCTCTGTCTGTGCCTGTATATTCTTTAAGTTAGCGCTGGCATTCTGGTTTACCTTGGCCGGAGGAAGTCCCTTCTTGGCGCGTTTCTTATTCATCTTATCGACATTCTTCTGAATCAGCTCGTCCATATCGACTTTATTCATGTAAGAATTAACTGCAAGCTGCTGCACAATCTGGAATGCACCCTGAACTACCCAGTAAATACCGATAGCGGCCGGGAACGTAAAACAGAAAAATACGGATACCAGCGGCATTGTCATCATCATGGTATTCATTGTCTGCGCACCGGGAGCATCCGGATCCATCTGCTGTGTATTGCTCATCAGCTTTGTGGAGAACCACTGTGTCAGACCGGCCAGGATCGGAATAAGCCATGCAATTGAAATGTTGGTAAAACCGGTGAACGGCGCCGTTGCAAGGTTGATTCCAAGGAACGAGTTCATCTGTTCGATTTTAGAAGCATTTTCTGCAATTACATTTGAAATCTGCGGGAATGTATCTGCAAGCGCCTGCCAGTTGGAAGGCGTAAACTTGTATAATAAATCTACAACTTTATCTGCATTATTATAGTCTATTTTATCAATTGCCAGACCATAGCTGCTGGCAACGTCAGCAATCTTATTGATAAAATCAGGCTGTTTCTGTAACGGCTCCACTACATTATCAAAAAAGATTCTTACCGAAGGAACATAGGCCGGTATGTTATAGATAACACGGTACAGGGCTATGATGATCGGAAACTGAATCAACATCGGCAGACAGCCTGCCGTTGGACTGGAACCATATTTTTCATATATGGCCTGCATCTCCATCTGCTGCTTTGTCATAGATGTCTGATCTTTTTTACCCTTGTATTTTTTCTGAACCGCCTGAATTTCCGGGTTCATAAGGGACATCAGCTTTGATGATTTCTGCTGCTTAATCGTCAGCGGAAACAAAAGTAATTTCGTAATAATTGTAAAAAGGATAATACAAAGACCAAGATTGAGAATCCCAAAAGAACTGGTGATTCGAAACAGAAAGTCCATGATATACCCAAACAGGCTGATAATCGGTCCCATAATTGAACCGGCCTTAGTTGCTACTATAAATTCCAATGAATTACCTCCTCATCCTCTACGGAACTGGATCATAACCGCCTTCTGCAAACGGATGGCATCTGAGTATCCTTTTGCAGGCCAAAATCATACCTTTAAACGCGCCGTACTTTTGTACTGCCTCAATGGCGTATTGAGAGCAGGTAGGCGTGTACTTGCAGTGAGGTCCTGTAAGCGGGGAAATATATTTCTGATATCCCCGTATCATCTTTATAAGGATTTTTTTAATCAATATTCTCACTTCGATTCTCTAAAATGTTATGAAGTCCGCACAAGTGCAGATATGCACTTTCGATTTTTTTGAAATCTGATTCTTTTGCTGCAGCTCTCGCTACAACGACGATGTCTAATCCTGTCTTTACCCGATCTTTATTCAATCTGTAACTTTCCCTTACCAGCCTGGTAATGTGATGACGTACAACGCTGTTCCCGACTTTTTTACTTACGGATACTCCTATCCTTGTGTCTTCCCTCTCCGTCTTAATTACATACATTACCAAAAGCTTGTTAGCGAATGATCTTCCTGTCCTGTAAACCTTCTGAAAATCACTGTTTTTTTTAATTGAATTAAATTTTTTCATATTTAATAAACAAAAGGCCACAATCAAAATTGCGGCCCTGGTTCATTAAGCAGATAATCTTGCTCTTCCTTTTGCTCTTCTTGCAGCCAGAACTTTTCTTCCACCTGCGCTGCTCATTCTAGCTCTGAAGCCGTGAACTTTCGCTCTCTGTCTCTTTTTAGGCTGAAATGTCATCTTCATAACGCAAACACCTCCTCGTAATCTAATATATCTTCAGAAAGATCATCTTAACATAGTTAGACTATTCTAAATTAAACATCCTCTCAATTATATAGAAGAAAAACCACTTCGTCAATAAGAAAATCAAGAAATTTCATGAGTTTTTATCAAATTTTGCCCACTTTTTTCCAGATGTATTCCCTCCGGCCCCCTCGAGAATGAAATAACACCCAAGCTGCGCAGGTTTTCCAGTATTTTTTTCAGTCTGTAGCCGGTACATTCTTCTCCTGCTCCAGCCAGTTTATTCCCTATTTCCCTCCTGTTTTTAACTCCGTCTGCTACTAACGAAAGGATGAAAAGAATCATCCTGTTTTCCTTTTGTGAATACGTTTCTGAAAGAATTTGCCTTAACCGGTCCGGCTCGTCAGTCTCATAAACGGCGCTGTCCGTAATAGCCGCAGTAAAGTCCCCTCCCTTTTTTGAACCGGTAAACGCGCCTTCCGCATATCCGAATAATTCACTCTCTAAAAGGGACGGCGCAATGGCGGCACAGTTAATGCTGACAAAAGGATAATTTCTCCTGCCGGAGGCTGAATGAAGTGACTGGGCCATCAATTCTTTTCCTGTTCCGCTCTCCCCCATAATTAAAGTCGTTTTATCAATCCTTGCGATCCTCTCCGCTTTTTTTATACAGGAAATCATGGCGGGACTTTCTGTCCTGATATCGGAAAACCGGTACTTTGATGTATAACCTTTCGTACTCAACTGTCTTTTAAGAGAATAGCTCTATTTTCAATTTCCTCGGCCTCCTGCAGGATTATCATATAATTGCATCCCTGGTTATCTCCCCTTATAATACATTCCATATTGAAAACAAGTGATGCTTTACCAGCAGGATACATAATCAGTTTATTTCTGTATGATTTTCTTTTTTCTATATAAGTCAGCAGCTCCCCTGTCTCCGGAACCTCTTCAATCTTTTTTCCATACAGCTTACCTGTAACATGGAACAGATCCATAAATCTTGAATTATACTCAACCACCTCCATCCTGTCGGTTAAAATGATGATCCCGCTGTCAATATAATCCAGGATCAGACTTATTTGAGAGTGAAAGGCTGACATATCATTGTATATATTAATTACAAGAGTCGAAGCCCCCTTATAACTGCAGCAGTATCTGAGAAACGTATTTTCAAGCTCTTTATTAAATATATCCGCTTGCTGGGCTATCTTTAACAGCGTTGAAAATGCGATTTTCCTGTTTCCGAGACTGATAACCGGCTTTAAATCATCGAATAAATTCTGAGAATAATCATCGACAACAACTACATCATACTCCGTATCCGGCACTTTTCCATCCTCCCGGGGATAAAGCCAGATAAAGTTGTTAATTCCCTGTTCATACAGCAGACTGATCATTTTTCTGCTTATAAACGGGTCAAAACACATCAAAGCATACGTGCCGGCCGGAAACTTTCTCATCTGTTCAATATTCATCTCCGGATAGCTGAAGTCAATTGTCACAATCTTGGCCTGTTCCCCGATCAGATAATGGATTTTATTTATAATTTCCGAATTGCTTACAAGAATAATATCTGCATGAAACAAATACTCAGCCAATGGTTCCTCCTCATTCAGGAAACACGTACGTATCTCCATGTATCCCCCAAAAAGCAAACTGAGAGCGTCATAATATATTTTTCCTATTTCCGGCCGGTATGTGAACAAAACATCTTTTTCATATTTATTAAATCTCCTTAGCCATCATAATCAGATGAAATCCTTCCTCATATGCATTGGGCTGGATCCCGATCACTCTGAACCCATAATCCAGCATCCACTTGTAGTCAATCCTGTCACACTCGAGATCCCTGATGGCATCTGCTATATTCTCTATCTTTTTTCCATGTATATTAAAACCTGCCGAACTGATCCCGTTTCTGAATGTCAGATATCCTTTTCCTCTCGCATATCCGGCTGCCGTATCAAGCAGTCTGCCCAATTTATGTTCCAGTTTAAAAACCCCGTTATCATTAAAACCGCTGCTTGCCTCTTCTGCCGCTGCAGGAATTGTATTTTTCCCGCTCTTTGCCCTCTGATACTTTTTTTAAACCGGATGGAAGCTAATCTGCCTGCTTCCATCCGGTTTTTATCTGTCCACATTCATAATCAACAAAATGTGCCTCATTTTTATTATCAAACTATATTTTGTGGATTCTGAAACCCTTGATTTTAAAGGAAATCCACCGGTTATTCACATACTTTACATAACTTATCCACACTTTGGGGATAACTTGTGGATAAATAGTGGGATAATATCTTGATATCCTGTTTATTGTTCACAACAAGAACTGTGATCTCTTTATTTTTCAATACTTCCTGATCGTGGATAACCAAAAATCAGTTATACACATACATAACCCCGGCAGGCAGGGACACCGCCGTGAAACGGCGCTTTTTGACCTTTCTGTGCATCTCGATGCATTTTATTATTCGCAGCATGCCGCTTTTGGGCGGTGTGTGAATAATAAGGCGATTAATTAAACTCAAATCTTTTAATTGAAAAATACTTTATAATAATGTAGAATAGGTATTAGATTGGGCAAATTTGCAGTTTTGCTTTTTTATTACACTTAGGAGACTTACTATGTTAGAAAAAATCAAGGAAAAATGGGACCAGATTCTACTGCACATAAAGGAAGAGCATGAATTGACCGATGTTTCATTCAAAACATGGCTGCTTCCCACCGAACCATACGATGTCAAAGGAAATACTCTTCAGATCCTGGTGCCGGACATCCATTTTCTCGGATATATTAAGAGAAAATATGGATTTCTGCTTCAGATTACGATCGAAGAACTGACCGGAATCGAATGTGAATTAGAATTTGTAACACTGGAACAGGTTGGCGCCCGACAGGAAGAAGCTGATAAGAGCCAACTAATTAACCGCGCACTGGAAGTAAACAGGCAGGTGATACAGAACGCCAATTTAAATCCCCGATATACGTTTGACAGTTTCGTCGTAGGTGCCAACAATAATCTGGCGCATGCGGCTTCTTTGGCTGTCGCCGAATCTCCAGGTGAAATATACAACCCGCTTTTTATATATGGAGGAGTTGGTCTTGGCAAAACTCATCTTATGCACTCCATCGGCCATTTTATTCTCAAGAATAATCCGCAGGCCAAAGTTTTGTATGTCACAAGCGAGAAGTTTACCAATGAACTGATCGATGCGATCCGAAATAAAAACAATATATCCACAACGGAATTCCGTGAAAAATACAGGAATAACGATATCCTTCTGATCGATGATATCCAGTTTATCATCGGTAAGGAAAGTACGCAGGAGGAATTTTTCCACACCTTTAACTCCCTGTATGAAGCCAAAAAGCAGATTATCATTTCATCCGATAAGCCGCCGAAAGAGATTGAGACACTGGAAGAACGTCTCCGGTCACGCTTTGAATGGGGCCTTACCGTCGATATACAGTCTCCTGACTACGAAACGCGAATGGCAATCCTCCGCAAGAAAGAGGAACTGGAAGGTTACAACATCGACAATGAAGTAATCAAATATATTGCCACCAACGTTAAATCAAACATCCGGGAGCTGGAAGGAGCCCTCACAAAGATCGTCGCTCTTTCCAAATTAAATAAACAGGAAATCACAATTGAACTGGCCGAAGAAGCCCTCAAAGATCTGATTTCACCGAACGAGACAAAAGAAGTCACCCCTGAATTAATTATTCAGGTAGTAGCCGATCACTTCGGCATCACTCCGCTTGATATTTCTTCCCAGAAGAGAAACAAAGAAGTGGTTTTCCCCCGCCAAATCGTTATGTTCCTGTGCCGGAGCATGACAGATACGCCTTTGCAGGCTATCGGCAAATATTTAGGCGGCAGGGATCATACAACTATAATTCACGGATATGAAAAAATAGGGGCCGATATGGATAAGAACGAAAGTCTGCGCAATACCATAGAGATCCTGAAGAAAAAGATAAATCCACAATAAGCTGTGGATATACCGATGATAACGTGTGGATAAATGATCGAAAACTGAGGTTCATTTTCAGGTTGTGGATAAACCTCAAGTTATCCCTCTTAATATCGGCAGTTTTACACAATGATTTCTACAGGGACAAACCTTTGTGTTCAGGGCCTGTCCGGGCTTTTACACAAATTCACATCCCCTACTACGAATGCTACGGAATTTATATATAAATACCTCTAACCATCACAATCAATCTTAGCAAAGGAGTTATCAACAATTATGAAGCTTTCATTTAATAAAGACAATCTGATGAACGGCATCAATATCGTTCTGAAGGCAGTATCATCTAAAACTACAATGCCAATCCTGGAATGCATCCTGATCGATGCAACTTCCAACGAGATAAAACTGACCGGCAATGATATGGAGCTGGGTATAGAAACAAAAGTAGAGGGAATGATTCTGGAGAGAGGAAAGATAGCGCTTGATGCAAAGTTACTTTCCGACATCATAAGGAAGCTCTCAGGAGACGAATCTTTGATTACAATAGAATCTGATGAAAAATTCAATACAGTCATCACATGTGAAAAGTCTGTATTCAAAATACAGGGCAAGGACGGAGAAGAATTTTCCTATATCCCGCATATAGAGAGAGACAATTATATCTGTGTTTCCCAATTTACATTAAAAGAAGTCATCCGTCAGACGCTCTTCTCCACATCGCCGAATGACAGCAACAAAATGATGACAGGTGAATTGATCGAAGTAAATGATAATATACTGAAAGTGGTTTCTCTCGACGGCCACCGCATGTCGATCAGAAAAGTTATATTAAAAGATCAGTATCATGATATAAAAGTCATTGTTCCTGGCAAGACTCTTGGTGAGATCAGTAAGATACTGAACGGCGACAATGAATCAGAAGTACTTATTTTCTTTACTTCCAATCATATTATGTTCGAGTTTGATGATACGGTTGTCGTATCCCGTCTGATCGAAGGCGAATATTTCAGGATCAACCAGATGCTGTCCAGTGATTACGATACGAAAGTTACGGTCAATCGCAGAGAATTTATGGACAGTATAGAGCGCGCCAGCATTCTGATCCGTGAAAATGATAAAAAACCTATTATTATCAATATTACGGATGAGGGAATGGAGCTGAAACTCAATTCCGCCTTTGGTACAATGAATGCGGAGATAAATATTACAAAATTCGGAAAAGATCTTATGATTGGTTTTAATCCGAAGTTTTTGGTCGATGCACTTCGTATTATTGATGACGAAGAAGTTACTCTGTACATGATGAATCCGAAGTCGCCCTGCTTTATCAAAGACGAGGAAGAAAACTATATATACCTGATCCTTCCTGTAAATTTCAACGCGGCTTCAATCTAAAAAGGATAATAAGATGGAAACGATCAAATTAAGAGACGATTATATTAAACTGGGCCAGGCGCTGAAAGCGGCCGGCCTGGTGGAGAACGGAGTGGATGCCAAATTCGCCGTTCTGGACGGCCTCGTCAAGGTAAACGGCCAGCCCGAATACCAGAGAGGAAAAAAACTCTATGACGGAGACGAAGTTACCTTTGAGGGAACTACGATCAAAATCATAAAATAAAGGACTTCTCCCATGATTATTGAATCGCTGGAACTAAAAAATTACCGTAATTATAAAGAATTACATATCAATTTTGATCCGGGGACCAATGTGCTTTATGGAGACAATGCCCAGGGAAAAACCAATATCCTGGAATCTGTCTATGTATGCGCAACGACAAAATCACACCGGGGAAGCAAGGACAGGGAGATTATAGAATTCGGGGAGGAAGAATCCCATATTAAGATGAACATCAGAAAGGATGATGTTCCTTACCGGATTGATATGCACCTGAAAAAGAACAAGACAAAGGGCGTAGCAATCAACGGGATAGCAATCCATAAAGCCAGTGAGCTTTTTGGCGTTGTCAATGTGGTATTTTTTTCACCGGAAGATTTGAATCTGATAAAAAACGGCCCGGCGGAACGACGCCGGTTTGTTGATCTGGAATTATGCCAGCTCAACAGGCTGTATGTCCATTCTCTTGTTCAATATAATAAGATTATTCTGCAGAGAAATAAATTATTAAAAGAGATTGCCTTCAGGCCGGAATATGAGGAGATGCTGGATATTTACGATATGCAGCTGGTTTCCTATGGCCGTGAGCTGATCCATTACCGGAATGATTTTATCGATCAGATGAATGGGATTATCCGGGATATCCATTTTAATCTTTCCGGCGGAAAAGAAGAGCTGGAGATACGTTATGAACCAAATACGGAGGCAGACGTACTGGAAAAGGCTCTTAAGAAAAGCAGGATGCAGGATCTCAGGCAAAAAACAACACTTACCGGCCCGCACCGGGACGATATAAGTTTTTATGTAAACAATATAGACATCCGAAAATTCGGTTCCCAGGGCCAGCAGAGGACGGCGGCTCTATCACTGAAACTGGCGGAGATAGAACTCGTCAAAAAGATAGTTAAGGATTATCCGATTCTTCTGCTGGATGATGTTCTGTCGGAGCTGGATTCCGGAAGACAGGAGCATCTGCTTTCCGGGATCAGCCATATACAGACGGTTATTACCTGTACCGGACTGGATGATTTTATAAGCCATTGTTTTCAAATAGATAAGACCTTTAAAGTGGTAAACGGAACTGTTGACTGTGAGTAAAGTTAAGGAGGAACTTATGGGTTCAGAATATAGTGCAGATCAAATACAAATATTGGAGGGGTTAGAGGCGGTAAGGAAACGTCCTGGTATGTATATTGGAAGTACTTCCATGAGAGGCCTCCATCACCTCGTGTATGAGATCGTTGATAATGCCGTGGATGAAGCGCTTGCCGGTTTCTGTGATACGATTGAAGTACAGATAAATGAGGATAATTCGATCACGGTAGAGGACGACGGCCGCGGTATTCCTGTAGACATTCAGAAGAAAGCCGGTATTCCTGCGGTTGAGGTTGTATTTACGATCCTGCATGCCGGCGGTAAATTCGGCGGCGGGGGATACAAGGTTTCCGGCGGACTGCATGGTGTCGGCGCATCAGTCGTAAATGCTCTTTCCGAATGGCTGGAAGTAGAGATTTATAAAGAGGGTAAAGTCTACAAACAGAGATATGAACGGGGCAAAGTAATGTGCCCGCTCCGTGTGGACGGTGAATGCCCTCCGGATAAACATGGTACAAAAGTAACATTCCTGCCGGATAAAGATATATTTGAAGAGACGGTTTATGATTATGATACGCTCAAGATCAGGCTCCGGGAGACAGCTTTCCTCACAAAGAATTTAAGGATTGTGCTGCGTGATGACAGAGATAATAAAAAAGAAAAGGTATTCCACTATGAGGGCGGTATCAAAGAGTTTGTAACGTATTTGAACAAAAGCAATGAAAAGCTCTATGCGCCGGTCATCTACTGCGAGGGAACCAAGGAGCAGGTATATGTGGAAGTTGCCGTGCAGCATAATGATTCCTATACAGAGAATATATATACCTTTGTCAATAATATCAATACGCCGGAAGGCGGTACTCATCTGACCGGATTTAAGAATGCTTTGACGAAGACATTCAATGATTATGCAAGAAAGAACAAACTTTTAAAGGATAACGAACCGGCTCTCAGCGGCGAGGATATCCGAGAGGGAATTACCGCGATTATCAGTGTTAAAATTGAGGAACCGCAGTTTGAAGGACAGACCAAACAGAAGCTGGGCAACAGTGAGGCCAGAACAGCCGTTGATGCGGTTGTAAGCGAACAGCTTACCTATTTCCTTGAGCAGAATCCGTCGGTTGCAAAGATTATCTGTGAAAAGTCCATTCTTGCAAAAAGAGCAAGGGATGCGGCCAGAAAAGCCAGAGAGATGACCCGTAGAAAATCAGTTCTCGACGGTATGGCTCTTCCGGGAAAACTGGCAGACTGTTCAGATAAGAATGCGGAAAACTGTGAAATTTATATCGTTGAGGGAGATTCCGCCGGAGGTTCGGCAAAAGAGGCCAGGAATAAATCGAACCAGGCAATCCTTCCGCTGAGAGGAAAGATTCTGAACGTAGAAAAAGCCAGACTTGACAGAATCTATGGAAATGCCGAGATACGCGCAATGATTACCGCTTTTGGAACGGGAATTCATGAAGATTTTGACATCGAGAAGCTGAGATATAATAAGATTATCATTATGACCGATGCCGATGTGGACGGCGCCCATATCAGCACCCTCCTTCTTACATTCCTATACCGCTTTATGCCGGAACTGATCCGTCAGGGGCATGTATACCTGGCACAGCCGCCTCTTTATAAGGTGGAGAAGAATAAGAGGGTATGGTATGCATACAGCGACGAAGAACTTAATTCCATTCTGATGGAGATTGGCCGCGATACCAACAATAAGATTCAGCGTTATAAAGGACTTGGCGAGATGGATGCGGAGCAGCTCTGGGAGACAACAATGGATCCGGAGAGAAGAATCCTTCTGCGTGTCATGATAGACAATGAGACAGCATCCGAAGTAGATCTGACATTTGCCACACTGATGGGTGACCAGGTAGAACCGCGACGTGAATTTATAGAAGCAAACGCCAAATATGTTCAGAACCTGGATATCTGATAGCCGTCAGAGATTCAGCCCTTAGCTGAATGGTAACGGCAGCCGGAGCTGTGCAGCAGACATATGCGGCCGGTAATTTTCAGGCAGGATTGTGAGAGGAGAAAGAATGGAACCTAATGTATTTGACAAAGTTCATGATATAGACCTTAAAAAAACCATGGAGACATCCTACATCGATTATGCGATGAGTGTAATCGCTGCCAGGGCTCTGCCCGATGTGCGAGATGGTTTGAAACCGGTACAGAGAAGAGTACTCTTTTCCATGATCGAATTAAATAACGGACCGGATAAGCCGCACCGTAAATGCGCCCGTATCGTCGGTGATACGATGGGTAAATACCATCCGCACGGCGACAGCTCTATTTACGGAGCTTTGGTAAACATGGCCCAGAAATGGTCTACCAGATATCCGCTGGTTGACGGACATGGAAACTTTGGTTCGGTGGATGGTGACGGCGCCGCAGCCATGCGATATACGGAAGCAAGGCTCAGCAAGATTTCAATGGAGATGCTGGCCGACATCAATAAAGATACCGTTGATTTTGCCCCGAACTTTGATGAGACGGAAAAAGAGCCGGTTGTGCTTCCGTCCCGTTATCCCAACCTCCTTGTTAACGGAACTTCCGGTATTGCCGTCGGTATGGCAACCAACATTCCGCCTCACAATTTACGCGAAGTAATCGCCGGCGTTGTGAAAATCATTGACAACAGAGTGGAAGAGGGAAGAGAGACTTCTCTGGAAGAAATACTCGAAATTGTAAAAGGGCCGGATTTCCCCACCGGGGCAACGATCCTCGGCCGGGCCGGAATTGAAGAGGCATACAGGACGGGAAGAGGAAAAATCCGTGTACGCGCCGTATATGATATTGAGACACTGGCCAATGGAAAGAACAGGATTGTCGTAACAGAACTTCCTTATATGGTTAATAAGGCCCGTCTGATCGAAAAGATTGCAGAGCTTGTCAAAGAGAAAAAAGTTGACGGCATTACAGATTTAAGGGATGAGTCCAACCGTGAAGGCATGAGAGTATGTATCGAGCTCCGCCGCGATGTCAATGCCAATGTACTGATGAACAGGCTGTTAAAGCACACCCAGCTTCAGGATACATTCGGCGTGATTATGCTGGCTCTCGTTAATAACGAACCGCGGATCCTTAACTTAAAACAGATGCTGGAATACTACTTGCAGCACCAGGAGGAAGTAGTAACCAGAAGAACAAAATATGATTTAAATAAAGCGGAAGAGCGTGCTCATATATTGGAAGGCCTCATAAAGGCCCTGGATCATATCGACGAGGTAATCAAAATTATCCGCGGGTCCGCCAACGTGGCCGATGCGAAAGCACAGTTGATGGAGCGGTTTGCCCTGTCGGAGATTCAGGCTCAGGCTATCGTGGATATGCGTCTGAGGGCTCTTACCGGTCTGGAACGCGAAAAGCTGGAAAATGAGTATAGAGAGCTGATGGCAAAGATTGCTGAATTAAAGGCTATTCTGGCAGACGAGAAAAAGCTGCTCGGCGTAATCAGAGAAGAAATCATCGTCATTTCTGATAAATATGGAGATGAGAGAAGAACGGCAATCGGATATGATGAATATGATATGTCGGCAGAAGATTTGATACCGGATGATGACGTGGTAGTGGCTATGACAAATTTTGGCTACATTAAGCGTATGTCCAGCGACAACTTTAAGAGCCAGAACCGTGGCGGTAAAGGTATCAAGGGGATGCAGACAATAGATGAGGATTATATCGAAGATCTGCTTATGACGACAAATCATCATTATGTGATGTTCTTTACCAATACCGGGCGTGTTTACCGGCTGAAGGCATATGAGATACCGGAGGCGGGAAGAACTGCAAGGGGAACAGCGATTGTAAACCTTCTTCAGCTGATGCCTGGTGAAAAGATTACATCCATCATAGCGATGAAAGAATTCGAGGATGACAAATATCTGTTCATGGCCACCAGAAACGGTATGGTGAAAAAGACCTCCCTGAAGGAGTATGAGAATGTAAGAAAGAATGGCCTTCAGGCTATTGTTCTCCGTGAGAACGACGAATTGATCGAGGTTAAGAGAACCGATAATACGGAAGATATATTCCTTGTGACGAAAAAGGGAATGTGTATCCGTTTCCATGAGACAGACGTCAGAGTTACCGGCCGTGTATCTATGGGCGTAATCGGTATGAAGTTTGATGAAGATGATGAAGTAATCGGCATGCAGATGTCGAGCCAGGGAGAATGCCTGCTGGTTGCCTCCGAATACGGCTACGGTAAGCGGACTCCGATTGAAGAGTTTAACTGCCAGAACCGCGGCGGCAAAGGTGTGAGATGTTATAAGATTATAGACAAAACAGGCGATTTGATTGGCGCCAAGCTGGTAGACAACAGCAGGGAAATTATGCTGATAACCAACGAGGGCATTATCATAAAAATGTCGGTAAATGATATATCCATAATTGGAAGAAATACCTCTGGCGTAAAACTGATGAGCATTGATCCTGATTCCGGAATTGCCGTTGCAAGTATTGCAAAAGTACGTGAAAGTGAAAATAATCCGGATGACGAAGATCTGGAAGATGATATCACGGACGATGATGATATGGAAGAGGAAGGAAAGACAGAACAGGGCAGTGAAGAAATGCCGGAAAATTAAAAGCTGATAAAATAAGGCCGCAGGAAATGCCATATTCCTGCGGCCTTTGTGCAGCCAAAAAGGATTGCAAGAAGATAGGAAATACTTTATGATTAAATTAATGTAAAGACAGATAAATATAAAACCGGAAGACAAACTATTTGAAAACAAAGAGGTATTTAAGTATGAGAAAAGTTGATGTGACTGAGATTACAAAGAATGTAAAAGAAATGTGCATTGAGGCAAACCATTTCCTTTCGGAAGACATGAAAAAAGTTTTTGAACAGGCAGTTCAAAAAGAGAAGGCGCCACTGGGCCGCCAGGTTCTTAATCAACTGAAAGAAAATCTGGAAATAGCCGGTGCGGAGATGATTCCCATTTGCCAGGATACAGGTATGGCTGTTATTTTTATGAAGGTAGGGCAGGAAGTACATTTTGAGGGAGGTAACCTGACGGAAGCTGTTAATGAGGGAGTCAGACAGGGCTATGTCGATGGATATTTGAGAAAATCCGTAGTGAAAGATCCGATTTACCGTGACAACACAAAGGATAATACCCCGGCTGTCATTCATTATGAGATTGTGGAGGGGGATCAGGTTGACATAACAGTTGCCCCGAAGGGATTCGGAAGTGAAAATATGAGCCGGATATTTATGTTGAAACCGGCAGACGGAATTGAAGGCGTAAAAGAATCCATTCTGACAGCGGTAAAGGATGCCGGTCCCAATGCCTGTCCGCCTATGGTAATAGGAGTCGGTATTGGCGGAACCTTTGAAAAATGCGCGGTAATGGCAAAACATGCCCTAACCCGGGATCTGGAGGAAGAATCACCGGTACCTTATGTGAGAGAACTTGAAAAAGAAATGCTGAAAAAAATAAACAGCCTGGGAATCGGGCCAGGGGGCCTGGGAGGAACGGTGACTGCTCTTGCAGTAAATATTGAGACTTATCCGACCCATATTGCCGGACTTCCAATGGCGGTCAATATCTGTTGCCATGTAAACAGGCATATCCACAGAATTATATAAAAAAATGAAAAAAGCTAAAGAAATGAAAATTTAGTCCGATAATATATATTGGATGGTAAACTTAGGAGGAATGAAAATGGAACGTACCATTCAGGCGCCGTTCACAAAAGAAACGGCAGAGAGTTTAAAAGCAGGAGATTATGTTTACATAGACGGTATCATTTATACGGCTAGGGATGCGGCTCACAAGAGGATGATTGAAACACTTGACGAGGGAAAGGAACTGCCTGTCGAAATTAAAGATACGGTAATTTATTACATGGGTCCTTCTCCGGCAAGAGAAGGCAGGGTGATCGGCTCGGCAGGCCCCACTACATCAAGCAGGATGGACAAATATACCCCCCGTCTTCTTGATTTGGGAATGGGAGCCATGATAGGAAAAGGAAAGCGGAGCAAAGAAGTGACGGAGGCCATCGTCAGAAATAAGGCCGTTTATTTTGCGGCAGTCGGCGGGGCGGGAGCTATTTTGTCAAAATGCATCAAGGAATCCAGGGTCATTTCTTATGACGATTTGGGGACAGAAGCAATCAGGGAACTTAGGGTAGAGCATTTTCCGGTTATCGTCGTGATTGATTCGAAGGGAAATAATCTCTATGAGACGGCGGTTAAAGAATACTCTGAAGAATAGCGGATAATAAATCATATGAAAAATAAAAGAGCGGACAGAATCCTGTCCCTCTTTCTGATGTTTCAGATTTTTTTAGCGGGAACGGCGTTTGCCTCCCCCATCGGAAAAGTACAGGAAGAAAAGAGAAATTCAGAACAAAATCTCAGTAAGGTACGCCGTGAAATAGAGGATCTTGAGAATCAGAAGGAGAAGATACTTTAAGTGGGACTTCTCTCGGGGTGTATCGGAAGCGCGCTGGCCATGGGACGACTGAACCGTCAAAAATATGAAAAGCATTAGATGGGTAGTGTCAAATGAGTTATGAAAACCGATAGCTGGTGCCCCCGGAATAAATGAACCTTGAAAATCGCAGATATAGTTGAAACTGGCAGTGTCCGCCACACTTGACGGCACACCAAAACAATGCTCTGAACGTCTTACCGACGGCGAAGAACTCAGTAACAGATAAGATTTCATCGTCTGCGTCACAGCATGATATCATTGTTTTGGCGTGCCATCGAGGGCAGGTCCCTTCGGGATGGCTGCATTTTTACCTCTGGCCCGGAATCTAAGAACAGATTTAACCGGCAGCCTGCTGTTCCTTCAGCTGGAGGATGGTCTGCTGGCCGAGCAGAATCAGGAGCTGCCACTTCCCGGGCATGTTGTCAGCCCCCTCCAGCATATCGACTTGATTGAGTACCCGATAGTGGTTGTGCTTATGGGGACGGAGGAAGTTGTAGTAGGCGACCCAGAGCGCCACGTTATAGTTGTCGCCATTGTAATTGTCGTAACCGCAGCTGACCCGGTAAGTGGATTTAAACGTGCGGTTAAGTCGTTCGATCATCTGCTTGTAGGGGCGGAACTCCTTGGAGACCGCATCGTCGTTTGTGAGCCCGATGACCTGGGTGATGTCAAACTTGAAGCTGTCCCCCAGCGCCTGTGCGAACTGCTGTGCGGCCAGAGGATAGGCGCTATATCCGTCGGCAATGAACCGGAACTTTTCGGGGAGCCTTTTCATCCCCCGGAAAGCCATGCGCATGGCGAGGATGCACGGCCTGACCGAGCGGTTGTCTGAAACCTGGTAGCCGAGGATGGAGCGTGAGGCAGCGTCCATGATGAACCAGATATAGCCTTTGATGGCGCGTACCTTGATATAGGTCTCATCGGCAGTGAACACGGATGATTTCGGATATTCATAGTGGTCAACGAAGGGCTTGATGACAATGGCGGCCGTCCTGGCATAGTTGGCAACCTGCTGGTGGGAGATCCGAATGCCATAGAGATCGTTTAAGGCCTGTGTGGTCTTTCGCAGGGAAAGCTGGAGGTTCACATGCATGGTAAGGCACAGGGATATGACGTGTGCGTTGTGCCTTGAGAACTTCAGGGAGGAAGCGTTCTTTGGCAGGGAGTCTAAGTCCATGCGGAAGAAATCCACGGTGAACTCCCGGTAGAGGTAATTGAGCTTGTATTTATTTTTGCCATAGTCTTCGTCCAAATGATTTTTATCAACCCTGGAGAGATTATGCAGATAGAAGGAGCACTTAGGGTTGACGCATTTGTGGATGCGGAAGAACTTCCGGTCCTTTTTTGGGACAAGGGAGTGCCCGCAATAAGAACACACGAACCGAACGGGCGAGGTAATAACCTCCCCCGTGACGAACGTCTGGCCACAGATCTTGCACAGGTACTGTCCGTTCCCGCCATTGTTATCGTAGAGATAGTGGTGAGGAGCGCCACAGAGGGGAAAGACAATATCCTCAGGGATGGATTTTCCGTTACGCCGCTGGACCGGTCTGACGGATTTGCCATACTTCCAGAGATAATACTCGAGGAGGAACTGCCAGTCCTGTTTGATGAATGGAAGAATGACTGGCAGGCGGTCAGTGGTAAACTTCTGGTATTTAGGGGAGTGGGAATCATCGAAAGCCCACTGCTTGAGAGGAATATATCTGCAGATGAAGTTCAGGAGCCAGCAAATCGTTATATATTGTTCTTGAATTACAGTAAGTAAATAGAGTATAATGTTATTCCTAGCAATGATCACTCCTTTGGTTATGTTGTTGTGGTGACTACATTATACCAAAAAAGGGGAGGTCATTGCTTTTTTATTTTCAAAAGCGGTGTAATCCTTGGAAATATAAGGTTTTTAATAAAAAATGGGGTGTCAGAATTGACACTACCATTAGATGGGGAGAGGAAGGAATATGAACCGCATTGCATATATGGTATTACGAAATATAATCCGGGTGCCAGGCTGGTTTTACCGTATCGGTAAACTGGGTAGGGAGGACGACAGCCATACGGACCAGGAGAGGTATGACTATCTCAGAAAATTAATAGAGAAGATAAACAGGACGGGGCGGGTCACAATTGAGAAAACGGGCCTGAAAAATATACCTGAAGAAAATGGATTTATCCTGTTTCCAAATCATCAGGGACTTTTTGATATGCTGGCCATCATCGAGGCATGTCCAAAAGCGCTTTGTGTTGTTTTTAAAAAGGAAGTAGCTGAAATAATCCTGGTAAAACAGATAGCGAGGCTGCTCCGCGCAATTCCAATGGACAGGAAAGATGTGAGATCCTCTTTAAAAATTATAAACAAGATGACTGAGGATGTAAAAAACGGGAAGAATTATGTTATATTTCCGGAAGGAACCAGAAGCAGAAATGGTAACCGGATATTGGAGTTTAAAGCGGGAACCTTTAAAAGTGCCGTAAATGCCGGGTGTCCCATCATACCGGTTGCTCTGATCGACAGCTATAAACCGTTTGGTGTTTCTTCTATTAATAAAGAAACCGTCCAGGTTCACTTCCTGGAGCCGCTCAATCCGGATCAATATGTAGGTTTAAAAACAAAGGAAATCGCAGATATAGTGCACGATCGGATTCAAAACAAGATTGATGAAAATATATAAAAATATCTGGAAAAACAGGCTTGACAACCCAATTCTTATTTAGTATAATTGACCATGCGCTTGACATGAGCATGTCCAAGCCGCATAGTTCAACTTAATAGTTTTAAGTAATAACTGCGGAGAAATACTCAAGAGGCCGAAGAGGCGCCCCTGCTAAGGGTGTAGGTCGGGCAACCGGCGCGAGGGTTCAAATCCCTCTTTCTCCGTTTTCTTTTTTGAAAAAAACCTATTGAATATATTGTTTGAAAAACTTCAAAAAAGGTGTTGACACCGAATGAAAGTTATGATATGATATTCAAGCTGCTGAAAACGAGCGGCGGTTTCAAAAAAAGAAATAAAAAAAAGTTGTTGACAAACAAAAACAATTATGGTAAGATATAAAAGTTGCTGCTGAGAACAAACGACAGCGTTCAACAACAAAGAACCTTGAAAACTGAACAGTATG
>NZ_KE992923.1 GCF_000466485.1 [Clostridium] symbiosum ATCC 14940 | reverse complement strand
CGTTCCGGACGCGTCCTCCCAACCTCAGTTAAATATCCATTTATCTTCTTGATTTAAGAATGTAAAATTGCTATTATAGAAACAAGAGAATTTGTTCAGGAGGAAATCACAATGACAAACAGTGAAAAAGCACTAATGCTGCACGAAAAATGGAACGGTAAAATTGATACTGTATCCAAAGCAGAAGTAAACTCAAGAGAGGATCTGGCTCTCGCATACACACCTGGCGTGGCTGAGCCATGTAAGGTGATTGCCGAGAATCCTGATGCTGCTTATAAATACACAATCAAGGCGAATACCGTTGCCGTTGTTTCCGATGGCAGCGCAGTCCTTGGACTTGGCAATATCGGCCCTCTGGCTGCCATGCCGGTCATGGAGGGAAAAGCTGTCCTCTTCAAAGAATTCGGCGGCGTCAACGCCTTTCCTATCTGCCTGGACACACAGGATACGGACGAGATCATTGAGACGGTTGTGCGTATCGCTCCTGCTTTCGGAGGGATTAACCTGGAAGACATTTCCGCCCCGCGCTGTTTTGAAATTGAGGAACGCCTGAAGGAACTCCTGGACATCCCCGTATTTCATGATGACCAGCATGGAACTGCAATCGTCGTTCTCGCTGGTATTATCAATGCCCTGAAGGTGACGGGCAAAACCAGGGAGGACTGCCGCGTGGTTGTAAACGGCGCAGGCAGCGCCGGAATTGCCATCAGCAAACTTCTTCTTACCTATGGTTTCAGGAATGTCATGCTCTGTGACAAAGCCGGGATTCTGGCCAGGGGTATGGACGGCCTGAACTGGATGCAGGAAAAGATGATGGAAGTAACCAACCTGGAAGGAAAGAGAGGAACGCTGGCCGACGCGCTCAAGGGCGCCGATATCTTTGTCGGAGTTTCCGCCCCCGGTATCGTCAGCGCCGAGATGGTTTCTTCCATGAACAGGGACGCAATTCTTTTTGCAATGGCAAACCCGGTGCCCGAGATTATGCCGGATATTGCAAAGGCAGCAGGCGCCAGGGTAGTCGGCACAGGCCGCTCTGATTTCCCGAACCAGGTCAACAATGTCCTGATATTCCCCGGTATTTTTAAAGGCGCCCTGGAAGGCCGTGCCACAGCCATCACCGAGGAGATGAAACTGGCCGCGGCAGCCGCAATTGCAGGGCTTGTAGACGACAGTGACTTAAACGACGAAAATATTCTTCCTGCCGCATTCGATCCGAGAGTGGCCGATGTGGTAAGCAGAGCTGTTAAAGAGCATATTCAGTAACATTTCAGACAGTATGAACTGTTACCATATTAGCTGCTGCAGGCAGTATTCCGCAAGGTGTCTTCGTTAACCATTTAGAATAAAGGAGTATTTCCATGCTGTCCGAACCTATGACCTTATACAAACTGATGAACCTGTACATGCTGAAACAGGTGAATTTCCCGCTGACAAATGCACAGCTGTCAGGCTTCTTTCTGGATCGTGAGTACACCACCTACTTCACGCTCCAGCAGGCCCTCAATGAACTTCTGGAAGCGGGCCTGATCAAGATGCAGACGCTGCACAACAGCACCCGATACGAGATTACCAGTGAAGGCGAAGAGACGCTCGAATTCTTCGGCAAGAAGATTTCTCCCGCCATCGTTGAGGATATGGATGAATATTTAAAGGAAAACCGCTTCCGCATGCGAAATGAAGTGGGTCTTGTTTCTGATTTTTACAAATCCACTAATCAGGATTATATCGTTCATTGTGAGGTCAGAGAAGGAAAGAATGTTCTGGTTGGCATTGACGTCTCCGTGCCGGACAAAGAACAGGCTGAACTGATGTGCAGCCACTGGAGAGACAGAAGCCAGGAAATCTATGCATATATTATGAAATCCCTGATGAGCGATAAATCACCGGGGAAAGGGAAATAATAAAATAAGAAAACATTCGTGGGGCCGGAATATCATGATTCCGGCTTCACGCAGACTTACCGGATATTTTACAGGAGGCGTTATGATTGGAAAACCGGCCGCACCGCCCAGTGCAATTGAGACATTGAAACTAACTATAAACAAAGATATTAAACGGATAAAAAGAAAATACGTTATCTTAAAAATCAAATGGTTTCTCCTCTTTGTCCTGCCCATACTCCTGATTGTCGTGGCCTACCAGACGGCAAAACAGTACCTGAAGCTTAAAATACGCGCTATCGGACAAAAGGCGGATAATGCCGTCTTACCGGAGGGACAATCAAAAATCACAGAACAGGAAAAACAACGGGATTAATATTATGAATTCAAAACTTACGGAAAAACGCGACTATCTGTTTGACAACTTAAAAGCCCTGATGCTCTTTCTTGTAGTGATCGGACATATTTTAGATCCCTACATCGAGCGCCAGGACAGCCTTTACCGGTATCTCATGCAGTATATTTATCTGTTTCATATGCCCATGTTTGCTTTTATTACCGGATACTTCACCAAAAACACGGAGAAAGCCAGAAACAGCGCGGTTAGAAATGTACTGGTTCCTTACATTTTTTGGCAGCTTCTTTATATTATAACGGCCCTGCTCTTCATCAGGCTGGGACTGGCAAGCTATAATACCGATGTGTTTAAGCCGTCGCTACTGCTTCCCAGCAGTCCTCTTTATTATCTCCTCTGCGTTTTTGTATGGAAAGTTTTTGCAGCGGATCTTAAAAAGCTCCGATTTCCCGTACTCTTTTCCTTTGCCGCAGGGTTGTTCATAAGCGTTGTCTTCGACGAAGCGTTCCATATCGGCTGGGGAGCTTGCTTTTCCCTGATGATTTTCTTCGTGCTGGGTCTTTTATGTACGAAAGAACACGTAGAGAAAATCAGGAATATTCCGCATGCAATTGCCGCCGCCATCCTGGCCGCCGCGGTTTTACCATCCGTCCTGCTGCCCTACAGCTTTCGGAATGTCCGTTTTACTTATGAATCGGTGGGGCTGTCCCCCGCCCAGGGGATAGGTTACCGCGCCCTCTTCTATCTCATCGCCATTCTGATGATAGGAGCTTTAATCAATCTTTTCCCGGACAGGAAAAATATATTCTCCCAAGTAGGTACCAATGCAATTCTTGTCTATGCAGGCTCCTCCTTCGCCGCCCCGGCCCTCTATCTGCTGATAGCGAAATTTTTGCCGCTTGCCGGCAGTGTCTGGGGAAACCTGGCCGGTATGTCGGTCTTTGCAGCAGTGCTGGTATTATTCTGCTCGATGGAATGGATCCGAAAATTATATGATTTTGTGATGGATGGGATTTGTAAGATACTGTTCCGGCAGGATTAAGAAATTTTATACCCGGTCAAAGGACATGGTGTGATCTGCTCCTTTTGACCGGGTTTATATGTTTTTATTTATGCATTTTTAATATACGTACAGAGTTCTGAATTAAGAAATCCACTCAGCATCTCTTTTGTTGTTTGGGTTACCCCGTACATCGGCAGCTCCGAAAATACAACCGAACAGTCATCTACCTGCTCCATGGCCTGCATGTAATCCCTGGCCTGCATGCCGTCCGTTGACAAAGCCTGATACTCCAGCCGCTTCGGATTAATGCGGTGTGTTGCGATTGCATAATTGACCCTCTTTTTACAGGAACACCGTCCTCCGGCCAAACCGCAGAATTCCGCCACCTTCCTTCTGATGCGTGACAGCTTCTGTCTGTACGCTTCCGGCGTCATTCCCAGTATTTCTCCTGCAATTCTGCTGTCTGCTTTGAACATGGTTCCCAGTATGTAAATACAGCGGCTCTCCCCGTCAAGACATTGCAGCATAACATTGGTGCATGACATTTTCAGTTCCTCTTCCAGAAGATTTTTATCGACTCCCCCGCTCATATCAGGGATATCCTCCGTCTTCCCATTGACAATATCTTCCCCGTAAAATTCAAAGCTGAGAGGCGCATTGGCAACATATGCTTCTTATAATTCAGCAGATGATTCGTGGCAATGGAAAAAACCCACGTCGTGAAAGCGCTCTCTCCCCTGAAACCGGACAGATGTGTCATTACCTTAATCAAAATCTCCTGGGATGCATCCTCCGCATCATGAATGGTTCCCAGCATTCGCAGGGAGAGATTAATAAGATTAGACAGCCGGAGCTCAGTGCTGTGACAGATGACTTTTTTATTCCTCCGCCAGTTTTTCTATATAGTCCCAGATTTCTTCCCGTCCCTGCTTTGTTTCTGCGGAAAACGGAATCATCAGTACGTCTGTTCCGATCTCCAGGCCGGTCCTCAGTATTTTCATCTGCTTTTGGAGCTGGCTCCTCTTAATCTTGTCGGCCTTTGTGGCAATAATGACCGGCTGATACCCCTGCGAGACAATCCAGTCATACATCAGCTTATCGTTGGAGGATGGTTCATGGCGGATATCAATCAGAAGGAAAACACATCGGAGCATCTTGGACTGGTGCAGATAATCCTCGATCATCTTTCCCCATTTGGCCTTCACCTCCACATTGGCCCTTGCATAACCATAGCCCGGCAAATCTACATAATAGAGCGCATCATTGATATGGTAGAAATTAATCGTCTGTGTTTTACCCGGCTGTGCAGAGATACGTGCATAGGACTTACGGTTCATCAGCGAATTGATCAGAGAAGATTTCCCTACATTTGATTTGCCTGCAAAAGCAAATTCCGGCTGTGTGTTTTCCGGCATTTTACTGGTGATACCGCAAACGGTTTCCAGGTTTACATCTTTTATTATCATGATTTTCCCTTTCTTTTTGGGTACACGGATACGGCGGCAGCCGCTTCTGCAGCCGCTCTGGCAGCAGGTTCGTCCGCTGTTTCTGCCTGGATATCCTCCAAAGCTGTTTCCGGAGCGTTCAGTCCGCTCACCGGTACAAATGCCTCGCGGATCACCTCTTCCATCTCTTTTACATAGACAATCTCCATACCCTTAGTGATCTCTTTTGACAGCTCCTCTACATCAGGCCTGTTCCTCTCCGGAACAAGAACCTTTTCAATATGAGCCATTCTTGCTGCCAGAAGCTTTTCCTTCAGCCCGCCAATCATCAGCACATGACCCCTTAATGTAATCTCGCCGGTCATGGCAGTCTTTGCCGATACGAGACGCTCCGTTACGGCAGAAAGCATGGCAGCCGCCATCGTAATGCCTGCAGACGGACCATCCTTCGGCACGGCTCCCTCGGGAATATGGATATGTATATCATGCGTCTCGAAATAATCTTCCGGAACTGCATATTTCACAAACGCCACGGAACGCACCCAGGTCAGGGCCGTCTGAGCTGATTCCTTCATCACATCGCCGAGCTGGCCGGTCATCTGAAGGTTCCCCTTGCCGGGCATTACATTGACCTCAATCTGCAGCGTATCGCCGCCGACGCTGGTCCATGCAAGGCCTCTGACGATTCCTATCTGATCCTCCTCATTGGCATCATCAAACAGAACCTTCTCGCGGCCAAGATATTTTTCCAGATTTTTATCGGTTATGCGGATTGACTTCTTTTCCATCTCAAGAAGCTCTCTTGCCGCTTTGCGGCAAATGTCCCCTATCCTTCTCTCCAGATTTCTCACACCCGCTTCCCTGGTATAGTTATGAATGATCTTCTCCAGCGCGGGATTCGTGATGGTCAGCTGTGATTTCGTCAGCCCGTTCTTCTCCATCTGTTTTCGGATCAGGTAGTTCTTTCCGATATGGAATTTTTCATTCTCCGTATAGCTGTTGACCTCTATCACTTCCATCCTGTCTAAAAGCGGTCCGGGAATCGTCTGTGTGGTATTGGCTGTAGCGATAAACAATACCTCGGAGAGGTTGATTGGAAGTTCAACATAATGATCGCGGAAATGGATATTCTGCTCACTGTCCAGAACCTCGAGAAGCGCGGACGATGTATCCCCTTTATAATCACGGCTCACCTTGTCAATCTCGTCCAGGAGCATCAGCGGATTACTCACGCCTGCGTGCTTAATCCCCTCCACAATCCGGCCAGGCATGGCTCCGACATACGTTTTTCTGTGCCCCCTGATTTCAGCCTCGTCGTGAACTCCGCCCAGACTAATCCGGACATACTTCTTTCCCAGCGCTCTGGCAACGGAGCGGGCAATGGATGTCTTTCCTGTTCCGGGAGGCCCGACCAGACAGAGAATCGGACTGGAACCTTTCTTTGTGAGGATTCGGACTGCTAGGTATTCAAGCACCCTCTCTTTGACCTGTTCAAGTCCGTAATGATCCTCCTCCAGCACCTTCTCCGCATATTTTAAATCCGTATTGTCCTTCGTCATCTTGTTCCAAGGCAGCTCTAATACCGTCTCAAGATACGTTCTCAGTACATTGGCGTCCTGGCTTCCCGACGGCATTCCCTTGAACCGGTTGATTTCCTTTAGTATACGGTCTTTGATTTCTTTATCAGCCTTAATGCCCTTTAATTGTTTCTTCAGCTCGTCCGCATCGGATATGGGGCTGTCCTCACCAAGCTCTTCCCGGATTACCCGCATCTGTTCGCGCAGTATATAATCCTTCTGGTTTTTATCGATTGCCGCCTTTACTTTTGTCTGGAAGTCTTTCTTGATGCGGTAAACCTCAGTCTCCGTCAACAGAAGCTGGAGTACCGTCTCATACATCGCGCTTAAAAAGGTACATTCCAGAATTTTCTGCCTTGCCTCGTAATCCCATGGAAACTGTACCGCAATCTGATGCAGAAGTTCTTCCAGGCCCGCAATAGAGGTCAGAGTCAGCAGGAAATCTTTCCCGGCTGTCTGATTGAGCTTTCCGTATTCTTCCAGCTTCTCCCTCACGATGCGCAGCATGGCTTCTTTCTCCATTACGTTTAAGTCATCCTCTATGGCGCCAAGCGGCTCCACTGTTGCAGTCAGGGAGGAACCGCCGCAGTCCAGTTCCAGAAGCTCCGCTTTCTCAAGTCCTTCTACCGTAACCCGCACCATTCCGCCAGGCATCTTTACAAGCTGCTTTACAAAGCCGATGGTTCCAACATGGAAAAGGTCCTCTATATCGGGATTCATCTCCTCCGTCTTCATCTGTGTCACGAGAAGAACTTTCTGATCGCCTACCATAGCCTTCTCAACAGCGGAAATAGATTTTCCCCTGATAATATCAAAATTTATTGTCATCTGCGGAAGCACTGTGAGTCCTCTCAGCGCTATCGCAGGAAGTATCATCTTCTTATCTTCCATCCTCTGTCTCCTGTTCTGTATATACGGCAACAAACATGCTTTGCAGGCTTATTACCGCCTTCAACGATAAAGGGATCTGTAAAATGACAATGCTTCATCTTACAAACCCCTTCCGCCTAAGGCTATGACAGGCCCTATCAGGCTATTTCGCCTGTCTTATCCTTTTTTAAACGCCCTGTAAATGATTTACGGGGTACTGTATTTTCACGATATACGAGTTCCGGTTCGCTTTTTCCCTCCACTGCCTCTTTCGTGACTGTGCAGATCCCAATGCTGGAATCTGAAGGAATCTCATACATGATATCCATCATAATCGATTCCATGATGGAACGCAGTCCTCTGGCTCCTGTCTTTCTCTCCACTGCCAGATGGGCGATCGCGGTCAGCGCTTCCTCGGTAAATTCAAGCTTTACGCCGTCCAAATCAAAGAATGCCTGATACTGCTTGATAATCGCATTCTTCGGCTCGGAAAGAATCTTAACAAGCGCGTCTTCCGACAGGGAACGCAGTGCCACCGTAACCGGGACACGGCCTATAAACTCCGGAATCAGACCAAATTTAGTCAAATCCTGAGGCATAACCTGCTTTAATAATTCATCTATATCCTGGTTCTGTTTATCCACAATCTCTGCGTTAAAGCCGATAGAGCCGGCTCCCAGACGGTTCTCAATGATTTTTTCCAGTCCGTCAAAGGCTCCGCCACAGATAAAGAGAATATTCGTCGTATCAATCTGAAGCAGCTCCTGCTGAGGATGCTTTCTTCCGCCCTGCGGCGGAACACTCGCAACAGTACCCTCCAGTATCTTCAGAAGCGCCTGCTGCACTCCTTCGCCGGAAACATCCCGGGTTATCGAAACATTTTCTGATTTTTTGGTAATCTTATCAATCTCGTCTATATAGACAATACCATATTCGGCTTTGCTGATATCATAGTCGGCTGACTGAATAATCTTCAGCAGAATATTCTCTACATCCTCGCCGACATAGCCGGCCTCTGTCAGTGTTGTGGCATCTGCGATGGCAAAAGGCACATTCAGGATCTTGGCAAGCGTCTGCGCCAGATAAGTCTTTCCTGAGCCGGTCGGTCCCAGCATCAGGATATTACTCTTCTGAAGCTCCACCTCCTGTGTTCCCTTGGATGTGATTCTTTTGTAATGGTTGT
Organism: [Clostridium] symbiosum ATCC 14940; assembly: GCF_000466485.1. Taxonomy (GTDB): domain Bacteria; phylum Bacillota; class Clostridia; order Lachnospirales; family Lachnospiraceae; genus Otoolea; species Otoolea symbiosa. The sequence goes on along the minus strand of NZ_KE992923.1, from coordinate 9,599 downwards.
AGACTGCTACGGACAGCACCTTTTTGGCCTCATCCTGGCCCACAACATACTCATCCAGAAATTCCTTGATCTCTTTCGGCTTTAACAGGTTAATCCCACTGAAGTCCGGACCCTTGTCATTCTGATCCGCAAATTCCTCTTCCAGAATTTCTGCACAAAGTTCGATGCAGTCGTCACATATATAAACATCGTTAGAACCTGCAATCAGTTTTCTGACCTGGTCCTGCGTTTTGCCGCAAAAAGAGCAGCGAATCTTATCATCAGATCTGCCTGGCATATGCCCACCTCAATTCCTTGTATTAGTGGCTTGCAATGACACGGTCAATCAAGCCATATTCCATTGCTTCCTGTGCTGTCATATAATTGTCTCTGTCGGTATCTCTCTCAATGACTTCATATGGCTGGCCTGTATTTGCTGCCAGGATTTCATTTAATTTCTTCTTTGTCTGTAAAATCTTTTCAGCTACAATCTGAATCTCCGTAGCCTGCCCCTGCGCTCCGCCGGACGGCTGATGGATCATGACCTCGGCATTCGGAAGGGCGAATCGTTTACCTTTGGCCCCGCCTGCTAAGAGAAACGCTCCCATGCTGGCCGCCATGCCGAAACAGATGGTGGAAACATCACACTTGATGTAATTCATCGTATCATAGATTGCCAGACCTGCCGAAACGGAACCTCCCGGGCTGTTGATATAGAGGTGAATATCCTTATTCGGATCTTCAGACTCCAGGAACAGAAGCTGTGACACAATAAGCCCTGCTGACGTATCGGTTACCTCTTCTCCGAGGAAAATAATTCTCTCTTTTAACAGCCTGGAAAAAATGTCGTAGGAACGTTCTCCGCGGCTGGTGGATTCAATGACATAGGGTACTAAGCTCATAGAATGCCTCCTGTTCTGCAAAATGGAAACGATGAAAAGTACGCTCTGCGGACCTTTCACCGACAATCAACGATGAAAAGTCCAGGTAATGAGCTTTTCACCGATATCAATGGTACAGAACCCCACAGGCTACCAGTCCCATAGAATTCTGTACCAAATTTCATTTCTTATTCATTATACGGCGATTAAACCAGTTTTGCTTCTGAAACCAGTAAATCTACTGCTTCCTGAACCTTTAAATCTTCTTTAATCTGCTCTTTTTCTTTCTCACCTAAAAGTTCGTTTAACTTCTCGGCTTCCATCTGATAGGATGTTGCCATCTTGCCAATCTGCTGGTAAACGGCTTCGTCGGTAACCTGGATGTTCTCAAGCTCTACAATCTTTTCAAGAACGAGTCTTGTCTTGATTCTCTTAAGTGCCTGCGGAGCCATCTGCTCCATCAGCTTGTCTGCTGTCATTCCGGTATATTTCATGTAATCGTTGATGTTCAGGCCCTGGCTCTGCAGTCTGCGAGCATAATCTTCCACCATGCCGCGTGCCTGTGTATCAATCATAGCCTGAGGGATGTCCATCTGGGCATTCTCAACTACTTTATCAATAACACGGTTCTCGTTCTCTGTAGCTGCTTCTCTGTTCTTCTTATCCTGGAGTTTTGCCCTGATATCGTCTTTATATTCAGCAAGAGTCTCAAAATCAGAAACTTCACTTGCGAACTCGTCATTTAATTCAGGAAGCTCCGTCATCTTGATCTCTTTAATTGTCACTTCAAATTTTGCAGGCTTTCCGGCTAATTCAGGAGCGTGGTACTCCTCCGGGAACGTAACCTCAATCTCACATTTATCGCCAAGGTTCTTACCGATTAACTGCTCCTCAAATGTATCGATAAAGGAATGAGAGCCGATTGTCAGAGGATAATCAATGCCTTCGCCTCCGTCAAATGCCTTTCCGTCGATGAAGCCCTTAAAGTCGATTACCGTGTTGTCGCCGTCGGCAACCGGTCTGTCTTCAACCGTGATCAGTCTTCCGTTCTTGTGACGGGCAGCCTCCAGCTCCGCATCAACATCGCTGTCTGCTACTTCTGCTATTACCTTCTCTACTTCAACTCCTTTATACTCACCCAATGTAACTTCCGGTTTGATAGCTACGGTTGCTGTATAAATAAATGCTTTTCCTTTTTCAATCTGTGTTACATCGATCTCCGGAGAGGATACGATTTCGTTCTCGCACTCTTCTGCTGCTTTTGGATAAGATGCGTCGATTACTGCATTAGCAGCCTCTTCATAAAAAATGCCTGCTCCGTACATCTTTTCGATCATGGCCTGCGGTGCTTTACCTTTTCTGAAACCAGGAATGTTGAATTTTCCTTTATTGTGATTGTAAGCAGTCTTGATTGCAGCGTCGAATTCCTCAGCCGGAACTTCGATCGTAAGCTTCGCCATGTTGTTTTCTAATTTTTCTACCTGTAAACTCATTTTAAGGGTTCCTCCTTGCTTATATATGTGAACAGCCGTACCCGTTAGGCGTTACACTTCAAGATAGCATTATATCATATACCATCTGTAAATACCAGCACAAATTCAGAAAAAACCAAAGAAAATACGGGAAAATACAAGGGTTTTTATGGTTTTTCCCCTGCTTTTCCCGTTCTCTAATTGTTTATTTTCCTTTATATCTGATCATACTGAATTGCCGTCTTGATATGGGATGCTGTTTTTTCGCCGAGCAGCAGTCTTGTAAGCTCCAGCCCCAAATCCAGCGCATATCCCAGCCCTCTTGCCGTTGTCACATTCCCGTCGGTCACTACGCCATCGCCTGTCACATTTGCCCCTGCTAATGCCCCTTCAAAACCGGGATAGCAGGTTGCCGTCTTTCCTTTGAGAATGCCTAACCCGCCCAGGACACTTGGCGCCGCGCAGATGGCGGCCAGACGGCGGCCCTCTTCATTCGCCTTTACAAGCGCATCACAAAGCGGCCTGCATTCGGAAAGGCGCTTTGTACCGGGCATGCCGCCAGGCAGGAACAGCAAATCCGCCTGTTCAAAATCAATCTCTCCAATCGTGGTATCGGCCACAATTGTAAATCCGTGGGAACCTGTAACTTCTTTGTTATTACTGATGGATACCAGCGTCACCTTTATTCCGGCACGTACCAGGACGTCCGCTACAGCCAGACACTCCACTTCTTCCGATCCATCTGCCAAAAATGCATATACCTCTGCCATGTTGTCACCTCTTCTATAAATTTTATAACCGAAACCTGTTTATTTGTCAGGAGCGTTTAATACCTGTCATCATAATAATTTCCGTTGTTTTCGTTGTGACCGCCGTAATTCTGATTATCATACCTGTCGTCCCCCTGATTTCCGTTGTCATAAAACACTTCAGGCTCTCCACCGTACCCGTTAAACGGGAAACCATGTATAAAGCTTCTCAGATGGCTGTACAGCTCCGCAATGGAAGCTTCCTGGTAAGGAACCACCAGAACACCGCCCACACAGCATAATAGCACGCCCAGCAGGTACCAGCCGATGAACGATAATTCCAGCAGAAACAGCTGAAAACGGTTGCCATTCATCATATCCTTCGTAACGGCAAACACATCGCGGCTGTCCGCCTCCGGATTCTCCGACAGGATATAGGGAATCATCGCATATTCATATCCTTTGTAGATTCCCGGAATTACCAGCAGAAGTGACCAGAGAGCGGTAAAAAGATCCCTCAGAAACATTATCTTTACCACATTCATATAGTTTCCGCATCCGAAGACCCAGAACACCTTGCCGATACCGGCTGACTGAAGCGACTGCCTGCTTTCCATAAAAAAACGGTTCTTTCCTACGACAACAGGATTACCGATAAAAATCTTAAACAGCAGTGCCGCAATTCCCACAATGGCAAAAACGCCAACCAACGTGGTAATAATCATATGCAGTGCCGCCGGACTTAGCCCGCTGAAGCTGTGATGGATATCCTCCCTGTATTCGCGGTACGTATTTACACTCCCGCCGCGGCTTGCTCCGCCGCCCAGAAGGGAACAAATCAGTGTTACAGCAAAAGCGGACCAGTAGTATATCTTTACCTTTGCCCATCCATTGCGCTTCATATCTCCTATTGACCACATAACATTTCCTCCTTGATAATACGGCTGAAAACCTTAACACAAATTTAGTATACCATATTTTTTCAGAAAGCTATACAAGTTTTTGGTAAATAATGATTTGAGATCCGGAGTGAAATAGTTAACGGCACCGTTAAACAATCCGGATACTATGGAGAATGATGTTTGACATTTATATGGGCAGATATTAAAATGAACTAAAAATCCACCCGTTTCTGCTTTCTGATAACGGTACGGCAAAACAGGCTGACCCAGAAGGCGGATGGTATGAATTTGAACCGGAATATTTCGGCAGCGCAGAATTCGAAGGAAGAACAGTTCCCTGTATCTCGGCAATAGGCCAAAAGATATTTCATACGGGATATGAACTGCGTGAGATTGACAGGCACGATATCAGAAACATCGACAATCTCCTGAAACAGAAGGAAAATATCTGATTGTATCCACAATGTCTGTGGATAAATATAATCATTTAGAAAAGGAAGGAACCATCCATGGAAATTGAAAGAAAATACTTTATAGAAACACTCCCCTTTGATCCGGGCCAATACCCGTATCATCAGATTGAACAGGCCTATCTTTGCACCGAACCCGTAGTACGTATCCGACGAGAAGATGATACGTTTTATCTGACCTATAAATCAAAGGGGAAGATGGTCAGGGAAGAATATAACCTTCCTCTGACCGAAAAAGCCTACGCCCATCTGCTGAAGAAAGCGGACGGAAAAATTCTGTCTAAGCGGCGCTATCTGATTCCTATCCCGGAGACTTCCCTGACAATCGAACTCGATATTTTCAGCGGCGATTATGAGGGACTTGTTCTGGCTGAGGTAGAATTCCAGACAGAGGAGGATGCAAACTCATTTATCCCGCCTTCCTGGTTTACCAGAGACGTCACCTTTTCCGGGGAATACCAGAACAGCAGGCTCTCATCCATCTAATCCGGCTGCCGTCCGCCGAAGCTGGGATTTTGTTATTGCTTACAGAAAAGACAGCTATCTTTCATCTGCCGCACGTAATTTTATTGATATTACAAAGAGTGCCTTTGCAGGTCCTCCTGATGAAGCGTAGGGGACGCCCTTTTCGATGCAGCAGACGATAACCTGCATGCTCCGCATACAGGTCACCGCCTGCAAAAAAAGCCCCGTAGAGTGTTCCCACTCCCGGGGCGAATATCTTTAATCAATTTATCTCTTTAGGACTTATCTCATCCCAAGAACAATAACAATAATTCCGAGGATTATCATCACTGCTATGAAAATATCGAGTGTTCTCACCGACACATGCACTTTGTCATAGAGTCTCTCTTTTAAAGGAAGATTTCTGACTCGCTCTATCTCCTGGCGGAGCCTCTCATTCTCTTCCTCCAGTCTTTTTAAGTTCTGCTCTTCCCCGGTCAGCTCCCTGCCGCTCTCTGCCGTTTTCCGTTCCTGCGCGCCGTCGCCTTCCAGAGCCTCGCTCCCGCTGTGTTCTAATCTGTTTTCCTCCAAATTTACACCAACTTTCTTATTCATGCATCATGTATGCCTGCTGAGTATTTTGATTATTCCAAAAGAGGAGCCGCGACCCGGAACACGAAAGTCCCGCCGGCAGCTCCTCTTTTATCAATTGGCGGTAACAGGCTCGCGAGGCGTGCTTGTTATCGATGTAAAACCATTTTACTTCTTGGCAATATATTTTCTGATATCAAGTGCGATAGCAACTACGATAACGATACCCTGTGCTATATACTGATAGTTCGGGTCAATTCCGAGGAACTGGAGACATGTCTTCAGAAGCTCGAATACAAGAACTCCGACTACGACACCGGATACACGTCCGATACCGCCGTTAACGGATACGCCGCCGATTGTACAGGCCGCGATGGCCTCCAGCTCGTAGCCCATACCCATGTTAACAGAAGCTCCGCCGGATTTCGCGCCCAGCAGGAAGCCTGCGATTGCATAGAGTGTAGCTGCCGTCACATAGATTTTAATTTTCGTTCTTTTAACATTAACGCCGGCAACCTCTGCCGCTGCCTCGTTGCCGCCGATTGCATACATGTATTTGCCATGGCGGGTATAGTTATAAACAAACCACATAATCAGGCCGATTACGATTGCGATGATAAACAGATACGGGAATACTCCGAATAATTTACCGTTTGCAATGGCTGTATAGTCTGTACGGTATCCGCCGATCGGGATGGATTTTGTATAAACCAGGTTAATTCCGTATACGATCATCTGCATACCCAGAGTGCCGATGAAGGCCGGTACGCTTAAATATGAAATAACAATACCATTGATAAGACCGAAGATACAGCAGATGGCAATACAGATTAAGAGAATCACCCATACATTGAGCTGGGGGAAATTCTTGGTAAGTTCGAAACGTCCGCTGTAATCTGCTTTCTGAAGCAGTGTACCTGCAAGGCAGGCTGCAAGACCTACGACACGTCCTGCGGAAAGGTCGGTACCTTTTGTAATCAGACAGCCGGATACGCCGACTGCAATAATGAAACGGCAGGCTACGTTAATGGAAACGTTGCTGAAGTTACTGCCGGAAAAGAAATTTTCTTTGGTTACGCCAACGAAAATAACCATGAGAAAAATTAATATAATAATACCATTATTTATGAGTATGTCCGCTACATTGACTTTTTTCTTATCCATTCTCTCTTCCTCCTATCACTAGAACTTGGTCGCATAGCTCATGATGCGTTCCTGCGTTGCTTCCTCGTCCTTCACTTCTCCGGTAATATGTCCGTTACACATAACAAGGATCCGGTTGGACATACCGATTAATTCCGGCATTTCAGAAGAAATCATAATAATGCCCTTGCCCTGCTTCGCCAGGTCAATCATAATCTGGTAAATCTCGTATTTCGCGCCGACGTCAATACCGCGGGTCGGCTCATCCATTATCAGGATATCCGGATTATTGGCCAGCCAGCGTGAAATCAGAACCTTCTGCTGGTTGCCTCCCGACAACGACTGGATTAAAGTCTTGCTGCTCGGAGTCTTGATGCTGAGCTTCGCCACATTATCCTTGACAAGCTGTTCAATCTTTCCTTTATTCAGCTTTATTCCCGCTTCCACGTACTGATCCATGGAGGATATGGATACGTTGTCTGCGATGGAAAGACAGCCCAGAATACCGGTACCACGGCGATCCTCGGTAATCATACCGATACCTGCCCGGATTGCATCCTGAGGACGCTGAACATGTGTCTTCTTACCCTTGATTTCCAGCTCGCCTGTTGAGATGTGGCGCATACCGAAAATTGCTTCCATCAGCTCTGTCCTCTGCGCGCCCACCAGGCCGCCGAAGCCCAGGATCTCGCCTCTTCGAAGCTGGAACGAACAGTTTTGGAAGGAACGCTCGTGAATACTGGAATAATTTTTTACATCGAGAAGAACCTCGCCAACCTCGGCGTCATTCTTCGGCGGATATATATTCGTCAGCTCACGGCCAACCATCTGTTTTACAATCTCATCGTCTGTGATATCATTCATGCTCCAGGAACCGACATACGTACCGTCACGCATGATAGTAATATCATCACAAATCTCACGAATTTCCGCCATTTTATGGGAAATATATATAAGGGATACCCCCCTGCTCCTGAGGTCTCTGATGATACGGAAGAGCGCATCTACTTCATTGTCTGTCAGAGAGGAGGTCGGCTCGTCAAGAATCACCACTCTCGCCTGCAGGGATACTGCTTTCGCAATCTCTACCGACTGCATCTGTGCGATAGACATGGTTCCCAGCTTTGCCTTTGGGTTGTAGGGCATCTTCACATCTTCCAGCCACTTTGCCGTCTCTTCAAACATCTTCTTATGGTCAATCACCTTAATCGGGCCGAACCGTTTCATCGGATACCGGCCTGTATACATGTTCTCTGCAACAGTTCTCTCCGGTATGGGCTGCAGCTCCTGATGAACCATTGCAAGCCCCTTCTGAAGCGCCTCATCAGGGTTAGCGATGCTTACTTTCTCTCCGTCCAGATAAATCTCACCTTCATCCATGTGGTAAATACCAAAGAGGCATTTCATCAGGGTGGATTTTCCTGCACCGTTCTCTCCCATCAGCGCGTGAACCGTACCAGGACGGACCTTCAGGTTAACCTGATCCAGAGCCTTAACGCCAGGAAAGCTCTTCGATACCCCGCGCATTTCCAATCTGTACTCTGCCATCCCATTCTCTCCTTTCATAAAATCGGGTGTGCCAAGATGACACACCCGACGCATTTACTCATAATTTCTGCCGAGCAGAATTACTGTAACGATTTGTTACATTATTTAACTAATTCAAGAATCTCTGCTGCATTGTCTTTTGTAACTTTTACATAGTCTACCATGTATACGTTCTTAACGTCTTTGCCGTTTACAAAATCCATTGCTCTGTCAGCTGCTGTGTGAGCCTGGCCAAGGTAATCGTTAAATACGGTACCTGTCATCTTGTCGTTCATAACGTTCTCAACAGCCTCAACTAAAGCGTCAACGCCTACTAAGTAGATGTCTTTGTTAACTGTTCTGCCGGCTGCTTCGATTGCCTGTAATGCACCAAGTGCCATAGCATCGTTGTTACAGAAAACTACGTCGATCTTAGCGCCGTGCTGTGCAAGTGCGTTAGCTGTGATTTCCTGGCCTTTTGTCTGATCCCAGTCACCACGCATCTTAACGAGTTCTTCTACCTCAATGCCTGCATCTGTTAAAGCTTTAATGGAGAATTCCGTTCTGTACTGAGCATCTACGTTCTCCGGGTCACCCTGAACCATGATGTAACGAACAACGCCGTCGCCGTCTGCATCACCTTTGTTCTCAAGCTCAGCAATCTCTTCACCCTGGAAGGTACCGGACTGTCTTGCGTCTGCGCCTACATAAGTAGCTTTGATTCCTTCGTCAACCCAAGCCTGCTCTCTCTCAGCTTCCGGCTCACGGTTGATGTAAACTACCGGGATACCAGCTTTAGCACACTCTTCTGTTACGGTTGGTTCGGAAGAAGCCTGTACAAGGTTGATAATCATTACGTCAACACCTGTTGTGATGAAGTTTCTAATCTGGTTCATCTGCTCACCCTGGTCGTTCTTTCCGTCCATGATGGAGATGTTTTCTTTCTTAACGCCTAACTCTTCTGTTAAGTATCTCTCTAATTCCTGACGATATACTGTCATGAAGTTATCAGCGAACTGATAAATGGAGATGCCAACCTTCACTTCTGCAGGATCTTTTCCCTCGACAGCTTCTGCTGCTTCAGTTTTTGCTTCCTCTACAGCTTCGGCAGTGGTGTCTGCTGTTGTCTCTGCCTGTGTCTCCGGTGCAGCTGTCTCTGCTGGTTTGGAGCTGCAAGCTGTCATGGAAAATACCATTGCTGCTGCAAGTCCTGCTGCCATGAATTTTTTGAGTGATCTCATAATACTAGTTCCTCCCTTAATATAGTATTTTTTTGTCGATTGGTTATTTTAACTCATCGACACCCTTATTATAGATGGCTTTTGGTCATATTTCCATATGATTTTTTTGGGACTTATATAATTTTTTTTAGATCATATAATTTTTTATTGATTGGGCCGACGGGAGTTAAGCAAAATGGAGATTTAGTTAAGCAGGTGAG
>NZ_KE992922.1 GCF_000466485.1 [Clostridium] symbiosum ATCC 14940 | reverse complement strand
GATGTAAAGATATCAATAGCAGCGGAATATTGTCACAGCCCACGTTACTATAACCAAATGTACGAACAGGCACGTGTATCAAATCAATTATACATTTGCCATACACATATGCAAATATTTTATAAGTAAAATGGCGGAGAAATCTCCGCCAGATGTAGAAGCATTGATAAGTAAAGAAATTTTACCTGTTCGTCCTGGACGTCACGACCCTCGCAAAGTCGATCACAAGAAAGCAGTTAGTTTTCTATACAGAGTAGCTTAACATCAAATATATTATACAACTTTTTGAAGCAGATGAAAACATCTATTTCAATGTGTTGCTCTAAAAAATCCATAGTGCCGGAAAAAAGAATCACCCTATCCTTGTTTTTAATAAAAACAGAAATAGGGTGATAATTATGTCTTGTTATCTTAATGACATTGCCCGGCCGCTGGCCTGCGGCCGCTGATTGTCTCGCGCGTTAAGTGCGGGGGCGGACCTTGTCGAGACCACTCAGCGCTACTACCATGTACGGGAAATACTATATGCCATCAATGGGCTTATAAAAAAATAACGGAAGATATTGATATCGGCCTGCCGGAAACACGTTGTGGCCGCGACAAGGCTCTCCCTATTTAAGGTTAGAGACAATCAGCGCCCGGAACGG
>NZ_KE992921.1 GCF_000466485.1 [Clostridium] symbiosum ATCC 14940 | reverse complement strand
CCGGCGGCGTCCTCACCTGCTTAACTAAATCTCCTAACTGACCTTGTGTGCACAGTAACGTCATAAGAGCAGGTTATAAAACTAATTATTAAAAAAGTATAAATAAAATTAAAAAAGAGATTGAACATAAAAGAGATCTGTGATACCATGTAAAGCACAAATATATATCCTATCAGTTCCGCCCTGCATCTGTTCAGGAGGCGGCCGCTTCCTTCTGGAGAAGCGATAGGGTACTCTGGAGAGTCTCCATTTATTAGGAGCGCCGAAGGTGTAAGACAGATTCAAGTCCATGGTATCTGTCGATCTCTCAGGCAAAAGGACAGGGCATACATAAAAAGCAATGGGAGAATCTCCCGTTGTATGCAAATGTTCTACTCTTTGGAGAGCTGGTTTCTATCAGCTCTTATTTTATTGCCGCAAAACGGCAGCGCAATTAAAACATAGAGGAGGATAACAAAATGGACGCATTATTGGAAGTGGTATCAAAAGGTAACGATTTTCTCTGGAGCTTTCTCCTGATTCTATTGCTGTGCGGTACGGGAGTGTACTACACGGTCAGGCTGAAATTCATCCAGGTAAGAAAATTCGGTGAAGGATGCAGGCAGGTATTCGGCCATATCAAGCTGAATGGTGAGAAGCATGAGAAGGGGGAGATGAGCCCGTTCCAGTCTATCGCAACAGCGATTGCAGCCCAGGTGGGTACCGGTAACCTGGCAGGCGCGGCGACAGCCTTGATCGGAGGCGGCCCCGGCGCCATATTCTGGATGTGGATCAGCGCATTTTTCGGAATGGCGACTATTTATGCAGAGGCGGTGCTTGCGCAGACCTATAAAACTGAAGTCAACGGGGAAGTGACAGGCGGGCCTGTATATTATATCAAGGCAGCATTCAAAGGTACATTCGGCAAGGTACTGGCCGCATTGTTTGCAGTCTTTATCGTTCTGGCCCTTGGATTCATGGGGAATATGGTTCAGTCCAACTCCATCGGAGCAGCCTTTGTCGAAGTGTTCCATGTATTTAACCTGAATATTCCGCCAGTAGCTGTCGGCGTGGTTGTAGCTGCATTTGCGGCCTTCATTTTCCTTGGAGGCACAAAGAGGCTTGCAGCGGTAGTTGAAAAGATTGTCCCGATTATGGCAGGTGTCTACATTGTGGGAAGTGTCATTCTGATTGCAATGAATTTCACCCAGATTCCGGCAGCTTTCAAAATGATTTTTGTCGGCGCTTTTGATCCTCAGGCAATCCTTGGCGCAGGAGCTGGTATCGCAGTAAAGGAAGCCATCCGTTTTGGTGTGGCAAGAGGTCTTTTCTCCAATGAGGCCGGTATGGGTTCCACCCCTCACGCACACGCCAGGGCAAAAGCGGAGTCACCTCATCAGCAGGGACTTTGCGCCATGATCAGCGTATTTGTGGATACCTTTATTATCCTGAACCTGACGGTATTTTCCGTACTGACTACAGGTGCGATGAGCTCAGGTAAAGACGGTACGGCTCTGACACAGGCAGCGTTCATGGAGGGCTTTGGTACATTTGGTATCGTGTTTGTAGCGGTCTGTCTGCTGTTCTTTGCATTCTCCACGATCCTTGGCTGGCATTTCTTCGGCTTGATCAATGCAAAGTACCTGTTCGGTGAAAATGCAGCCAAAGTTTATTCCTTTATTGTTGTAATCTGCATTATCGTCGGTTCCGCCCTGAAGCTGGAGCTTGTGTGGTCACTGGCGGATTTCTTCAACGGACTTATGGTAATTCCGAATATCCTTGCTCTTCTGGCCCTCAGCGGAGTCGTCGTGAAGGCAGCCGGAAAAATGAAATAGAAAAACGGCAGTGGTATGCCGGGCGGGCCTTTTACCGCCATTGGTATAATACGAAAATAATACGAAGTTAATACGTAGATAATACAAAGACGCCGCGGGATTCATGGAGTTTTATCCATAAATCCCGCAGCGTCTTTTTTATTGATGGCGGTGACCTGTGCGCGGAGCGTGCAGGTCACCGTTTGTGCCTGGCCTTTTTGCTGGTATTCGTAATATTAAAGGGGATGGGGCGGTTCCGGCGAGGTCATTTCCCGGTAACCATCATATATCGGTTATGGGCGTCTTTCATACAGGCAATCAACGGTTTTTGCGTCAGGGCAAAATACCGCTCTTTAATTGTCTTTTCCAGTTCCTCCAAATCTGTTTTGATGCTCTTTCCAATAAACAGATCGGCTACAAAATTCCTTGTGACTGCAAGAATGGTATTGCACTCAATATCCAGGATTTTACCGTTTTCTTTTTCTACAACCAGACTTATGTAAAATTCCCCGTGCAGGGTGTAGATGGCATCCTCGCGGCTGGGTTTAGCCTGTCCAACGATCAGCAGTGTGTTATTATCATACATGATTTACGGCTCCTTTTGGCAATCGTTTTTGTTTCGTATCCAGTATTCATATAATCCGGTTTGCCGGTCTATTTTAGAATTATACCAAGTACACCATGATATTTCTACAGAAAAATACCGCGATCTTCTTATTGCTGCTTCAGAATTATTCCGGTTGGCATAAAAGGGGCCGATATGATAGAATGATCGTTATGAGAGCAGGAAGATAAGGGGGATAAGGGGAATGACACTGAATCAGTTGAATTATTATGTGGAAATTGTCAGACAGGGGAGTTTTACGAAGGCGGCGGAGAAACTTTTTGTCAGCCAGTCAACTTTAAGTAAGGCGATCCGGGCTTTGGAGGAAGAGTTCCAGATGGAATTAATTAACCGGGGAGCAAAGGAATTCCAGCTGACACCCCAGGGGAATGTATTTAATGAATATGCTGTAAAGATACTCGATTTTTACCATACCCAGACACAGGAATTGTTCCAGCGGCTGCACAGCGCGGACGGAACCTTGAAGCTGGGAATCCCGCCTACGGCCGGGGCGATATTTTTCTTCTCAATCCTGTATCAATTCCGCAGTAAATATCCCGGTATCGATTTGCAGATTGAAGAGATTACTTCCAAGACGCTTCATGAGATGGTGGCGGCAGGGAAGCTTGATATGGGAGTGGTGATTGAGCCTTTTAACGACGATAAATTTTTTAAACGGCCAATCTATACGTCCGAAGCGGTTTTACTCGTTCCGAGGCAGCATCCGCTTGCCGCAAAAAGGTGTGTCTCTTTTTCTGCGCTCAGGGATGAAAAATTTATTCTCGTAACGCCGGATTATATGTTCCATGATGTGGTCAGGGAAAAATGCGGGGAGGCGGGATTTTCTCCCAATGTTACGTTTGAAAGCTATCAGTGGGAACTGCTGTTTGAGATGGTGGCGGACAACCAGGGGATTTGCATTCTCCCCAAACCTCTGGTGGATAAGTTCAACAATACACGGGTGCATCAGATACACCTGAAGGAACCGGAATTTCCATGGACACTCTCTCTTATTTACCGTAAGGATAAATTCATTACGGTTCCGATGCAGTGCTTTTTGGATTTGTGCTTCAGCTCCTGACAGAAGGGGAGGGCTTGGCCAATTGGACAGTGACCGGTTATCGGAGCCTGCCGGACAGATTCTGCAAATGAGGCAGAATAAAAAGATTAAAAGATTACACAAATGTCCTTGATATTCATTTAAGACAGATGTAGTGTAAATGTAAGATAACTGTCTAAAAAAGATGACAAACATTTACAGGCATTAAGCGTATCTCTGCGAATAAGGCACAGGAATACCGTTCTGATTTCTTCGCCGACGACTTAAATCCGGTGGGAGGAACGCAGACTGCAGGACCGCGATATATTACAGTATCAGGGGCAGCGAGTGGAATTATTTGTCGATAAGCTTTCCGGCAACTCCTTTGAAACATTCTGGTTTGACGAAGGCGGAACGGTAAATCTGTCCGTCGTAAGAGATTCCAACGGACAAATTACGGAAATTGTCAGCATGGCCGGGGAAAAAGCACGGGAATACCATGCAGCGCTGTCGGAATAGCTGGAAAAGCAGCAGGAAGAGGAAAGAGGAAGTAGGAAGAATAATTAGGAAAAGAAAGTGCCCGCCGGTTTTACGCCGGACGGGCGCTTTTTGCTGAAGACGGTGTCCTGTGCGCGGAGCGTGCCGGTTATCGTTTAAGGTGGTAAAAAGGTTCCCGGAGGATTCCCGGCTTCCATGAATTCAATTCATCCCACATGAAGAAAGGCTATTTTTCATTTATAAAAAGCCATGCTATAATCAAACCACAAAGCCGCAGTGGCCATGCGGTGCAGCAGATAAAACAGATTATAGCGCTTTAATCGTCTTTGAAAAGAAGAAAGGAATTGTGAATTATGGGGAATCAGGAGATGAAAGTTTCTTCATCGAGAGCAGTCATGATTGAGTTTGTAATGTTTTTTACATATGCATTTTTTGCCGTTAACTGGATTGCGGGGAGTACATTGACACCACAGATTATGGAGCATTTTAACCTTAAAACCTTCGCGTCGGCGACCTTTATCTCTAATGCGATTACGCTGGCAAAGATTATCGGCAACTTTATGGCCGCCGGCATCTTAAACCGTCTCTACCCGAAAAAGGCAATCGGCCTTGGTTCCGGGCTGATTGTACTGGGAAGCACACTTGCAATATTTGCCCCCCAGTACTGGCTGTTTATTCTCGGAAGATTTATTATGGGATTCGGCGGAGCGCTGTACGTAGTATACTTCAGTCCCGTCGTCATTCATTACTTTGAGTCTAAAAAACGACTTACCGTCAATGCATTGAACGGCGCAGCGTACAATTTCGGTGGTATTGTTGCTATGGTGATAGTTGGGCCGGTTATTATATGGCTTAAAACCTGGCAGTACAGTATGGGATTTTTTGCAGCGGTAAGCGCGCTTTTATGGCTTTTATGGCCGCTGTTCGGACAGGATTTTGAATTGAACCGCAGCACGGGAACAGGGCAGGCTCCCTATACGATAAGGGAGGCCATGAAAGAAAAAATCAACTGGATTCTGCCTTTTACCTATTCGGGATTGTTGACTTTTTATATCGTTATGCTGAATATTTTCCCTATATCGGGAGTTACGGCAATCAGCAGCAAGGCGCTTGGCACCCTCGTTGCCATCGGCGGAATCATCGGTTCCCTCCTTGCAATCGCGTTGGGTAAGGTATATTTTAAACGCCTTCCGGTAATCCGTTATTCCGGCCTTGCCATGACTCTGTTCGGCCTGCTGATGTTAAGGACGGACAGCAGCCTGCTCTCGGCAGCGGCGGCGTTTCTTATCGGGATGTTTATGTTCCTGCCGGTCAGTTCCCTGATGATGATACCGCAGGAACTGCCGGGGATGACTCCTTCAAAGCTTACGACGATAATGGGCCTCTTCTGGGCGTTGTCCTATATTATTGAAACGGCCGCATACTTTATCATTGGCTTTATTATAGACCGCTTCGGATATGGAATGGGACTAAACTTCGCATTGATTATGAGCGTGACTTTCTTCCTGGGCTCCTTCCTGCTGCCGGAGACAGGAAAAGGCGGAAAATCCGAAAAAGTAAATGCAAAACTTAAATGCAGTTAGCAGGGCTGGATATGGCAGCTCAGTGAGAAAATATTTTATATAGAAAAGGAGTCGAAAATGAAAAATTTAAAAGAAATATACAGTAAAAAATTGATGACAGCCGATGAGGCACTGGAACTGATAAAAGACGGAGACTATATGTTTTCCGCGCAGGCAGCCGGAGAACCGGCAGAAATTCTGTCTCATCTCGGGCATTTGAAATGTACAGGGGTGAAGAATACGACTCTTAACACCTGTCTGCCGTTACAATATTATGAAGCATTTAAAGATCCTGAAATGCAGGGCGTCATGTCACACAACGGCTGGTTTTTCAGCCCGGGGCTGCGCGATGCCCATAAGAGAAAACTGGTCAGTGCAGTGCCACAAAGCTCCACCTCAGTTTTGCGCAAGGCGCTGAGCCGTCTGGAATATGAGGGGCGCAGGCCGGTAGTGCTGGCAACCGTCTCACCGATGGATGAGCATGGCTATATGTCCCTGTCGGTCAGCGCTATTTACGAGAGGGATTTAATCAACTATGGAGCGCTTACGATTTTGGAGGTGAATCCTAATTTCCCCAGGACATTCGGGGATACCCAGGTACATATATCGGAAGTTGACGCCCTTGTAGAGTCAAACCGCCCGATTCCGGTGAGCAGGCTGGCCCCGTATACGGAGGTAGACGCTGCAATCGGAAAATATGTAGCCTCCCTGGTGGAAGATGGTTCCACGATTCAGCTCGGTATCGGAAATATTCCGAATGCAGTGGCCGCGGAGCTGAAAAATAAGAAACACCTGGGAATCCATACGGAAATGTTTACAGAAACAATGGTAGATCTGATTGAATGCGGAGCAGTAGATAATTCCTGCAAAGGCCTGCTGGACGGGTACTCTGTCTGCTCCTTTACGATGGGAAGCCAGCGGCTCTATGATTACATTGACAACAATCCGGCTGTACTGTTCAAATCCTGTACGTTTACAAATGATCCGTATACCATTGGGCGGAACAATAAGTTTGTCTCGGTTAACGCCACTCTGGAGATTGATCTTACAGGCCAGTGTGCGTCTGAGACGGTCGGTTACGACCAGTGGTCCGGTACCGGCGGCCAGTCGGAGACCGTACAGGGAGCCCAGATGTCGAAAGGCGGCAAATCCATTATTGCCATGCACTCCACATATAAGGCGAAGGATGAGGAAGGTAATGAGGTGCTTCGATCCAAAATCGTTCCCTTCCTCCATGAGGGAGCCGTTGTCACCACCTCCAGGAATGATACAGATTATGTTGTCACCGAGTACGGAATTGCATGGCTGCGCGGACTGAATGTGGGGCAGAGAGCCAGGGCCCTGATTGCCGTTGCACATCCTTATTTCCGCGAAGAGCTTCAGGCTAAAGCGGAGGAGTACGGGATCTGGTAAAGATATAGCAAGACTTCAGGGTGCGGTCTGTCTGACCGCACCCTGAAGTCTTGCCTTGTCACCGGGAAAATGGTAAACCTGGCCAGACGGTCCTCGACGTCGGAATCAACGTAAACCCTGTTCCGGGCGGTGTCGGCTCAGTCACTGCTTCGGTTCTGGCAATGCATACGATAGAAGCGGCGGAAGCGGCGGCGAAGAAAGACGGCGTCCCGCATGTCCGGTGCCGGTGATAAAGAGGAACGGTTCAGGAATCGTTTCCCCCATGGTTCTTTTTGTCAGCTCTGTAACGGCTCGCAGAACGGAGAGATGGACATCCAGAGCCAGGTGGTCTACGGTCATTGTTCTTTCCCTGGTACATCCGTCCACGCCTCCGGCATCAACAACACGGCGCAGAAGCTCGGTTTCTTTCTCTTCCGACGGAAGAAGAAAACGCCCCGTTTCAACAGATAGAAGAGCAGCCAGCCCCCATCCCCACCAGTTGGACACACCGCTGGCCAACGCAATATCGGCCGATTCACAGGCACAAATTTCAGCGCCGCATGGAACATTTGCGGTAATTTGCCTGTAAAAAGCGCCCATTCCCATCTCATTGCCCCCGTCTCCGATGGAAATGGTTACTGCGCCAAGCTTTTTGGCTTCGGATAAGAAGGGGGAGGAATCCGCGATCATATCGTCGATAATTTCACCGCGCATATTGTGGTAATGGCCGTCCGCCGCTTTTCCGGGGCGTTCCAGGCTGATGAAATGAGTCGGTCTGAAATCACTGAGAAAATTCCGGATAAAGGCAGCGGTATCGTTTTTTGGAAGCAGCACGAGGGAGGTCTGGGGAGCCATCCAACGCAAAGCCTCCTTTAAAAGCGGGTAAGAAGCAGAATCTGTAACAACGGCGGTATGGCAGCCAATTCCGTTCAGAGCCGCGGCTGCGGCTGCCGTTCCGGACGGGCCGTCCGTTTCGCCGATAAAGCTTCCATCAGCCAGGCGGACCGGAAATCCCGTCAGCAGGACGGCTCTTTTCGCACCGGAGAGCGCCGCGGCCGTTTCAGCCAGCGGTGAAGCCGGGAGTGAGGGGAGCAGCCCGCGTCCTCCGATATCCTGTCTCATAATCAAATCCAAAGTCTTATAAAAATTCATAGCATCAATCCTCCAGGTATTTGCAATATGCATCTGTGCGTGGCTTTTCTATCCGCAGGAAAATTGTTGCTGTTTGCACCACCAAAATTCCTGAAAATAAAAAAGACCCATGCATCCTGTAAAGATTCATGGCTCTTATTTACGAAGGGAACATCCGGGCAGGAGTCCCGATAAATAAAAGAATCATTTTATTTTTCACTCTTATTGTAGCGTAAGCGAAGGTGTTTGTCAATCTATATGATAGTTAAGCAGGTGAGGACGCCGCCGGTACG
>NZ_KE992920.1 GCF_000466485.1 [Clostridium] symbiosum ATCC 14940 | reverse complement strand
CACCACACCGGACATGGTCCGTTCCGGACGCGTCTTCTAACCTCAATTAAATCTTGACAATCATCCGTAAATTGGTTAAAATAATCATAAATAAATAAGTGCCTAAGAGAGATAAGAGTAAGGTATCAAGCGTTTTATGACGCTTAGTTCACCTTACTCTTTTTGTCGTTTGGCGGTGAAAAACCGGCGGAAGCCGGAATCCAGCCGTTCTAACAAATGTAAAAGGAGAGAAGAAGAATGAGCAGTTGTATCTATGATGTAGTTGTAATCGGCGGCGGCGTAACAGGCTGTTCCGTTGCCAGAGAGTTATCCAGGTATCATCTCCACACCTGTCTGCTGGAGCGTGAGGAGGACGTATGCTCCGGAACTTCCAAAGCCAACAGCGCCATCGTCCATGCCGGATATGATGCGGCGGGCGGTTCCCTGAAAGCAATGCTGAATGTGCAGGGGAATGAGATGATGGAGCAGCTTTCAAACGATTTGCAGTTCGATTTCAAGCGCAATGGATCCATGGTTCTCTGCTTTGATGAAAACGATTTACCGGCTCTTAAGGAGTTATATGAGAGAGGCGTAAAGAACGGGGTTCCCGGCCTTGCCATTATCTCAGGAGACGAGGCCAGGGAAAAGGAGCCGAATGTCAGCGATACGGTGGTGGCTGCTATCTATGCGCCTACCGGCGGAATTGTATGTCCCTTCGGCCTGACCATTGCCATGGCCGAGAATGCATATGAAAACGGCGTGGAATTCAAGATGAACACAGAAGTGGTTCAGATTGAAAAAGCGGATTTCGGCTACAGGCTGATTACGAATAATGGTGAGGTGCATGCAAAGTACGTGGTAAATGCGGCAGGTGTATATGCCGATGTGTTCCACAATATGGTAAGTGAGAAAAAACTTCAGATTATTCCCAGAAGAGGGGACTACTGCCTTCTCGATAAAGAGGCCGGGAACCATGTATCCCATACGATTTTCCAGCTTCCGGGCAAATACGGCAAAGGCGTTTTAGTATCCCCAACCGTCCACGGAAACCTTCTGGTAGGGCCTACGGCAATTGATATAGAGGATAAAGAGGCAACGGAGACGACGGCGGAGGGCCTGGCGGAGGCTATATCTAAATCTGTCCGGAGCGTGAAAAATATCCCATTCAGACAGACCATCACCTCTTTTGCAGGACTGCGGGCTCATGAGGCGAACGATGAATTTGTCATCGGTGAGGCGGAGGATGCAAAGGGCTTCTATGATGCCGCAGGAATTGAATCACCGGGACTTTCCTGTGCGCCGGCTCTCGGTAAATATCTGGCTCAGATGATTGCAGAAGCTGCCGGGGCCGCGATAAAAGAAGATTTTAAAGCGACGAGAAAAGGTTTTATCAAAGCGGCTGAGCTTCCACGGGAAGAGAGAGCCAAGCTTATAAAAGAACATCCGGAATACGGGACCATTATCTGCCGCTGTGAGAATATCAGCGAGGGTGAGATAATTGACGCGATACGCAGACCGCTCGGGGCGGTATCCCTGGATGGAATCAAGCGCAGGGTACGCGCGGGCATGGGCAGATGCCAGGCAGGCTTCTGCACGCCGAGGACGATGGAAATTCTGGCGAAAGAGCTCGGCATAACAATGGATGATGTCTGCAAAAACAGAACCGGTTCAGAACTGTTAAAAGGTGATAAGTAGGAGGACTTAAGATGATGCATCATGATATTGTAATTATAGGCGGCGGCCCGGCAGGCCTTGCAGCGGCAGTTTCCGCACGCCGCGCCGGAGTAGAGGATATCCTGATTCTGGAGAGGGATAACGTGCTGGGAGGTATTTTAAATCAGTGCATCCATAACGGATTCGGACTTCATACATTCAAAGAAGAACTTACAGGACCGGAATATGCAGCCCGCTATATTGAGATGGTAACGGAAGAAAAAATTCCTTACAGGCTGAATACGATGGTAATTGATATCAACAGTGAAAAAGAAGTCACCTACATCAACAGAGAAGAAGGACTTGTGACTATCAAGGCAGGCGCAGTCATCCTGGCCATGGGATGCAGGGAGCGCCCGAGAGGGGCCCTCAATATTCCGGGTTACCGGCCGGCCGGCATTTTTTCGGCGGGAACTGCCCAGCGTCTGATGAATATAGAAGGCTACAGCGTGGGAAAGGAAGTTGTAATCCTGGGCTCGGGTGATATCGGGCTTATCATGGCAAGGCGTATGACGCTGGAGGGAGCTAAGGTGAAGGTGGTAGCCGAGCTGATGCCATATTCCGGCGGCCTTAAGAGAAATATTGTACAGTGTCTCGACGACTATGATATTCCGTTGAAGCTGAGCCATACCGTGACGGAAATTCACGGAAAAGAGAGAGTTACAGGCATTACCATTGCCGAGGTTGACGGGAACAGAAAACCGATCCCCGGAACCGAAGAGTATTATTCCTGCGACACACTTCTTCTGTCTGTCGGACTGATTCCGGAGAATGAGCTGACGAAAGGGATCGGCGTATCGATGAACCAGATCACATCGGGCCCGAATGTCAATGATCATCTTCAGACAGAGGCAGAGGGAGTCTTTGCCTGCGGCAACGTCCTTCATGTGCATGACCTGGTGGACTATGTGTCGGAGGAAGCGAACCTGGCGGGAAAGAATGCGGCGGCTTATGTTAAGAAAGAGACGGCGGGAGAGGAAACAAAGGAAGTCAGGCTGGAAGCTTCAAACGGTGTGCGTTACACCGTGCCTCAGTCTCTTGATATCCGGAATATGAACGATCAGGTGGTCGTGCGTTTCCGGGTGGCCGATGTATATAAGGATCGCTTTATCTCTGTTTATTACGGGGATGAGAGAGTGTCGAAACGGAAGAAAAAGGTTCTCGCACCCGGAGAGATGGAGCAGGTAATTCTGAAAAAAGACAGCTTTAAGAATTATCCTGATTTAGAGAAGATAGTGATTTGTACGGAGGTAGAGTGATGGAAAAGAGAGATCTGATCTGTATCGGCTGTCCTTTGGGCTGTCCGGTGAGCGTTACGACAGACGGAGACAATATTACCGTGACAGGAAATACATGCGCTAAAGGTGAGGCTTACGCCAAAAAAGAGGTGACCAACCCGACAAGAATTGTGACCTCCAGTGTTATTGTGGAGGATGGGACACTGACAAGGGCATCCGTTAAAACAGAAAAAGATATCCCAAAGGGAAAGATATTTGACATCATGAAAGAGATCCGGGCAGTCAGAATGAAGGCGCCTGTCCATATGGGGGACGTCATTATCCGTGACTGTGCGGGAACCGGCGTTTCCATTATTGCAACAAAGACGGTAGAAGCCGTATAAAACGGCGAAAAGTAAATGACGGAAAAAGAGACAGGAGGGCGGATATGACCGGCGGAAGAGAAATACTGAAAGAAATCAGCCTGTTTGTACTTGATATGGACGGAACGTTCTATCTGGGGGACAGGAGGCTGGACGGCGCTTTGGAATTTATTCATGCGGTGGAAGCGGCAGGAAAGAAGTTTCTGTTTTTCACGAATAATTCTTCCAAATCACCGGAGGACTATATCAGAAAACTGGAAAAAATGGATTGCCGCATTTCCAGAGATCAGATTGTCACATCAGGGGATGTAACAATCCGTTATCTGAAGGAATGCTACGGCGGAAAAACAGTATATCTGATGGGAACAAAGGCGCTGGAGGCAAGTTTTAGGCAGGCCGGGATCCGGCTGTTGCCCACAGACGGGGAAGCGGCACGGGAGGAGCAGCCCGATGTGGTGGTGATTGGATTTGACACGGAGCTGACCTATGAAAAGCTGGAACGGGCCTGCACCTTTATCAGGAACGGAGCGGTATTTCTGGCTACTCATCTGGATATCAACTGTCCTGTGGAGGGCGGTTTCATACCGGACTGCGGAGCCATGTGCGCCGCGATAGCGCTGTCGACCGGAGTACAGCCAAAATATCTGGGGAAACCGTTTAAGGAAACGGTGGATATGGTGCTGGAGCATACGGGAACAGAGAAAGAGGCGGTGGCTTTTGTCGGAGATCGTATCTATACGGATGTGGCAACCGGTGTCAATAACGGTGCGAAAGGTTTTCTGGTGCTGACCGGTGAGACGAAAGCGGAGGATGTGGAGAAATCTTCCGTGAAGCCGGATGCGGTTTTTGAATCGCTGGGGGAAATGAAAGGCTATCTGTAAGTCTTCATAAATTAATAATTGGCAGGGGGGACTTAACATGCAGGAATTTTTAAGTCAGTTAAACCAGGAGACGGAAGCGCTCCTTGTACTTTCGATCATATTATTTGCCGGATTCATTATGACGAGGCTGACCAATACCCTGAATCTTCCCAAAGTGAGCGGTTACATATTGGCGGGAATCCTGATCGGTCCCTGCAGCCTTAATTTTATTCCGCAGCATATGATTGATTCAATGGGGTTTGTCAGTGATTTGGCCCTGGCCTTTATCGCCTTTGGGGTCGGGAAATTCTTTAAAAAAGAAGTGCTGATGAGAACCGGCAAAAAAATAATCGTGATAACAATCAGCGAGGCCCTGACGGCGGGCGTGCTGGTGACGGTTATTTTAAAGTTTATATTTCGTCTGGACTGGGATTTCGCCCTGATTCTCGGCGCAATCGCCACGGCAACGGCTCCGGCCAGCACGATGATGACGATCAACCAGTATAAGGCCAAAGGAGAGTTCGTCAACACGCTGCTTCAGATAGTGGCCCTTGACGATGTTGTCTGTCTTCTCGCCTTCAGTATCGTGGCAGCCATTGCCAACGGAAGGGCATCGGGAGCGCTTACGGTCAACGATATTCTGATACCCATTATGCTGAACCTGTTCGCCATCTGCCTGGGATTTTTCTGCGGTTATTTTCTGAGCCGCCTGCTGATTCCGGCCAGAAGCAGGGATAACCGTCTCATCCTTGCTATCGCAATGCTTTTGGGACTTTCCGGTATCTGTGCGGCTGCCGATATCTCTCCGCTGTTATCCTGTATGGTGTTCGGCGCGGCTTATATCAATCTGACCAGGGATAAGAAGCTGTTCCGCCAGATCAATAACTTCACGCCTCCGGTCATGTCCATATTTTTCATTGTTTCCGGCATGAACCTGAATGTGAACGCCCTGGGGACAGTCGGAGTCATAGGAGTCGCTTATTTCCTGATCCGTATTGCGGGGAAATATCTGGGCACTTATTTCAGCTGTCTGGCTATGGGCACCAGCAGGGAAATCAGGAAGTATATGGGGCTTGCCCTGATCCCTCAGGCCGGCGTCGCAATCGGTCTGGCGTTTCTGGGACAGAGGCTCCTGCCGCCGGAGACGGGAAATCTGATGCTCACCATTATTCTGTCCTCCTCGGTTCTCTATGAGATGGTGGGCCCGATCAGCGCCAAAGCGGCCCTGTTCTTATCGGGCAGCATTGCCTTCAAGAAGACCCGTGACAAAGAGGATACGGAGCCTCAATGCGCGGCTTCAGATAGAAGCAGCATGTGTGAAAAAATTGACGTGATTACAGGGCTTGACAGTGTTATTGAGGAGAAGGAGGAAGGGGAAGAGGCAGAGCATGGAGAGCTTGTGCCGGAGATTCCGGATTCCGAATGCGGTGAAGAAAGCGGCGAAGAGTGCGATGAAGCCGACGACTGTGAATGCCTGTCGGATGAGGAAGATACCGAGGAATGCGAAGAATCCGGGGATCACGACGATTTGGCGGACAGTGTGCTGGAGGAATTGAGGGAATACAGCGAAGGCGTGGATGAACGGGATGATTATGATATAGAAAAAGAAGTCAAGCCGGTAAAACGCAAAAAGAAGAAAAAACAGAATAAGAAGAATAAATAGAATTGGTTAATTTTTTGTCAATATATACAGAAAAAGACAATTAAATGGAAAAAACATTGGTAATAACGACAAAAATGCTTGATTATTTGTTGAAATAGTGTTAAGATTACACTATAAATTTCGATAGATAAATAAAGAGCAGAGAGTTGGAGAGCGGCGCAAACTAGAAACAGTTCACAAAAGTGAGCTGCTTTGGTCGAACCGCTTTTTTCTTTGCCGGTAAGTCTGCCCGGAGGGATGCCGGGGCTTTATAGGGTATCGGAAGAGACAGGAAAATACATACAGGCGCAAGCTGAGGGAGGGTACCATGGTAAAGAATTTTGCCCACAGAGGGTTCAGCGGGATGTATCCCGAGAACACGATGCTGGCTTTTGAGAAAGCTGTGCAGACAGAGGGCTGCGACGGTATTGAGATGGATGTCCATCTGACAAAGGATGGGGAAGTGGTGATTATCCATGATGAGAAGCTGGACCGTACCTGCGTGAACGGAACCGGCTTTGTGAGGGATTATACATATGAAGAGCTGAAGAAGTTTGACGTGTCCTTCAAATTTGCCGGCCAGTGCGATTCACAGCATGTTCCCACACTCAGGGAATATTTTGAACTGGTAAAAGATACGCATATTATCACCAATATTGAACTGAAGACAGGAATTTTTGAGTATCCGGGAATCGAGAAAAAGGTGTATGACCTGATTGAAGAATTCGGACTGAAGGAGAAAATCATCATCTCTTCCTTTAACCATTTCAGCATCAGGAGAATGAAAGAACTCTGTCCCGATATGGAATGCGGGCTTCTGACGGAGACCTGGATGATTGACGCCGGACGCTATACGAAGTATGCAGGGGCTGAATGTCTCCATCCGATTTTCTATAATATGACTAAAGAGGTGGTGGCCGAAGTAAAGAGCCAGGGCATCAAAATTAACACATGGACCGTTAATGAAGAAGAAGACATCCGGACCATGATTGCCAGAGGGGTGGACTCCATCATAGGCAATTATCCCGACCGTGTGACACGAATCAGAAAAGAAACGGAATGATTCAGGCAGTTTGAATGAGACTTGGGGGGAAAACCCTTAAGATAAAAGGAGGAAAAATAATGAGAAAAATGAAGAAGGTACTGAGTCTTGCATTAGCAACCGCGCTCTGCGTATCCATGGCGGGATGCAGCAGCAAACCGGCCGAGACACAGGCTCCAAAGGCAGAAGGGCAAGCGGAGGGAAGCCAGGAGGCAGCGGCTCCGGCTGATGATTATCATCTGGTGTTAAAGCTGAGCCATGTATTTGCTCCGGAAGAGCAGCTTACAAAGACGATGGATTCCATCGCAGCAAACATTCTTGAAAGAACAAACGGCGCCATCGAGATTCAGACATATCCGCAGGGACAGCTTGCAACCTATAAAGACGGTGTAGAGCAGGTAGTCCGCGGTGCAGATTTCATTTCCGTAGAAGATCCGTCTTACCTGGGCGACTATGTTCCGGATTTCAATATCCTGGCAGGCCCGATGTTAGTTAATTCCTACGATGAATATGAGTATCTTCTCGAAACACCGGAAGTACAGGATATGTTCAAGAGAGCCGAGGAAAAAGGAATCAAGATTCTTTCCCTCGATTACATCTTCGGTTTCAGGAGCCTCATGACAAACAAGGTTATCACAAAGCCGGAAGACTTAAAGGGAATGAAGATCCGTACACCAGGCAGCCAGTTATATGTTGATACATTAAACCATATGGGCGCTACAGCCACACCACTCGCTTTCTCTGAGACAATTTCAGCAGTTCAGCAGGGCGTTGTAGATGGTCTGGAAGGAACAATCGACGCATATGCGACAAACGGCAGTGCGGAAGTGGCAAAGAACATGGCTATGACAAAACATCTCTTAGGCGTTTGCGGCGCTTACATCAGCGTAGACGTATGGAACAAGATTCCGGAAGAGTACAGAACAATCATGCAGGAAGAGTTTACAAAAGGCGCAGAGACAATGGTTAAGAACATCTCCGAAGGCGAAGAGGCTACAAAGCAGAAGCTGGAAACAGAGATGGGAATCTCCTTCAATGACGTAGACAACGCAGCATTTGCAGAATTAGTTGCGCCAATCTACGACAATATGAAAGACGTTACACCGGGTCTCTACGACAAATTCAAAGAAGCAATTGCTAATATGCCAAAATAATGGAACCTCGCGGGGGAGGAGCTTTGCCCCTCCCCTTTTTATCGTGTCCTACAGGAGCCCGCGTACGGCGCGGGAGGTGACGCGTGTTCCTGATCAGAGAGGAAGAATGGTATGAATAAAACCGTGAAGTTTATACTTGGACACTTTGAAGAGATATTGGCCTCCATCTTTATTGTAATCACAACAAGTCTCGTCCTTGTAAATGTATTTTTGCGTTATTTCATGAGAACCGGTCTTTACTGGACCGAAGAAGTTACTACAAGCTGTTTTGTTTGGTGTGTTTTCCTGGGAGCGGCAGCGGGCTATAGAAGGGGAATGCACATTGGAGTTGACATTCTTGTCAATAAGCTACCGAATACAATGAGGAATATTGTAAGGATATTGGTTGATCTGATTCTATTGTTCACCAACGGATATCTTTTTTATCTGAGCGTAGTATTTGTGCGCCTGTCTTATATAAAACCGACGGCGGTACTTGGGGTATCATCCGCATGGGTCAGCTCCGCGCTGATTGTCGGTTTCTGTCTGACTACGATTTATTCCGTCGGCCATATGGCAAATGATATAAAGCGGATTGTGAAAACAGGCACTTTTGGAAAGGGGGAAGAGTAAATGGCATTTTTACCGGTAATTATCGTATTTCTCCTGTATTTCTCAGGAATTCCGATTGCATACGCACTGTTTGCATCTTCACTTTTCTATTTCGGCGTGCTGAATACCGGCTCACCGACCGACCTGATTTTGCAGAAGTTTATCACCAGCACACAGTCATTCCCTCTGCTTGCGATTCCGTTCTTCGTAATGGCAGGCTCCATTATGAACTATGCCGGAATCAGCACGAAGCTGATGAGTTTTGCCGATGTGCTGACCGGCCATCTTCCGGGAGGGCTTGCCCAGGTCAACGTACTCCTCAGTATGCTGATGGGCGGCGTGTCCGGTTCGGCCAACGCCGACGCGGCCATGCAGTGTAAGATGCTGGTGCCGGAGATGGAGAAGAGGGGCTACAGCAAGGGCTTCTCAGCGGCGATCACGGCGGCGTCCTCAGCCGTTACGCCGGTAATTCCGCCGGGAATCAACCTGATTGTCTATGCGCTGATTGCCGGTGTTTCAGTAGGAAAGATATTCATGGCCGGTTATATGCCGGGTATTTTCATGGCCATCTGCCTGATGATTACGGTAAATATCATTTCCAAGAAAAGACATTATGCGCCGAGCCGTGAGAAGCGTGCGTCGGCCAGGGAAATCGGCCATCAGGCCATTGATTCCATCTGGGCGCTTTTATTCCCGTTCGGAATCATTCTGGGACTGCGTATCGGTCTGTTTACACCGTCCGAGGCAGGAGCCGTGGCTGTTTTATATTGTATTGTTATCGGCGCTTTTGTATATAAGAATCTCCGTCCGGCGCATATTCCGCTCGTACTGAGAGAGACGATAGAGGGAACCAGCACGGTTGTCCTGATTATCGTGGCCGCCAATGTATTCGGCTATTATATGAGCTGGGAGCGTATTCCCCAGATGCTGACGGAGCTGCTTCTGGGTATCACGCAGAATAAGTATGTGATGCTTATGATTATCAACGTCCTGCTTCTGGTTCTGGGCATGTTCCTGGAGGGCGGAGCAGCGCTGATTATCCTGGCGCCTCTGCTTGTACCTGTAGTGAAGGGACTGGGCGTGGATCTGGTTCATTTCGGTCTTGTCTGTATCGTGAATATCATGATCGGAGGACTGACGCCGCCGTTCGGCTCAATGATGTTCACCTGCTGCTCAATTACGGGCTGTGAACTGACGACCTTTGTTAAAGAATGTATTCCGTTTATCATCGCCCTGCTTGTGGCGCTGCTTATTGTTACCTATGTTCCTATACTGACGATGTTCATTCCGAACCTGTTATATTAAGAATAGAAACAGTGGAAACAGAAGCTGACGCATTAACGTTTTGTACTATACAGGCATCCGTCTGTGAACGGCCATTGCTGCCGTTCACAGGCTCTGCCCCGAGAGGCGTCTTTATTGACAAAGCCATGGTGATATGCTAGAGTGAAATTAAATATTAGTTACAGTTCAGCCTTCGGCAAACTGCAGCAAATGATGCACAGAAACGGCAAAAACCGCCGAGCGTAATGCATCATGGCTGAACTGTTATGAATATTATCAGGAGAAAGGAGCCGGTTATTGACAGTGGGAATCACTGCCGATCACACTGCTCTTTTCTTAAATTACACAGGCAGTCGGAAGATAAAGAGAGCGGAGGGGACATAATGCGGAGTGCATTTCATGATATATTAATTGATTGTCCGGTTATAGCGGCGGTCAAAGATGATGAGGGACTGGAAAAATGTCTTGAGTCGGAAAGTCAGATTGTATTTATACTTTACGGGGATTTGATAAGAATCCCCCAGATGGTGAAAAAGATAAAAGACGCAGGAAAGCTGGCGATGGTACATATTGATTTAATCGCGGGACTTTCCGGCAAAGAAGTGGCGGTGGATTACATTAAGCAGGAGACGCTGGCTGACGGAATCATTTCCACCAAGATGGCTATCGTGAAACGGGCAAAGGAGCTGGGACTCATTACGGTGTTCCGTTTCTTTGTCATTGATTCCATGGCCTTCGATAATATCAGGAAACAGTATCATACCGTACAGCCCGATGTGGTGGAGATTCTTCCCGGCCTGATGCCGAAGATTATCACCAAGGTGTCGAAGCTCGTTTCATGTCCCGTTATTGCGGGAGGGCTGATTGCCGATAAAGCCGATATTATCGGGGCAATTGAAGCCGGGGCTACGGCTATATCTTCCACCAATCAGAAGACCTGGTTTATCTGATGTGATCGGAACGTCCGCTTCGGAAAGAAAATACGGGGAGGATTCATTTTATGGCAAATTATGTTATGGCGCTGGACGCCGGTACAACCAGCAACAGGTGTATACTTTTTAATGAAAGAGGGGAGATCTGCAGCTCGGCCCAGAAGGAGTTCCGCCAGTATTTTCCGCAGCCCGGCTGGGTGGAGCATGACGCCAACGAGATCTGGTCAACCCAGCTCGGCGTGGCGGTGGAAGCCATGTCAAAGATTGGGGCGGAGGCTGCCGATATTGCGGCTATCGGTATCACAAACCAGAGAGAGACGACCATTGTATGGGATAAAATTACAGGGGAACCGGTCTACCATGCCATCGTATGGCAATGCCGGAGAACCTCCGAATACTGTGATTCCCTGAAAGAAAAAGGACTGACAGACAAATTCCGTGAAAAGACGGGACTTGTCATCGACGCTTATTTTTCAGGAACGAAGCTCAAATGGATACTGGATCATGTCGAAGGAGCCAGAGAGAGGGCGGAGCGCGGAGAGCTTCTCTTCGGAACGGTGGAAACCTGGCTGATTTGGAAGCTGACACGGGGAGCGGTACATGTAACGGATTACTCCAACGCGTCGAGAACCATGCTGTTTAATATCAGGACGCTGCAGTGGGACGCCGAGATTCTGGAAGAACTGAATATTCCGAGATGCATGCTGCCGGAAGTAAAACCTTCCAGTTCCGTATACGGGGAGGCGGATCACCAGTTCTTCGGCGGTCCGATTCCGATATCAGGGGCAGCCGGGGATCAGCAGGCCGCACTGTTCGGCCAAACCTGCTTTCATGCGGGGGAAGCCAAGAATACATATGGGACGGGCTGTTTTTTACTGATGAATACAGGGGAGCAGCCGGTTTATTCGAAGAATGGCCTGGTGACGACCATTGCGTGGGGAATTGACGGCAAAGTGAATTATGCGCTGGAGGGCTCTATTTTCGTGGCCGGAGCCGCTATCCAGTGGCTGCGCGATGAAATGAGGCTGATTGATTCATCGGCTGATTCCGAATATATGGCGGGCAAGGTAAAGGATACCAACGGCTGTTATGTGGTTCCGGCCTTTACAGGTCTGGGAGCGCCCCATTGGGATCAATATGCCCGGGGTACAGTTGTCGGCATCACACGCGGTGTGAATAAATACCACATTATCAGAGCCACACTGGAATCCCTTGCGTTTCAGACCAATGACGTCCTTCAGGCAATGAAGGCTGATTCCGGTATTGCCTTAACATCCCTGAAAGTGGACGGCGGCGCCAGCGCCAATAACCTGCTGATGCAGATGCAGTCCGATATCATCCAGGCCCCGGTGCGCCGTCCGCAGTGTGTGGAGACTACGGCTATGGGCGCCGCTTATCTTGCGGGACTGGCAGTGGGATATTGGGAGAGTAAAGAAGACGTACTCAGAAACTGGGCCATTGACCGTGTGTTTGAACCGGAGATTTGTATGGAGGATAGGGAAAACAGGATACGCGGCTGGAATAAAGCGGTTAAATGTGCTTATGGATGGGCGAAAGAGGAATAAACGGGTTATGGCTCAAGTGACGGGGCGGCTGCCTATGCAGACGCCCTGTCCGTGATCCATGAACAAAATGAAATAAAGGAGATATTTACCAATATATGAAATTTCTAACGAAAAAATGAATTTTTATGAAGTTTTTTATAAGATTTAAACGGTCTGAATGTGGACTTTTTCCTATAAATATGGTATTTTAGATACTAACAGGTATAGTGTAATTATATAGGTGTAAAACCTTGGATATAGATGGTTTGGCGGGATATCAACACGGATGCCTGACATGAGCCCGGGACTTTATTTGCGCGTCGAGTAAGGTCTTTTTTTGACAGCGGCGCAGGATGGGCAGGAGTATGCCAGACGCGCCGGACGGACAAATCATGCAGGAGGGAGGAAAGAACGTGGCTACAAATAAAAGAATACGCCTTGGTGATTTACTGGTTCAAAAAGGCCTTATTACGGAAGAGCAGCTGATGCGTGCGCTGAAGGAACAGAGGCAGCGGGGGACAAAGCTTGGAGAGACGCTGATCAGCCTTGGCTATGTCTCGGAGCGGGCGATTGTGAAGATACTGTGTGATCAGCTTCATATCGAGTATGTGGAGCTGCGCAATATGAAGCTGGACGAAGCCGCCGTCTATACGATAAACGAGACGGTTGCAAAAAAATACAGCCTGATCCCCATTGGTTTTGACAAAGACAATCCCAATATGATGCGGGTAGCCATGTCTGATCCGATGGATTTTATGGCAATAGATGACATTGCCATTATCACGAATTTCAAGATTATCCCGGTTCTCAGCACAAGCAGCCAGATTGCCTTTCAAATCGACCGGTATTTTGGACGCCAGTCGGTGATCGCGGTTGCGGATCAATATAAAAAAGAACAGGGAAGAGATGAGGCGGCGCGTGACGCCGCAAGAGGCGAAGTCTCCCTGACGGAGTCGTCCCCGATTGTCGTGATGGTACGCTCCATCATCGAGCAGGCCGTGCGCCAGAGAGCCAGCGACATCCACTTTGAGCCGATGAGGGATGGAATCCGGATCCGGTTCCGTATCGACGGAAACCTGGTGGAGGCCATGAGCTATGATATGTCGATTTACACGGCAATTATTGCCAGGCTGAAGATTATTTCCGGCATGGACATATCGGAGAAGAGAAAACCGCAGGACGGCCGTACCACGATGGACATAGACCATGTGGAATACGATGTCCGTGTTTCCTCCATTCCGACTGTGTACGGCGAAAAGATCGTTATGCGTCTGACTAATAAGGAGAAACTGACAAGGGATAAAAGAGAACTGGGACTGAGCGACGACGATATGAAGCGTTTTGATCAGATGCTGGCCCATCCTCATGGGATTATTCTTGTGACCGGCCCTACGGGAAGCGGTAAATCCACGACACTTTATACGGCACTCAGTGAACTCAACCGTGAGACGGTGAATATTGTTACGGTAGAAGATCCGGTGGAGGCGAATATTGACGGAGTAAACCAGATTCAGGTGAATCCGAAAGCGGATATGACCTTTGCGTCGGCTCTGCGCTCTATTCTGCGTCAGGATCCGGATATTATAATGATTGGAGAAATACGAGATCCCGAAACCGCGGAGATTGCGGTTCAGGCATCGATTACCGGCCATCTTGTGGCCAGTACTTTACATACCAACAGCACTTCCGCCAGTATTGCCAGGCTGCTGAACATGGGAATCGAGCCGTATCTTATGGCCGATGCCCTGGTGGGCGTGGTGGCCCAGCGTCTTGTAAGAAAACTCTGCCGCTGTAAGAGGGGCAGAGAGGCGACCGCGCAGGAAAAGGAAGAGCTGGGAGTGAACCAGGACGAAGTCCTGACCATCTATGAACCGGCCGGCTGCCAGCTTTGCAGCCAGACAGGATATTTCGGACGGACTGCCGTCTACGAGATGATGCCTGTAACACCGGAACTTCGATGGGCAATCACAAAGATGCAGCCTTCATCCAAGGTGAAGGAGATTGCACAGAGAGAAGGTATGATTACTCTGAGGGGAAGCGCAGTCAGACTGGTGAGGGAAGGCGTTACCTCCTTGGAGGAGATGAAAAAGATTGCCAGCGAGGAGGACTAACAGATGGATCTGACAGAACTTTTGGGGGAGGCGAAGAAGCTGAACGCCTCCGACCTTCACATAACAGTAGGAGTGCCGCCCCAGGTGCGTGTCAACGGAGCGCTGATTGCGATGGAAAACTGCCCGAGACTGATGGGGGATGATACGCAGGAGCTTGTTGAAAGTATCATGGGAGAACGGCAGAAAAGCCTGTTTGAAGATAAGGGGGAGGTGGATTTCTCCTTTGGAATCCCGGCACTGGGCCGGTTCAGGGTTAATGCCTTCCGCCAGAGGGGAACAGTTGCAGCAGCATTCCGTCTGGTGAGTACAGAGGTACCCACCCCCGAATCCCTGGGACTGCCCCAGTCCGTTATTGACCTGTACCAGAAGAACAGCGGACTTGTACTGGTGACAGGGCCTACAGGAAGCGGTAAATCCACGACGCTTGCGTCACTGATACAGCGGATTAATGAGACAAGGAGAAACCATATTATTACGCTGGAGGATCCGATTGAATATCTTTACCGCCACAGCAAATCCCTGGTAAACCAGAGGGAGATAGGACTTGACACGAGAAGCTATGCGGCCGCCCTGCGCGCTGCCCTGAGGGAGGATCCGGATGTCATTCTGGTAGGTGAGATGAGGGATCTGGAGACAATCAGCACGGCCATCACGGCTGCGGAGACGGGCCATCTCGTTTTTTCCACGCTGCATACGATAGGCGCAGCGTCTACGATTGACAGAATTATAGATGTTTTTCCGGCTGAGCAGAAAGACCAGATCAGGGTCCAGCTCTCCATGGTTATGGAGGCTGTCATTTCACAGAGGCTGCTGCCGAAGGCAGACGGGAGCGGAAGAACCGGAGTATTTGAGGTAATGCATGTGAATACGGCGGTCCGCAGCCTGATCCGGGACGGTAAAACCTATCAGATCCCAAGTATCATCCAGACAAACAGGAAAGCCGGGATGATTACGATGGACGACGCCCTTCTGGAAAAATACAGGGCAGGCATTATCACACGAAAGATGCTGGTAGACTATGCGGTGGATCCGGTGTCGATAGAAAAACGCCTGTTATATTAAGGAGACGAGCGGAATGGCTAATTACCGTTACCATGTTATTACCCCGGCCGGGAAAGAAAAAAAGGGAATCATCACAGCGTCAGACAGGCCCCACGCGATGGCGGTACTGAAAAACGACGGCAATACCGTGATTTCCATTGATGCTCCCAGCATATGGGATAAAGAGTTTGAACTTCCGTTTCTGAATCCGGGAGTCAGGCCCAGAGATATGAGCGTCTTCTGCCGCCAGTTCGTCACGCTGACGGAATCCGGTATCAGTATCGTACGTGCTATGGAGATGCTGGAAGAGCAGACGGTCAATAAATTATTAAAAGAAGCAATCCGGGAAACCAGGGCCTCTGTTGAAAAGGGGGATACGCTGGCCGGGAGCATGAGACACCATGAAAAAGTTTTCCCTCCGATGTTCGTCAACCTGGTTCAGGCCGGTGAGGAGGCAGGAAAGCTGTCATTGTCATTTGAACGGATGGCGGCGCATTATGAGAAGACGGCCAAACTCCAGAATATAATCAAGAAGGCCATGATTTACCCGATTATCCTGTCGATCGTGGCTGTGATTGTCATAATCGTAATGCTTGTATACATAGTGCCGATGTATTCCGATATGTTTGTGGATATGGATGCAGAACTGCCTGCGATTACAAGGGCAGTGGTCGGACTGAGTAATTTTATGACCAGATACTGGTATATTATATTGATTGGCATTTTTGCCATTGTCATGGGGCTGAGGGCCTATGGAAGCACGGAATCGGGAGATTACGTTTATTCCAATCTCGTTCTTCGGATACCGCTTGTCGGAAAGCTGAAGAAAAAGACAGCCTGCGCCCAGTTTTCAAGGAACCTGAGTACGCTGCTCAGTGCAGGCGTGCCAATTATAGAAGCGCTGGAAATTACGGCAAACACGATGGATAACACGGTTTACCGGCTGGCAATCAGCGACGCACGCGAACAGGTGGCAAGAGGAATCCAGCTTTCGGTTCCATTGCAGGAAAGCGGCGTCTTTCCCTCCATGGTTTATCATATGGTGGGAATCGGTGAGGAGACAGGCGGATTAGACACGATGCTTGATAAGGTGGCGGAGTATTATGAGGAAGAGGTGACCGCTGCAACCGAACAGGCTGCCGCCGCGCTGGAACCGCTGGTCATTATCTTTATGGCTGTAATTGTAATCGCAATTATTGCGGCCGTATTTACTCCGATGCTTACGCTGTACAGCAGTGTGGATAATCTGTAGACTGGCGTGAGGTACGCGGAGGACTTAAGAGATATTTAACTCACGTCGTGCGCCCGACATGGCGGAGTTACATATATAAAACTAAGAGAAATCTTAAAGAAAGAAGGAGATTGGAATGAACAAGAAAAAGAATAACAAAGGTTTTTCACTGATTGAATTGATCATCGCGATTGCGATACTGATCATTCTGACAGGACTGCTGGCACCGCAGTTTATGAAGTATATTGAGAAGTCCAGGGAAGCGAAGGATATGCAGACATTGGATACTGTGTATACGGCTGTTCAGGGAGCGTTTGCTGATGAAGGTGCTTATGAGGATTTTATAAAGGAATCTGAAAATGGAGCATACAAGGCTATAGACGAAGGAATGGAATTAACTGATATTTTAAAAGAATCAGACAAATTTGCTGTTGAGTTGCAAACATTACTCGGAAGCAAAGATGGTAAAACAATTAAATTGGTGTCTAAAAAAGCTTCTGGAGGTGTAGTCGGAGTTATTGTTAAATATGTAGAAGCGAAAACAGATAGTACTGGAAATGAAATTGCAGCAGGATTAGAAATTGGTGTATATTGTGCTAAGTCTGGTGATGCGACAAAGGGATGTGGAACATTGTCTCCTGTAGGTGCTAATACTCCTGCTGTACCAAGCGAAACAGAGAAATAATCACTTAATATTTGTCCATATTGGGTAATATATCATGTGATAAGGAACGAATGCAGGCACTTATTAGTGCCTGCAGCTTTCCTGGTATTTTAAAAGATAATAATGATTAATGATTATAAAAATGCAATAGAAAAATATGGAATAATAACATAAATGTACATTTTATTATTTATAATTGCCCTCTTCGCCATCACCATCGGCAGCTTCCTCAACGTCTGCATCTACCGCATCCCACGCGGCGAGGACATCGTCCATACCAATTCCCACTGCATGAACTGCGGATACAAGCTGGCGTGGTACGACTTAATTCCCATATTCAGCTGGATATTCCTGCGGGGACGGTGTAGAAAATGCGGAGAGAAAATATCGGTTCAATACCCGCTTATTGAGCTGGCCAACGGCCTCTTATGGGTGGGATTAATTTATAAAAACGGTTTTACAGTGACGGGAATCTGTTATGCAATCGCAGTTTCCTCCCTTCTGGTACTAAGCGTCATTGACTGGCGTACGTTTGAGATTCCGGTGGGATGTAATATTGTAATAGGAACAGCCGGTCTGGTAAACCTGTGGTTTAACAGGCAGGACTGGCTTACATATATGATAGGGCTTATCTGCGTCAGCGGTCTGCTTCTTCTGATTCTGCTTCTCAGCAAAGGCAGAGCCATGGGAGGCGGAGATGTGAAGCTGATGGCGGCAGCCGGTCTTCTTCTGGGATGGCAAAATGTCATCCTGGCTTTTGCGTGCGGATGTATTCTAGGTTCTGTGATTCATCTGGTTCTGATGAAGATACAGGGAAAAGAGCGCATGCTGGCATTTGGCCCTTACCTGTCCGCAGGAATATGGTTTTCCATGATGTGGGGGCAGGAACTGATACAATGGTATATCAATCAATTTTAGCATCCGGTTTCAGGCTGAGTCATAATAATGCGTAACCGGTTTAACAGTGAAAAGAATCATGCTCTGCCGAGGCAGACATGTTCAGAATAAAAGTTACTGTTCACATACTGCTAAAAAAGCGGCGTGCTGTGAACAATAACACGCTTCTCGATGCACAGAAACGGCAAAAAACACTGTTGATTGTGGTGGAAAGTTTACTTTTCATCGCGCCGCGCCGTGAAACTCGGGATTTTCGTGCAAAATGCGTACGAAAACACCCCGCGGAACGCAACCGTGTGAACAGTAACGAATAGAACAACAGGTGAAAGGACAACTTATGGGCAAGCTGCTATCAATCGTATTGACTGACAACCACATAAGAATTGCAGAGTTATCCAACGGCAGGCGAGGTGTTTCGGTATACAGGCTGCTGACCAAAGAAGTGCCGGAGAGCCTTGTTTCAGGCGGATTAATCGTGGATGTGCGCGGCTTTGCCGAGTATCTTAACGCCACTTTGAAATATGCCAATATCAAGACAAAGAAGGTTGTCTTCTCACTTCCCTCTGATCGGATTATGAGCAGGGAAGTAGTGCTTCCGGAGATGAAGGAGGAGAAACTCAAAACAGCCCTGAAGGTGAATGCACCGGAGTATTTTCCGGTGGAGCTGACGGATTACGTACTCTCTTATTTTACAATATCGAGAATCCTGGAGGACGAGACAGAAAACGGGGAAGAGGACGAAGAGACGCAGGAGAGAAAGAAAGCGAAGAGGAAAAAGCCGGGAATCGGCAGGAGCCGCTCGAAGCTGCGTCTGATGGTGGTGGCGGTACCGAACGAAATGGTACAGTCTTATTATGATGCCGCCAAGCTTGCACACCTGAAGCTTATCTCAGTTGATTATATCGGCAACAGTGTTTTCCAGTTGACCTCGAATCAAATTGGCGATGAGCCATGCCTTGTAATCCAGCTGGATGAGGAGCATACGGTTCTGACAATTTATAATGAGACGGTTATGGTACTCCAGCGTCATGTGGATTTTGGAAGCATTTCACTCCTTCAATCCATTATGGATAAGAAGAACTGCAGCCAGGAGGAGGCTCTGGAACAATTGGAGCGCAGGCAGTTAATCCACGACAATTTCGATGATGGGGATGAACTGACAGACACTCTTTATTATCTGGTCAGCAACATCAAACGGGTAATTGAATATTATACAGGCCGTAATGCGGACCATCCTCTGGAGCTTGTTTACATAATCGGGGACGGCTCACGCATCTCCGGTTTGGATGAGCTGTTTGACAAACAGCTGAATCTGCCGGTTGAACGTATCACGGCGCTGAAACAAGTGTCGGTAAAAGAGAGTGCAGGACTTTCCATGAAGGAAGTCCTCAGATATATGGATAATATCGGGGCTGTTGTGGACCCGGTGGATCTGATACCGAAACAACTGGAGCAGGATATCAGGCGGAAGCTGGAGGCCAAGGCTTACCGTGTTATGATTCTGCTGGCATTGTTCGCGTCGGTTGTAATTGTCACTGTTCCGGCAACCAATTTCTTCAATGAGGCAATGGAAACCATTGATCTACAGAATAAATTACTGACGGTGGAGGACGTAAAACCGATACTGGATAACTACAGACAGGCTCAGACGCGTTATTCCGACGTTGTGCAGGTTCAGTCTCTGGTAAGAACCAATAACGAGAGTCTTTCGAACTTTATTGATATATTTGAGCAGCTTCGTCCAAGCAATATTTCGATTCAAAGCTTTAGCTGCAGCGAGGGTCAGGTGAGCTTCTCGGCACTGGCCCAGGGGAAGAAGACGGTGGCGAAGCTGATTCAGCAGCTAGGTATGATTGCCAATGTATCCGAGGTGAAGGTCAGCGCACTTTCAAGCGTATTTGAAGGAAATCAGGAAACGGTTGCATTTTCCCTGACCTGTACTCTGATCAATCAGGATTCCATCTTGAATCCGGGAACAAAGGAAGAGGCATTGGAGAACATGATGCCGGATGAATACAGTGAAATATGGGCGCCGGATGAAGGCGTGGAAGAAGACGGAACCGGCGGCGATGATACGGATGCAGCCGATACGGAAAACGAAGTTTTGGAGAAGAATAATGTCCAAAGTGCGGATATAGAAGAAGGCGGACTGGAATCCGGACAGACACAATTGGCAGCTCAGGTAAATGCTGCTGCGGTGGCTCCGGCTGGCGAGGCTGACGTAGCGGCCGTGCCTGTGACGGAGCAGACTCCTGGGGGACAAGTGCCTGATGCGCCTGCAGCAAATCCAGGTGAGGCAAATTCGGGTGAGGCAAATTCGGGGACGGCAAATCCGGGGGCGGAAATTGGAGGGACCGGGCCGGAACCGGCGCCGGTTACTGTACCTGATAATACAAATGCCGATATTCCGACAGGGGCGGCAGCGGAGGGGAGCGGTCCGGCTTCCGCAAAAGGTTTAGAAAGCGGGGGGACGGCATCATGAAGATAACTTCGAGAGACAAGGAGCTGATTTTTCTCGTACTGTCCATAGGGATTGTTGCCGCATCATGGTTCCTGGGAGCAAAGAATATTGAGAAAAAGACAGAGGAAATGACGGCCAGGAAGGAAGAGCTCCGGCAGGAATACGATGAGCGTATCCGGATTCTTCAGCAAAAGGATGAGTATATTCAAAAGACAAAGGATTATAACGAGGCTTATACACTGATGCTCGGCAGGTATCCGGGGGACATCTCACAGGTGCAGCAGATTATGTTTGTGACGGGGCTGGAAGAACGGTTCGATACTCAGGTGGTATCCGTCTCCTACACGGATCCGGCCGAAATCTATCAATTTCAGACCACAGAACAGGGAAATATTATGCCGTATACGCTGGCAATGAGTACCTTGCAGATTCCGGTCAGTCTGGAGTATGGGAAGTGGAAAGATTTACTGGACTACGTATTCTCCTATCAGGATAAAAATACGATCCCGCAGATTACGGCTTCCTATAACCAGGAGACGAATGTGGTGGATGCAACGGTAACAATGTACCAGTATGCAGTGCGTGGGGAAGACCGGATATTTGAAGAACCAAAGATTACGGTGCCAATCGGTACGGACAATATTTTCCGCTCCGGTACGGCTCTATCCTATAATGGCGGCACGGTGGAACAGATCGAGGCGATAAAGAGCGATTACGACTGTTATATCATGCTGTTCCCGTCTGCATCGGATGTGAATGCCAAGGTCGTGGCAGGCCCGGATGACAGCGAGAAGATAATATCCGACAAGAATGAAGAGGAGACATTGACCATAAAAGCAGAAGAAAACGGGGAAAACAGCAGTATCACTTATACGCTGGGTGAAAACGGACGTCCCCGCGTGCTTTACACGAAGGGAGACACGATTGACATCTATGTACTCAGCTCTCCCAGAATGGGCGGCACGGATCTGAGCCAGGTAAAAGTCCGGATTGAGAACCGGACTTCGAAAAAGATGCGGATTGCCGTGACCGGCGATGATGACGCAAGGCCCAGATTCGTGGTCGAAAGCCGGACAGGTGATGTGGAGATACTGAAGTGACGGAACACTTTAACAGCAGGGATTGTGATAGGAGCGGAACGGTCTGGTGTCAGGCCGTTTATGGAAAGGAGCACGGCTGCCATGGAGAAAAAGGACGGAGGATTTACGCTGATTGAACTGTTAATCGCGCTTGCTGTTCTTTCTATCATGGCAGGCGTGCTCCTTCAGTCGTTTGTAGTAAGCAGAAGGATGAATACCAAGGCCAGGAAAGACGAATTGCTGCTGGATGCGGCGAAGCGGACGATGGAGGAACTGAAAGGGTATCCGTTTGAGGAATTAGAGAAGTTTCTGGCAGAGGGTGAAGGTACAGCCGGTGGCCGGATTATGATAGGGAATACGATGTATCGAATCGAACGCCTGGAAGAGGAAGGAGCCGGAAGGGAAGCCGGCGGCGGAGAAGGCGGAGGACAGGATGGCGCTTCAGAGACCGGACAAAGACAGGGCTACCGTCTTACAGCCGAATACGGACACAATCCGTCGGGGGACGGGAGAGCGTCCTATATCATCAGCGCAGAAGCTGATTTTGGAAAGTACAGCCGGGAAGATGAGGAGATGAATCGTTCATACTCTATCAATCGCTATGAGATGCCGAATATTGCCGATGTAAGCAGCTTTCAGAATGCGGTAATCGATCCGCAGACACTGATGAAAGAGGATGAGCTCTTGACCTCGCAGCTTCTGATGAAGGTGAACGAGGAAGAGGAGACGGGTGAGGGGCTGGAAGCATCAGACGGCGTGACAGGGGACGGCGCCGGGGAGAGTTCCGGCGGGGACAGCTACAGCGAAAGCGAAGTGGAACGATATTTGCGGGTACATATTTTAGAGACGGCCGGCGGCCATGAAGGAGAGGCAGATGACAGCGGAGTTTTGACCGTTCAGGCGGAAGCAGTATATACGGTGGAAGCGGATAATGAGGGACATCCAAATCCGGAGGTTTCAATCGTGGCAAGTCTGGCATCAGTGAAGAGCAACATTGTCAGAGAGGACAACGGCCGGCCTTCCAACCGGATCTATCTTTTTCTTCCGGATAAGGATATTAAATACATAAGGACTGAAGTGAGGGAGAACGGCAGCGGAGAAAAAAGCATTGCTCCGGAAGCGGCCGGCGAAGAATCCGGTTTTCCCGGTTTCGACAGAATTTTTATAAGCTATGACCTGGAGGAACCGATAGAATTCTTTTTGGTAGCAGGCAGTCCCGGCGCATATGAGCAAGCCGGGGATGAGAAGGTAAAGATCGAGTCATCTGAAAACAGCGGGATGTTGATTTATACGAATATCGGTGAGGAAAATGAACCGATATCCTACCACGAACCCGAAAACAGGCTATATCATTTGACTGTGACTGTTTACGAAGCCGATTACAGCGGGACGGAGGGAACAGGCGCAGAACCCGGCAGGGGCCGGGAAATATTGAAACTGGATTCAACAAAATCAGAGTAAGAGTGATAGAAAAGTGGTGCGGCCGGCAGAATTACGGCAGTAAAAGAGACAGGAGGTTCCGGAATGAGACGAGTTAGAAACCAGTTGCCGGAGAAGAAAAAACTGAATAATTCAGGTTCCGCCATGATTCTGGCGCTGACTGTCCTTTCTCTGATTGCCATATTGGGGATTATGGCTTTAAGCTCCGCGCTTTTGAATGTCAGAATGAGAGATTTGAACCGGAAATCAGACAAGAATTTTTACTATCTGGAGACAGCGCTCGATGAGATTTATGCGCAGACAGGAAGAATGGCGAGTGACATCCTGAAAGAAAACTATCTTGGCGTGATGGAGAAGCTTTATAAAGATGGCTACAGAACAAACGATGAGGCGAACGCCTGGCTGAGAGCCGGTTTTATGAAGGAACTGACAGGCGAAAACGCTTTGGGGTTATCACTTCCTCTCACTGATGAAAACAATGAGGAAAATCTTAAAAATGCGGCTGAGAAACTGGCCTCTTTTTCGGATACGATACAGAAACAGAATCTGGAGGTTTTTATCGATTCAATTATCATGGAGAAACAGGTTATGCCGGAAGGGGAAGAGCTTGCGATGACCGGCTCCGGCAATGCGGCGCCTCTGTCCGTCCCCGGTCCGCGGGACAGCTACAGCGGTATCACCCTGAAAGGCTTCTGTCTGATTTATACAAATCCGGATACCGGAATTGAGTCGGCAGTCACCGTGGATTTAAGAATACGGGCGCCCTATGTAAGGTTCATGAATGAAGGCGATGCACTGCTTGACTATGTCCTGGCGGCGAATGGGGATATAAAAGTAAACCAGAACGGCACAAGCAGAACAGTGAATGAGTTTACCGGAAACATATACGGCAATTCAATTACGGTATTCCACAGCGAGCTTGACGCGGCGGGCCGGTTAATTGCGGCAAAGGGAAATATAACGGCTGACAACCGTGCGGAGCTTACAATTTTCCCTGCTGTGAATACCGGGGCGAAGAGCCGCGTCTGGGCAGACGGGATTGAGCTTAACGCCTCATCCACCCTGACCGCTGAGGATGCCGACATATTTGTCAAGGATGATTTGACACTGAAGGGCGATAAGAATAATGTTACCCTGAAAGGCTCTTATTACGGCTACGGAAACGAAGGGGACAGCAGCGCGCTGGAACAGGAAACACCGAATAAAAGCAGCGCGGTTATTATAAATGACAGGGGGAGCAGTCTTGATTTGACGGGCCTTGACTCCCTGATACTGGCCGGACGGGCCTATATGAGATTTGACGATACGATTACGAACGGGCAGTACGTTTACCCGATGGGAGAATCACTGGCCGTTAAGGCCACTCAGACGATGTATTTGATACCGGAGACATCCATTCGCCTGGCATGGAATGGAAATACACAGGCTGCCGGTTCCAACCCGGTACTCTTGCCCGATGAGGCGGATGGCTATACACTGGCGCTTCAGGTC
Source organism: [Clostridium] symbiosum ATCC 14940 (assembly GCF_000466485.1). Lineage (GTDB taxonomy): Bacteria > Bacillota > Clostridia > Lachnospirales > Lachnospiraceae > Otoolea > Otoolea symbiosa. The sequence continues at coordinate 12,759 of NZ_KE992920.1, read as the reverse complement.
GAGCTTCCCGATGAAATGGGCGGGAAGAAGGCGGAGTATCAGATACGGATAGACAATCCTCAGGCAGAAAGCGATTCGGATAAAGAAATTACAGTTACAGGACCCGGAACACAGGACTCCCCGGTTGTCCCGGTAATTTTAAATGGAAAGATTTATATCTATTATAATTTTAATTCGGAAAGTGAGAGAAGGGACTATTTTGTCAATTATCTGGATAAAAACGCTTCATCTTTTGACGATCTGCTGGAGAAAAGCCGTATGGGGAAAAGCGGCGGGACAGCCGGCGGTGACGGCAGCGGAATATATATTAAAGGCAGCGGGTCCCAGCAGATTCATACATCAGGCGCCCTATATCAGGTAGCCGGGGATAAAGGGGAGGATGAACATCTTTTTCAGCTCCTTAAGAAGGGGGAGGACGGTGTCGGCAGTAAACTTGAATGGGTGAACCTGATTGGAAATCTGAATGCCTCTTTTAAAAATATACAGGACAATCTGGCGGAGACAGACCGTGTCGGAGGGCGTGCCGGAGAAGCTGCCATGGGAATTTCATCGATACTGCCGATTGGAAATTATGTTAAAATTGATGAAGTGAAAAAACTAATAGGAGAACCGGTCTATATCAAAGAAAACGGATGCTGTGTGCTGCTGAGCGGGGACTCGGTTCATGTAGAGCTGGGGGCCGGTGGGGACAGCGCGTCAGTCACAACTCTGGGGAGAACTTTTTCTATGGACGGAGGGCTGGTTGTATCGGCAAAAGATATTGAGATTGGAGGAGAGGGAGCGTTTAACGGCCTGTTTATGGCGGCAGGTCAGATATCTGTTACGGGCAGCGCAAGGCTGACCGCCGATGGGCAGACTTACGAACCCATTCTGGACAGAGAAGAGACTGCAAAATACTTTTATGATTACAGCGATCCGGCCTCCACTGTGCTGAACGACTATGAAGACTTTGTTACGAGAGAGAACTGGAGCCGTTCCGGACGTGAGCGGGGAGGCGGCAAATGATGAAAGACAATACCAACAGCGGTTTTTCACTGATAGAGCTAATTATTGCCATGACCATTCTGCTTGTTCTCAGCGGCATGATTTTTCTGGGAAGCGATTCAGCAAGAAGAAAAGAAACGGAGAAGTATGCGGCCGCTCTCGGCAATGCGATCTTGATGGCCCGGACGGCCTCCATGTCTAAGGCGGGCAAGTGGCGGCTGGGACTTTATCTGAAGGAAAAAGAATATTACTGTATCCTGGAGAGCGAGGAAAAGGCATCCGGGGAGTCAGGCGGCGTATATTGGGAAAGCCGGTCAGAGAAAGTCAGACTGGGGCATGCCGGCGCGGTTGATTATGAATGGGTGTCCGGAAGCGGCGATCCTGACGGTGAAGGGAACGTTTCAGACGGCGCCGAAACCGGAGAGGGCAGCCTGGAGAAGGGGAAGCTGATTCATGCATGGCGGTTCGACCGAGATACAGGCTCCTGCATGGAGGGAGCGGGCACTCTTAAGGTCACCGGCGTGGGACGTACCAGAACCATTACAGTTTATAAAGAAAATGGCCGGGTCGATATCAGCAATGTGAAGTAGGGAAAAAATCTGTGACAGTTCAGCCATGATGTATTCCGCGAGGCATTTTCGCTGTTTCTTGCGAAATTCCCGAGTAGTGCGGCGCGATGAAAAGACAAAAATCGGGCGGAAAGGAGGAAGACGCGTGGAAAGAAAAAGCAAAGAGCCGAATTCATTAAATTCATTTACAGAGTCCGGAAACGGAGGCTTTTCACTAATTGAATTACTGGTCGGTATTTCAGTTTTGGCAGTGGTGGGTCTTATGATAACATCACTGTTTAGCAGTTCCACCCGCCTCTACCGTTCTACGGCGTCTTACTCCAATATCCAGACTGAGAGCCAGGCAGTCAGCCGGAAAATCAGCAATGCGATCATGGGAGCCGGTTCATTATATCTGAATGAAGGGGAACGCGGAAGCTATCTGTTTGCCGGTGAGGTGAAAACGGAAGCCGGAAAGAATGTGTACTCCGGTGAGATATTCTGGTTCAACAAAGAGACCGGCTGTCTGTATCAAAACAGCGGCTTTAAGGCCGAACAAGACATTAATTCCGGCCCGGACATCGCAGGCGGAGAGAGCCATGACGGGACAGGGGATAAAATATCGGGAAATCCTGGAGTCCTGTCTTTGGAGACGGTCAGGGCAGCATTAGAAGAAAATGCAGGTAATGGCCGGGAATATCTGATCAGCGATAAAGTAAAGAAGCTTGATTTTACAATTTTCCCTGAATTGACGGAAAATGAGCGGATCAATGAAGACGATGGATTCTACAAAACAGATGGGAAGATAAGTGTGAATTTTGCTCTGACTTTCCAATATCTGGACAGTAAAAGCTATTTTGTGACAACCAGTGCCGCGCCCCGTAACAGGATAGCGGTTTTATGGTGGAATGGAGAAACCGGTACAGGCGGCGGGCCCGAAACAGGGGCATGACCCAATACAGGTCCGTACTGGCCGTAAAAATGTTAATTCAAACCGATGGCGCATCAGGAGGCAGGAATGGAAGTTCGCGTACAGAAAAAGAAAAAGAGATTTCCGTGGGACGGAAAAAAACTGCATACTGTATGGAAAGCCGTGGCGGCGATACTGGTGATCTGCGTGCTGGCCGGCGGGATATTGCTGATTGCAGGCCGCAGACAGCAGGCGGAAGCCGCGCTCGATCCGACCAGATACAGCAAAGAACATCCCTTTGTGGTTTTGGAGATAGTACCTTACGAAGGACAGGGACAATGGGGGTATTTGGTCGAAGGACAGGAACCTGTGACAGTCGAGGCAATCAATGGGTATTATACGGAAGAACAGGAGTTAAAAGATTACTGGAGCTTAGACTGGGGAAACAATAATGCAACATTTTTTATTGAATTTCCATTCTCAGGTCTGGTGAGAGATAAAGAAAACAGACGGTACGCCAACAATAACATTTTTGTGAAGAACATTCTCTGCCAGAGCGGCAAAAAAGCGGAGGACTGGGCAGGCAAAGTTCAGGTAAGGTCTGAGAGCGCATGCGATATAACGGTTCAGGACGTGGAAAGAGCCGATCTTATTATAGTCCAAAGTAATGAGTCGGCCTATAAATACAACCAGTCCGGAGGCGATAACCGGAATCCGCTGTATGCATATTGGAAATATAATAAACCGTCAGTCATATTAAAGGATGAAAAAGGAAAGGTCATTGAGCCAAATAAAGGGGGCCAGGCCGTCTATGAGGGCAGCATTTCGGAAGATAATGGGAATAGCTGGAAATCAATGGATATGCAATGGGATGCGGCGCTGGCTGTTCTGGATCATGCCTATACAAAAAATAAGGCGACAATTGTGGCATCCGAAAAGTCAGCCGGAAATGCGGATAAAAATATTGATAAATTAATTCTGCTTTTAACAAAGCTGAGCGGAAAAGCCTATATCGATGACGGAATAAAAGAAATGATTACCACGGCTGTCAACGGAGAAGGCGTCAGAACTGGAAGCTTTAACGGAGAAACATCCTGGAATGAAAAGTTATTTTATGATGCCGTTCTGCTCGACCGTACCACCTTTACAGACAGTTTTGAAAAGCTGAAATATTTTATTTATAATCCGTCTGAACAATATGCGCCGCCGGACAATGTAAAAACATTCCTGGAACGGTTCAGGTCAATGGGCAGCCTTTCAAATGAAGACTTTTATGAGTTTATGGATTCCGAATTATGGGATGCGTTATTAAAGTATGCAAGGCTGCTGAGAGATAAAGAGGGCAGTGCCGGAAAAATCACGGAAGAGGATTATCAGGCGTTTGAAAATTACCGGGTAAAGTATGAAAAGCATCAAATTTGTAAACTTGAAGACAAGTATGAAGCCGGATATGATCTCCTGCATAATGGAGGTTACATCGGCAAAACAAAGTGGGATAATGTGATCCGTTATATGGAAGGATGGATCAGTTACCCGTTTGTTCCGGTCCTCTTAGGCGAAAGCTCCAAACACCAGATTGATGTGGAAGAGATTTTATTAGGAGGAGCGGTAACGCCGGACGGACCGCCCCAGGAGGCGGCAGAGGGACTGATCAAGGTACTGGAAATCGAACCATCCAATAATTACTGGCTTGTGATTCCGGAAAATCTGTCAAAACTCGCAATGGCGATTGGTGAGGATGAAGACGAAATTTCCGTTACATACGTGACGCCAAATACATTAAATGGTATGGCGGTAGATTTGACGGCGGAGTATGATTTAATATTAATAGGGGAAGACACCTCTCTTTTCAGGGCGGGAGGCCCTTACAGCAGCGGCATTCCTTACCGCCATAACGGTTACCTGGATGATGCGGTAATTCCTCAGACCCTGCTCAACGGTTTACTGGCAGGTGATTATACGACAAAAGCAAAATTTGATGCCGGTATTGCAATGAAAAAAGAGGGCGCCTCGCTGAATACAGGGTCTTATCCTCTTACGGTCAGCAGCAGCCGGTACTGGAATCCCGGATTGAGGGAGCAGTGGCCCAAAACACCGGACTATTATTTCCTGAAAAATGTGGAACTGGCATTGGAGCTTCAGGTATTAGGAGCCGATGAGTCAGTCAGCAAGGCCAGATTCAGCGGCAATGATATAAGCTCATATATGCAGCGGCAGCTGGCGGAATTCGTAAAATCAGGCCAGCCGGTTATTGTGGCAGATCGTCTCCTGGTAGATGCGAGGAAACAAATCGGCGATTTCATTTTCATCGATATGGATTCCAGGCCATACGAAGAGGAGCTGGATTTGGATGCCAGATTATATTTCGCATTGTACGGAATGGAGGATGAGAGGGACTATTATACGAAAGCCCCGGAAGAAACTTACTATAATCGGCTGATATCAATGCGTACCGGTCTTGAAGAAGCGGCAGGTAAAACAATCTCATTGATGAAAGATTATAAACCGTCAATTGTGGTAAAAGATACCGGGTTAATAAAGGATGAAAACGGAAATGCTGTTTCTTCAATCGCTGAGAAAGGATGGAGTCCGGAGACAAAGCCGGATCTGACTGCGCTTGCCAGAACGAATACATTGACGTTTGACTACGAAATCACGCTGCCCATAGGCGATCAGGCAGAGAATATGGTAATGACAATCATTGTGGATCGGAACGGCGACGGTATTTTCGATGAAGCGGGAGACGGAGGAAACGGCTCAGGCAAACCGGGTAAAGAAAATAATTCAACGGATTATATTAAAAATGATCAGGTGTTTACCGTAAAATTCGGCGATTTGCCCCCGGGGGATTATACCTTTGAGAGCGGCTTGCTGAAAGGCAGATATACTTCTCCTGTGCCGGTTGAGTCAATCGAGGAAATATGCCAGTTCCGCGTACAGATTTCGACTCTTGATAAAAATAATCCTCTCACCGGAGTCTGGACCGGATACCTGCATCCTGATACAAAGAAGAAGGACGTGAAGATACTGCAGATTACGCCGTATTCCGATACGGCAGGAGGTAAGAATCTGTCACAGAATCCACAGTTTGTCCGTCTGTTTAATGAGGCGGAGCAAAAGGGCGGGGAGTATCATATCGACTTTGAAAATGCCGGATTTGAAACAATTTCCGAAGGCGATTTTGCTGCAGAATGTGAGGGTAAGGAAATTACTGCGGAAAAATTAAAGGCATATGATTTAATCATTGTGGGAACCGATTTTTCACAGGAGCTGAAAGGCGATATAACGGATACGGATACTCTGGAGGCGGCCAAAGTTTTAAAGGAATATTCGGATACACTCAAAAAACCAATTATCTTTACAAACGATGCATTTTCCTATGTCAATTCGGAGAATTACTTTGCCCCGGAGGAAGTTGATTATTATTACCGCAATATGACGATTGAAGAAGGGCAGAGGGAGAAGCCGACAGAAACAGATCCAAACTACAAAAAGGTCAGGATTAGTAAAGAACAGTATGAAGCTTATCTGGAAAAAAATGAGAAAGAGTGGAATGACAATCAGCATAATATTGGAAACGGGACCGTCTATCTCGATCCGGAGGGTCTCCATGAGGTGGCTGAAAAAGCAGGATCTTATAAGGCTCTTGTGAGGCCGACTGCAGCCGATGACGGGAGAGAAATTTCGGAGCTGTATATCGGGTGGCAAACCTGGGGCGGGTGGTTTAATGGAGGAGGAAAAGAGGTAAAGACAGTGAATCCCAATTCCCCGCCGGTAAAAGTTAACGCAGCCCAATTCTATAACGAATTCAGGAATATGATAGACAGAACATTTAGCTGGATTTACTACTTTTATGCCAGGAACGGTTATGTGACGGAAGGGGAGCTGAGATCTCTGTATGAAGATGCCGGTGGGAATCCCCTGAGAACCACAATCAAAAAAAATACATTTAATGTCAAAGATCTCCACGCAGCTCTCGGAAGCTACGAAGCAATTTCCAAAGATATCGTGGATGAGACGGCTCCAATCGTAATCGCCGGGGATACTTACTATAAATTCAAGTCGAACGGCGCCGATTACCTGTCCATCCGTCTCGAGGAGGACGTGACGAATTTCTACGGTTATGTATGGCAGAAAAAAGTAGCCGGAGACAGCGATAATCCCGTTGAGACAAAGTATACTCTTAACAATGTGGCCGGAAAAGGCGATGCGCTGTATCCTCATAAAAACAACTGGAATTACTTCTTTACGCAATCGCTGCGCTATGCGGTGGGTATGGACCGTTTTGCCGTGACAACCGATATCAAGCCGGACGACAAAAGAGATAAGGGAAGCAGCAGGCGGTGGACAAAGATAGAGCAGCTCCAGGGCTTTACAAACGGAGCCTTGCTGGAATATGCATTTATACCAAAGGCGGGCAGCAGTTATGAGGCTCTGGTGAATACCACTTCGCCTTACAATACACAGATATCACAGAACCTTGCCATCGGTGTGAAACCCCGTACACAGTATATTGAACCGCTCAATGAGGGGCAGATTGGCCTTTATCCTTATAAGATTGAAAATGAAGTTTCGGAAGCGAAAATTGGGATAGCAGAGAACCATGCCCCATACTATCAGCTTGATTTAGAGCGGGAGCCTGGCAAGGGGAAAGTTGACGATGTGACGGTCTGGTATACATTTGCAGGTTCGGGCAATGACGATGAATCTAAATATTTTGATACAACGGTAAGAGACGCCGGAAACAATTACTATCTATATTCAAAAGGTAAAATCTATTATACCGGCTTTTCACTTTATGACGACACGGATGAATCAGGTTCTGATGATGAACTGGTTCCGGATATGGAAATGAAACTGTTCATCAATACGGTTTACGCCGCCCTGAACAGTGAGGCGGCGGAGACGTCCTTCTATGATACCGTAGTATTGGAAGGAGGAACGGTATCGGGAATCGAACTGGCGGGAAATACCGGTGCGCCGAACCGCTATACCTGTTATTACGATGCTTACGACGACAAGCTGGAGCTTCTGTTCCGGGTACAAAAGATGAATGCCGCAGACAATGAGACGGTACCGTTGGCAATCGGGAAGAAGGGAGAGATGAATGAAGACGGCCTTCCTTCGGTGGCGGTATTTGATGAATCGGCCTACACAATAGGGGAACTTCCGGAAGAAAATACGGTTTCGAGCTTTCCGGTAGTGAAGGTTGCAGGCGAACCGGGGCAGAAAGGAAGCCTGGGAAGCGGCGCCAGTGATCAATGGTACCGGCTGGAAATGGCATTTAACGGTGATATGGATGGAATGACAATCATAATCGGCCCAGAGACGCCGGAGGCCGGGAAGTTAAGAAAAGACAGTATCTATGCGGAGATCCGTCTCGTAAAGCGCGAACTGTTCGATTTGGACTAGCAGTACAATCCGTGCCGCCGCAGTGCGAACCTCTGCGGCTCCATGAATTTCACAGAGCAGTGGCTGCTTTGGCGGCATTTTAAATGGGGAGAACCGTCAATCGGTTCTCCCCACTGCTATGCTTATAATACCGGTTTAACGGGCCAATTCTAAAATTCCGGCTCAATCAATCCGTAGGTATTGCCTTTCCTCTTGTAAACCACATTCACCTGGTCGGTTTCCGAATTAAGGAATACATAGAAGGCATGTCCAAGAAGTTCCATCTGTACACAAGCTTCCTCCGGATCCATCGGTTTCATCGCGAATCTCTTAACTTTAACAATTTTTACTTCGTCATCCGATTCATACTCTTCATTCATGAAATAATCGGAGAATGCAATAGCCGCCTGTTTTTTGTCAACAATCTTGTTTTTATATTTTTTAAGCTGGCGCTCGATAATTTCTTCTACCAAATCAATGGATACGTACATATCGTTGCTTTCCTGCTCCGCACGGATAATGGTGCCTTTTACAGGAATGGTAACTTCGATTTTCTGACGTTCTTTTTCAACACTTAATGTAATGATTGCTTCTGTGTCCTGATTGAAGTATCGCTCAAGTTTTCCGATTTTCTCCTCTACTGCTGCTTTTAACCCCGGGGTAACATTAATATTTCTTCCAGTAATCTTATAACGCATATACATCGCTCCTTTTTCTTGGGATGTTTATAGTATACCACTTTTATTTGATAAATTCAATCACAAAAGGAAAATTGCGAAGACAATTATTGTTAATTTTTTATAAAAAGTCTAAATTATTTAGGCGTCATAATGTTTCAAAACGTTATTGTTCACATCCCGCCAAAAAGCGGCATGCTGCGAACAATAACACGCTTCGCGATGCACAGAAACGGAAAAAAGCGCCGTTTCGCGCCGTAAAACTCGGGATTTTCGTGCAAAATGCGCACGAAAACACCTCGCGGAACACAACCGTGTGAACAGTAACTTCAAAACTACTTAAAACTCGCGCGGAACCCATATAAAACCTGATATTCCTGTCAAGGATAATCCTTGTATTTTTTGTCGAAATATGCAAGTTTATGAGATATACACAAAAATCAGGTTGGTGAACTTTGGATGGGGAAAGATGGTGATAAACATAAAAAAGATGTGGATAATGTGGATAACTCGGTGTATAACTACTTTTTCCCTTAAAATGGACAAGGTGGGGTGTGCATAACTTTTCTACATTTTTGGCGAAAACGGTGTGGATAATGTGGACAACTGGTGAATAGAACAAGTTTTTTGTGCAATTTGCTAAGTTTACCATAATATGACGAATTATGTCACTGGGATGCCCTGGAAACTATTGCGCGGATGTGGACAAAATGTAAAAAATTTATGAAGTCGTTGAATAAAATCCTTGTTAGTGTTAGAATAAGTAAGATTGTATAACTATAACTATGCAGTTTTGGCATGAATAGAAGAGCTTGCAATGATGATAATAGAAATAATGATAGAAATAGGAGAGTAAAGCATGAATCTGATAGAGAAAATGTTTGGAACTCACAGCGAGCGTGAACTAAAGCTGATTTATCCCATTGTGGATAAGATTGTTGCTTTGAAGCCGGAGATGGAAAAGCTGACGGACGATGAGCTGAAGGACAATACCAGAAAGTTCAGAGAGCGTCTGGAAAAGGGTGAAACATTGGATGACATTCTGCCGGAGGCATTTGCCACCATCAGAGAAGCCTCAAGGCGTGTCCTTAATATGGAGCATTATCCGGTACAGCTCATTGGCGGAATTGTTCTGCACCAGGGACGTATTGCCGAGATGAAGACAGGTGAAGGAAAGACGCTTGTTTCCACAGCCCCGGCTTATCTGAATGCGCTGAAGGGCAACGGCGTATTTATCGTTACGGTTAACGACTATCTGGCAAAGCGAGATGCCGAGTGGATGGGAGAGGTTCACAGATTCCTGGGACTTTCCGTCGGCGTGGTATTAAATGCGATGACTCCGGACGAGCGCCGGGCGGCATATAACTGTGACATCACCTATGTAACCAACAATGAGCTTGGTTTTGACTATCTCCGCGATAATATGGCTATATATAAGGAACAGATGGTTTTAAGAAATCTGGATTATGCCATCATCGATGAGGTCGATTCCGTCTTGATCGACGAGGCGCGGACACCGCTTATCATTTCCGGTCAGAGCGGTAAATCCACCAAGTTATATGAAGTCTGCGATATTCTGGCGCGCCAGCTGGAACGCGGAGAGGAATCAGCCGAATTTACAAAGATATCGGCCATCATGGGTGAAGAGATTGAGGAGACGGGCGACTTCATTGTCAATGAGAAGGACAAGGTGGTCAATCTGACAGAGGCCGGCGTCAAGAAAGTGGAGGAATTCTTCCATATAGAGAACCTGGCGGATCCGCAGAACCTGGAGATTCAGCATAATATTATTCTTGCACTGCGCGCCAACAACCTGATGTTCCGCGATAAGGATTATGTGGTGAAGGACGACGAGGTCCTGATTGTAGATGAGTTTACGGGACGTATTATGCCGGGCCGCCGCTATTCCGACGGACTTCATCAGGCCATCGAGGCGAAGGAGCATGTAAATGTCCGCCGCGAGAGCAGAACGCTTGCAACCATCACATTCCAGAACTTCTTTAATAAGTTTACAAAGAAGGCCGGTATGACCGGTACGGCTCAAACCGAGGAGAAGGAGTTCCGTAATATTTACCAGATGGACGTTATCGTAATTCCGACGAATAAGCCGGTAATCCGTCATGATAACGACGACGCTGTATATAAGACGAAAAAAGAGAAATTCCATGCTGTTGTGGATGAGGTTGTGGCAGCCCATGAAAAGGGACAGCCTGTTCTGGTGGGTACGATTACGATCGAGACATCCGAGCTTTTAAGCAAGATGCTGACAAGGCGCGGCGTGCCGCACAAGGTGCTGAATGCCAAATTCCATGAGATGGAGGCTGAGATTGTAGCCGATGCCGGTGTACACGGCGCGGTAACCATCGCTACCAACATGGCCGGCCGTGGTACGGATATCAAGCTGGACGACAAGGCGAAGGAAATCGGCGGTCTCAAGATCATCGGTACCGAGCGCCATGAATCCAGACGTATCGATAATCAGCTGCGCGGGCGTTCAGGACGTCAGGGAGATCCGGGTGAATCCCGTTTCTACATTTCTCTGGAAGACGATCTGATGCGTCTCTTCGGTTCCGAGAAGCTGATGAATATGTTTAACGCATTGGGCGTTCCGGAGAATGAGCAGATAGAGCATAAGATGCTTTCAAACGCCATTGAAAAAGCCCAGATGAAGATCGAGAACAACAACTACGGCATCCGTGAAAACCTGCTGAAATATGATGAGGTTATGAACGAGCAGCGTGAGGTCATTTATGACGAGCGCCGCCGCGTATTAAACGGTGAAAGCATGAGAACCGTAATTATGAAGATGATTACGGATATTGTAGAAAATGCTGTGGATATGTCCATCTCTGATGAACAGGGAACAGAAGAATGGGATCTGACGGAGCTGAATACACTGCTGCTTCCGATTATTCCGCTTCCTCCTGTCGCGCTGAAAGACGATCAGAAGGATATGAAGAAGAATGAATTAAAGCACATGCTGAAGGAGGCTGCCACAAAGCTTTACGAAGCCAAGGAAGCAGAGTTCCCGGAGGCAGAGCAGATCCGTGAGATCGAGCGTGTTATTCTTCTGAAAGTAATCGATGCAAAATGGATGGCTCATATTGATGATATGGATCAGCTCCGTGAAGGTATCGGCCTCCAGGCATATGGCCAGAGAGATCCTCTGGTAGAGTATAAGATGAGCGGATATGAGATGTTCGACAGCATGACTGCCGCAATCCGTGAAGATACAGTGCGCATCCTGTTCCATATCCGTGTGGAGCAGAAGGTGGAGCGTGAACCGGCGGCCAAGGTGACGGGAACCAACAAGGATGATACCGCCGTCAATGCGCCGAAAAAGCGTGAGGCGAAAAAGATTTATCCAAATGATCCGTGTCCATGCGGTTCCGGCAAGAAATTCAAACAGTGCTGCGGACGCAAAATACTGCAGGAGATGAATTCCAATCCGGAGCTTAAGAATAAGACGGTTCAGATGCAGATTCTGCCGCAGGGCGGGAAGAAGGAAGAGAAATAGAGATTTAACTGAGGTAGGAGGACGCGTCCGGAACGGACTATGTCCGGTGTGGTGAGAGGGTGACTGAGACTTTCCATCCCCGGGTAGGTTGTCGTGAGGGGGGAATTCGGCCGGAATGAATTGCTGCGGGGACCGTTTGCACTCTTTGGAGTGCGCATCGGTTCTAGGCTCGTGTGGAACCTCGCTAAGCACCGGCGGACTCCCAGGTCCCCTCCGCAATTGATTCCGCCTACTTCCCCGGGTCAGGGTTTCTCCGGGGACGGAAAACTCAGGCGGAAGTTTTCGCGGCACCGGACATGGTCCGCTTCGACCGCGGATTCTCTCCAACCTTAAATGGGGAGGACCCTGTCGCGGCCACTACGTGTTTCCGGCTGGCTGATATCAAATCTAGCGCAATTCTTTCATAAAGGCACATTGTAGGCATATGGTATTTCCCGCACACGTAAGCACTGAGTGGCCGCGACAAGATCCGCCCCCGCACTTAACGCGTGAGACAATCAGCGGCTGCAGGCCAGTGGACGGGGCCGATACACCCAGCGGAGTCTTTCGTCCCGGCGAAGAACTTCCGGGAGAAGGAGATACTGCCGAAATCTTCCGGCGGAGAAGGAGAGAATGATATCCGGAAGGACGTTCGCCCGAGAGACGATAGCTCTTAGGCAGAGGGAGGCAAAGCGTGCCGGGCGGATTTTGGCCCTACCAGGGCAAAATCCGGGACAACTTGAGCTTCGAACT
>NZ_KE992919.1 GCF_000466485.1 [Clostridium] symbiosum ATCC 14940 | reverse complement strand
AAAAAGCAGGGTAGTTTTTGACACTACCTAAAAATCGGTAGTGTCAAATGTTTATGAAAACTCAGAGCCGGGTAGACCGGCGACATTAGAACCTTAAAAGTACAGATATGTAAGGGGCTGGCAGATCCCGCCCCCCTCGATAACTTTGGAAATACTAGGTTTTTATAAAGAAAGGGGTGTCGATTTGACACTACCGCAGAATAATAGGAGGGATTTAAATGAAAACAATAGGTTTGATAGGTGGTCTGAGCTGGCAATCTTCTCTTGACTATTATCGAATTATTAATCAACAGGTGGCCGAGAGGCTGGGGGGACAGCATTCTGCTGTTTGCGCAATGTACTCTCTGGATCTGGATCCGATTCTCATCTACCGTGATCTGGACGAATGGAGTAAAAATACTGCTATCATGGTTGATGCAGTACGGAGGGTAGAGGCGGCCGGAGCAGATTTTACATTAATTTGTTCTAATACGATGCATAAAACATATGAGGAAATTCAGGCTCAGGTTCAAAAACCAATTCTGCATATTGCCGAAGTGCTGGCAGAAGAGATTCTACGTCGGGGATATAGTAAAGTGGGACTTTTGGGTACGCGATTCACACTTAATGATGAATTTTACAAAAAACGTCTTAAAGAAAGGCATGGCATTGAAGTTATAGTTCCTGATAAAGAGGATGATATACAGTTTGTACATGACGTGATTTATAACGAACTCGATTATGCAGTTATCAAACCTGAATCACGTAAACGTTATTTGCGCATTACGGAAGAAATGTATGAGTCCGGAGCAGAGGCCGTGATTTTGGGATGCACAGAGATTCAAATGTTAATTCAGCAGGAACACACATATGTGCCGTTGCTTGATACTACATTTTTACATTGTATGGCAGCAGTAAATATAGCACTGGGTGAAAACTAGACAAAAATACCACTTTCTGGTATCATGAAATAGCAATTCAAAATAGGCATAGGAGTGGTTATCTATGGAAAGTGTACATCAGGAACTGGAATTTTTTCAGGCGCTGCTTCGTAATTTGGGCATTCAATTTGGTATAAACTGCGAAATCGTTCTTCATGATTTTACGCAGGAAAAATATGAGAGTACGATTGTGGCTATTACAAATGGCCACGTTACGAAGCGAAAGATAGGGGATGGCCCGACCAGCCTGTTTTTTCAATATTTCAAAGATGGCATGCATGAGGATATAGAGCCGTATATAAACTGCACTGACGATGGGCGCATCTTTAAATCCTCCACTACTTTAATAAAAAATAATGAAGGAAAGGCGGTGGGGTCACTCTGCATCAATATGGATATCACAGAGTTGAAATTGATGGAAAACAGCATCCAGAAATTCTGCAGTCTGGACAATCAGCCTTTGGTGGAGGAACACTTTCCTAACAGGGTTTCAGAGCTGTTGGAACAGGTTCTGGAAGAATGTACACAGCTTATCGGTAAACCCCCACAGGCAATGAGTAGGGAAGAAAAAATCAAGGCAATAAGGTATTTAGACCAAAAAGGGATATTCCTGATAACAAAATCAGGAAAGCGTGTCTGTGCGTATTTCCAGATATCCAAATATACATTTTATAATTATCTGGATGAAGCTCGTGGCATTACAGAAACAGAAAAAAAGGGACTGTCGCAATAAACGGGTGACAGCCCCTTTTTCTGCTATGTGCCTTCAAATTGATTCCTGACATCTGCACATTTACTTTGCAATTTATAATTTGGCTTCTAATCCATCCTGTTTCCGCTTAACGGAGTAAACTCCTTCTGCCGGAAGTAGGTGGAGAGCAGGATGGAAGTATTGGACAGTCCGTACTTGCGGATTTGTTCCAGAAGAACCTCCAGATCCTGTGCATTGCCAACGCGCATTTTAATTAAAACATTGTTTAAACCAACTATATGGTGATGTTCAACGATTGAAGGATCATTTTCACAAAATCTGCAGAACGGTTCATATTCCTTCGGAGGTACATTCACCAGCGCATAAGCTGAAATGTTGCTTCCTAACAGAGTTTCATTAATCTGGGCGTGAAATCCTTCGATGACCCCTGCATCTTTCAAACGGTTAATTCTTTCGGCAACAGCCGGAGCGGTCAGCCCTACTTTTTGTCCGATTTCCCGGGTTGAAGTTTTGCAGTTCTCCTGAAGGATATTTATGATCTTAATATCGGTATTATCCATGCCGCCTTCCCCTTTCTGTAAATAGTTCCCCTAAAATCTCATTATACATGATAAAATATGCTAAGTAAAGACTTTCTGTAAAGCGGTTAGGCATAATTGAGATAAGAATTTTAGTGAATGAATTACTTTGCAAAGCGAAAGATATTTACAACAACTGTGTAGTATTGGTAAAATTATCGTACAATATAAAAAGGAGTGATGTTTCATGGAACCGTTAAATTTACCTATAACAGGTATCTGCTCTTTTGGTAAATATCCGATTTGCACAGACCTTGACAAACTTGATGCGGATATAGCAGTATTAGGTGTTCCCTGTGATTTCGGCGTTGGATTTATGAGCGGCGCGAGGCTGGCTCCCCGCAGAATCAGAGAAGCATCCACACAGTATGGCCGCGGCACCGGTGGATATTATGATTTTGAAAACGACGTGCAGAGGCTGGCAGCGCCTTTTAGCATCGCAGACTGCGGAGACGTTGACATTTTACATAGCGATTTTAATTATACATTTAACAATGTTACGGAGAGCGTTAAAAAGATTATTCAAAAGGGAGCTGTGCCTTTTGTAATCGGAGGCGACCACTCCATCTCCATTCCGGTGGGAAAAGCCCTGGAAGAAGTAGGGGAGGAGATATGCGTAGTGCAGTTTGACGCCCACCTTGACTGGACCGACCATGTCGGTCCGCTGAAAACAGGCAACGGAAGCCCGATGCGGCGGATGTCTGAGATGAAGCATATCGGTCCGATGGCGCAGATTGGCCTCAGGGGAATGGGCAGCAGCAAGCGGACGGATTTCGACGATGCCAGAAACTACGGCAGCGTTCTTATTTCAGCCAGGGAGGCGGCAGAGATTGGCGTCGACGGTATTCTGGCAAAGATACCGAAAGCTAAGAATTATTACCTTACCATAGATATTGACGGATTTGACATGTCGATAGCGCCGGGAGTGGCGTCACCGCTGCCGGGCGGCCTTCTTTTCGATCAGGAATGCGATATCATTAACGGCATCGCAAAGATGGGAAGGATTGTGGCGGCCGACTTGGTGGAAGTTGACCCCCTGTATGATCCGTCGGGAGCGACAGTGCGCCTTGCATCCTTGATGATGATGCACGTATTTACAAAGATAGAGGAACAGAGAAAGTCAGAGAGAAGAGGGTAAAACAGGTTACTGTCCACAGAGCTTCGCTTTTCGGCAGAGCTGCGAACAGTAACGAAAACAGAGGTTAAGAGAGGGGAAAGGCTATGGCAGATTACCATGTCGAATTGTTACACAAAAAAGATTACAAAACAACGGAGTGGAGCGGAGGATTGACGACGGAGCTTTCCATTGCGCCGGAGGGCAGTGTTTACGCGGACAGGGACTTTATGTGGAGACTGAGTTCAGCTACGGTGGAACTGGAGGAGAGCGATTTTACGAGCCTGCCTGATTACGACCGCATTATCATGACTCTGAAAGGCGATATCAGCCTTTCTCATAATAACGATAACTGGATCGATCTGCCGGAGTTCACGCCGCATGCTTTTGACGGAGGTGACGAGACGGCAAGCAAGGGAAAGGTAATCGATTTTAACCTGATGCTTAGAAAAGGCAGATGTACCGGCCATGTCGTTCCGCTTAGAATGGAAGAAGGCGAGGGCTGCGATATCCGCAGTATCCTGACATTTGAGATGCCGGAATATGAAGCCGTTATGATATACTGTTATAAAGGCACGCTGGCCGTGACACTGGACAACGGTGAGAATTATCGCCTGGAGGACGGAGATACCCTGAAGCTGACCGGCAGATTCGACAAAGCGGGCTGGTCATGTTCGGCAGAGACGGTTGTGGCAGCGGTTGTGTCGGCTGTTCATTACCAGTAATGCGTTAAAACGTAATAATTCAAGATAATAATTTTTTGCGGCCTATCTGACGGCAGCGGGAAATGTTATAATAGATTTACTTAATTACTGCAATATATATCACCAATATATATATCACTATCACATTATTATTTATCACTATAAAACAGAGGAGGATCATTATCATGGGAAACAAACTGATTGAGTGCGTACCGAATTACAGCGAGGGCCGTGACATGCAGAAAGTGGAGCAGATCGTTGACTGCTTCAGAGGTAAAAAGGGAGTTAAGCTCTTAGATTACCAGACAGACCCGAACCACAACAGATGTGTTGTAACTGTTATCGGTGAGCCGGATGAACTGCGCGACGCAGTAGTTGCATCCTTCGGAAAAGCAGTTGAGTTGATTGATATGACCAAACATGAAGGACAGCACCCGAGAATGGGAGCCGTTGACGTAGTTCCATTTATTCCTTGCCGTAACACAACAGTAGAAGAGGCAGACGCAGTAGCCAAAGAAGTAGCTAAAATCGTTGGTGAGAAATACGGCGTACCTTGCTTCTTATATGAAGCATCTGCATCAGCTCCTCACAGAGAGAACCTTGCAAAAATCCGTAAGGGACAGTTCGAGGGTATGGCTGAGAAGATGAAAGACAAAGAACTGTGGGCTCCGGACTTTGGTCCTGAGACAATCCATCCGACAGCAGGTGTCAGCGCAGTCGGCGCAAGAATGCCGCTTGTAGCATTCAACGTAAACCTGGATACACCAAACCTTGAAATTGCCAGCCAGATTGCCAAGAGAATCCGTCACATCGGCGGTGGACTCCGTTATGTAAAAGCGATCGGAATCATGCTGGACGACAGAAACCTTGCACAGGTTTCCATGAACCTGACAGACTTCACAAAGACTTCTGTTTACCGTGCATTTGAGTTAATCAAGATGGAAGCAAAACGTTACGGAGTTAACGTATTAGAGAGCGAGTTAGTAGGCCTTGTTCCGATGCAGGCTCTTGTTGACTGTGCTGAGTACTACTTACAGCTGGCAAGCTTCGGACCGATGACATTTGACGCCGACAAGCAGATTATGGAAATCCGCTTACTGGAAGAAGAATAATCGTAACAGTACGGCCGAAGGCTGAACTGCGGCGAATATCCGCTCAGCTCATGACGGAATTGTTATAATTCTGAAACGTAAATTAAGAACGGTTAATGATAGCGCCGTCCCGGCCGCAAGGCAGGGGCGGCACAGCAAAAGTAAGAATAAATGCGAGGAGAAATACCAAAATGGGAGATTTAAAAGATTTAACAGTCGAGGGTTTTGTAGACGTAACAGCATCTGACGCACCGGCGCCGGGCGGCGGCAGCGTATCCGCACTTGCAGGAGCGCTTGCGGCAGCACTTGCAGAGATGGTAGCGAACTTGACGGTAGGCAAAGCTAAATACGCAGAAGTAGAAGGCGAGATGAAAGAGCTTGCAGCATCAGGTGCAGCACTCAGAAAAGAGCTTGTTGAGGATATCCAGAAAGACAGCACATCATTCAATCTTTACATGGATGCTATCGGAATGCCGAAAGACACCGACGAAGAGAAGGCAGCCAGAAGAGAAGCAATGCAGAACGGTTTAAAAGCAGCCGCTCAGGTTCCGCTTTCCGTAGCTGAGACTGCATACAAGATTTTCCCAATCGCTGAGGCAGTAGTAAGCAGAGGCAACACCAATGCCGTAACAGACGGTCTTGTGGCAGCCATGATGGCACGTACTGCAGTAATCGGCGCTTTATTCAACGTTAAAATCAATCTGGGTTCCATCAAGGATGAGGCATTTGTAGCCGATTTATCCGCAAAAGTAAAAAGTCTTGAAGAGCAGGCAATTGCTTATGAGCAGAAGATTTTAAAGGCATCTGAGCTTTCTGACCAGTTATATTAATTACTCAGTAAATAATAACAATCCAAATAAATCAAATCGATGGAGGGGAACATATCATGAAAACAGATATCGAAATTGCACAGGAATCAACACCATTAAACATCCGTGAAATCGCAGCGGCAGCAGGCATTGACGAGAAATACTTAGAGCAGTACGGCAACTACAAAGCAAAAGTTGACTACAACCTGTTAAAAGAAACCGACAAGGAAGACGGAAAACTGATCCTTGTTACAGCTATCACACCTACTCCGGCAGGTGAAGGAAAGACAACGACAACCGTTGGTCTTGCAGACGGATTAAAGAAAATCGGCAAGAACGTAACAGTAGCTCTGCGTGAGCCGTCCCTGGGACCGGTATTCGGCGTTAAGGGCGGAGCAGCAGGCGGCGGATACGCACAGGTAGTTCCGATGGAAGACATCAACCTTCACTTCACAGGCGACTTCCACGCAATCGGAGCAGCTAACAACCTGATGGCAGCTATGCTTGACAACCACATCTACCAGGGCAATGCACTGAGAATCGACCCGAAGAGAATCACATGGAAACGTGTAGTTGACATGAACGACCGTCAGTTAAGAAACATCGTTGACGGACTTGGAAGAAAAGTAGACGGCTTCACACGCGAAGACGGATATGATATCACGGTAGCAAGTGAAGTTATGGCTGTTCTCTGCCTGGCAAGCGACATCATTGACTTAAAAGAGCGTCTGGGCAAAATGATCGTAGCTTATACATACGACGATGAGCCTGTAACGGCAGCAGACTTAAAGGCAGACGGCGCTATGGCCGCACTGTTAAAGGATGCCCTGAAACCAAACCTGGTTCAGACTCTGGAGCATACGCCTGCATTCATCCACGGCGGACCATTCGCTAACATCGCTCATGGCTGTAACTCCGTTATCGCTACTAAGATGGCTCTGAAGCTTGGCGATTACACCGTAACAGAGGGAGGCTTCGGCGCCGACCTTGGCGCAGAGAAATTCCTTGACATCAAGTGCCGTAAAGCAGGCCTTAAACCATCCGCAGTTGTAGTAGTTGCTACGGTACGTGCCCTGAAACATCACGGCGGCGTTGCAAAGACAGAACTCAATAACGAGAACCTGGAAGCGCTTGAGAAGGGTCTTCCAAACCTGTTACAGCACGTTGAGAACATCACAACCGTATTTGGCCTTCCATGCGTAGTTGCTATCAACCGTTTCCCATTCGATTCCGAGGCAGAATTACAGCTTATCGCTGACAAGTGCAAGGAACTGGGCGTAAACGTTGCTCTTTCTGAAGTATGGGGCAAAGGCGGCGACGGCGGCGTAGAGCTGGCTAAAGAAGTAGTTCGTCTGTGCGAGACAGAGAATAACTTCCAGTTCTGCTACGATGAGAACCTTTCCATCGAAGAGAAATTAAATACAATCGTAACAAAGATTTACAGAGGCGAAGGCGTAGAGCTGGCTGCAACTGCAAAGAAACAGGCAAAGAGACTGACAGAGCTTGGATTCGGCAACCTGCCAATCTGTATGGCTAAGACACAGTTCAGCTTCTCCGACGACCAGAAACTGACAGGCGCACCAAGAGGCTTCAAGATTACAGTACGTAACCTGAAGGTATCTGCAGGTGCAGGCTTCATCGTAGCTCTCACAGGCGACATCATGACTCTTCCGGGCCTTCCAAAAGTTCCGGCAGCAGAGAAGATCGATGTAGATGCGACAGGAAAGATTTCCGGTCTGTTCTAAAATTTTCTACGTGTCATTGATAAACGGTGAAAGGTTCGCAAAGCGTGCCTTTCATCGTTTTATTAAAGGCGGAGTCCTGTGCGCGGAGCGTGCAGGTTATCGTTAAATCAGGGGAGGAATATTATGAATCTGTTCACAGCTCCGGAGGTTATCAAAAATTATGCGGCCGCCGGGAAGAAAAAAACAGAGCTATCGGTGTTCAGAATGCTGGTTTTGGGGATACTGGCAGGTATGTTCATTGCTCTGGGAGCGGCGGTGACCAATACGGCGGCTCACACCATTGCGGACGTTTCCACAGCCCGTATTATCTGCGGTCTTTTGTTTCCGGCCGGTTTATCGCTGGTTATCCTGATGGGAGGGGAACTGTTCACTGGGAACTGCCTCATCAGCATCTCGGTTCTGGAAAAAGAAACGACAACAGGAATGATGCTTAAAAACTGGCTGTTTGTTTATATAGGGAATTTCATTGGAAGTATCATCGTGGCGGCAGGCTGCGCGTACTTCGGACAGATGAATTATTCCGGCGGAGGCCTGGCGGTATTTACGATGAAGCTGGCAGCCACCAAAGCGTCCCTGCCGATGGGCAATGCCATAGTGCTGGGATTCTTCTGCAATGTACTTGTCTGCTTCGCTGTTTTATGCAGTCTGGAAGCAAAAGATGTAACAGGAAGAATCGTTGGAACATTTCTCCCCATCGCTTCTTTTGTAATCTGCGGTTTTGAGCATTCAGTTGCAAACATGTATTACATTCCGGCAGGAATTTTTGCATCCCATGTGCCGGCTTATGCGGCCAAAGCGGCAGAAGCAGGACTTGACCTGTCCATGCTGACCTGGGGCAATTTTCTTATTAAGAATTTGATACCGGTCACCATCGGTAATATCCTGGGAGGCGTATTTGTAGGCGCATCCATGTGGCTGGGGCATGTGTACCGTCAGAAGAAATAAATTACATACAGAATTTAGTTAGGCAGGTAAGGACGCCGCCGGTACGGCCAGCGGACGGGGTG
>NZ_KE992918.1 GCF_000466485.1 [Clostridium] symbiosum ATCC 14940 | reverse complement strand
GAAGACTCAGACAGAATCCCTCACCACACCGGACCAGGTCCGTTCTGAACGCGTCCTCCAAACCTCAGTTAAATCTCCATCACCCCGTTTTGCTCATCCGAAGCAAAATTACTTAAAAAAAGGTTGACAAATTATAAAAAATGCAATAATATAATCGCAAGTTGATAAATTGATTACCAGCAAAGACGTAGAAGAGAAGAGTAGTAAGCGGATGCTTTTACAGAGAGTTCCCGGATGCTGAGAGGGAGCAGAGATAGGCTTATGAAGATGGTCTCAGAGTTGCATGGTCGAATATTTTAGATCATGACGGGGTGCGCCCGTTACAGCGATAGAGTATAAACCGTTCCCAGATAAGCCGCGAAAGTGGCCTGTCGATGTCCGGCCGTACTTGAAGAGGTCTGATTGCGTGAGCGTCAGACGAAGTTAGGTGGTACCACGAAGCAGCAGCTTTCGTCCTAATACAGGGCGGGAGCTTTTTTTGATCCCGGTTTTTAAATAATGATGGAAGGAGACTTCCTGAACGATATTGAAAAGACAGGAAGGTTCATGCTGTCTGAACTGTTACGGAACAGGAAATCGAAAGGAGTAAAGTATGATTAAGCTGAAACAGGTGAGTAAAACATTTGACACCAAATCCGGTAATGTCCATGCGGTAAAAGACGTTAATCTGGAAATACAGGACGGGGAGATTTTTGGTATTATCGGATTTTCCGGGGCGGGAAAATCTACATTAGTGAGGTGCATTAACCTTCTGGAGCGCCCGACGCAGGGGCGTGTTCTGATTGATGAAGTGGACTTAATGGATTTGGATGAAAAAAAGCTGAGAGAAGTCCGGAAAAAAATCGGAATGATTTTCCAGCATTTTAACTTGATGCGTTCCAGGACTGTCTATCAGAATATTGAATTTCCTCTTAAAAAGACGAAACTTACGAAGAATGAGAGGGAAGAGAAAATCGCGTCTCTTCTGGAGCTGGTAGGTCTGACGGATAAACGGGATGCCTATCCGTCACAGCTTTCCGGCGGACAGAAACAGAGAGTTGCCATTGCAAGAGCCTTAGCCAATGATCCGAAGGTGCTTCTCTGCGATGAGGCTACCAGCGCACTGGATCCGCAGACGACGCAGTCCATCCTGAAGCTTCTCAAAAAGGTAAATGAGGAGATGGGAATTACAATAGTGCTGATCACCCATGAGATGGCTGTTGTTAAAGATATCTGTGACAGGGTTGCCATTATGGAGGAGGGTACCGTGGTCGAAGCAGGAAATACCGTGGATGTATTCAGCCACCCTCAGGTACGGATCACCCGGGACTTCATAGATACGGCAAGCAATATCAGGAAGATTTATGATTTAATTGAGGATAAAAATGAATTGACACAGATTGGAGCCGGTGACAGAATGCTGCTTTTTACCTATTCCGGCGCCAATGCGGGGGAGCCGCTGATTTCCTATCTTGCTAAGGCATTTGATATCCGGGCCAATATCATTTTCGGAAATATTGATTTCCTGAAAGGGAAACCGCTTGGCAAGCTGGTGGTGACTTTAAGCGGCGAGGCGGATAAGATGGAAAAGGCAATGGAGTACATAAACTCACTGGGAGTAGAAGTGGAGGTAATTAAAGAATGAATATATTATACAGTTTAGCCCCAAACCTGGAGCGCCTGGGCGGAGAGCTTGTCAAATGTATCGGGCAGACATTCAAGATGCTGCTGATATCAGGTACTATCGCATTTTTTCTTGGCCTGTTTTTCGGGGTTCTGCTGATTGTGACAAAGAGAGGCGGAATATTACAGAATGTGGTAATCTATAACTTTTTAGATAAAGCCATCGACATCATCCGTTCCATTCCATTCATTATTTTGATGGTTTTGCTGATTCCGGTCAGCCGGGCTATCGTTGGAACCGGCTCCGGTGTTACCGGCTCTTATGTGGCCCTGATCGCGGGAACCGTTCCCTTTTTTGCAAGACAGATTGAATCGGTTCTGGCGGATCTGGACGGAGGCCTGATTGAGGCCAGCGAGGCGATGGGCTTCTCACCGGTTGAAATCATTTTCGGAGTTTATCTGAAAGAAAGCATCCCGGGGATTACCCGTGTCACAATGATCACCTTTGTCAGCCTGATTGGAATTACGGCCATGGCAGGAGCCATCGGAGCCGGAGGTCTGGGCGATTTCGCTATCCGGTATGGCTATCAGATGGGGTACCGCGACATGATTTGGGCTACGGTTATCATTATTCTTTTGATTATCAGCGCTATCCAGTTTATCGGAAACCTGATAATCAGGAAAACGACCCATTAGAAGTAACGGCCGGTCTGCTCCGGACGGAATGATTATGTTTTAAATAGTAATATTTAAATATATTTTAATTAGAAAAAGGAGAGAAAATTATGAAAAAAACATTCAAAGCATCATGGAAAAAAACAGCAGCAGTGGCATTTGCAGCCGTAACAGCCCTTTCACTTTTCGGCTGCAGTTCAGGCAGCGGCAATGCGCCGGCTTCTACCGCAGCGGCGGGCAGTGAGGCAGCCGGAAGTGAAGCAGCGAAAGAACCGGCTGAAGTAACTACGGTAAAAGTAGGTGTTGTAGGAGAATACAACGCACAGTGGGACACGATCAATGAATTGCTGAAAGATGACGGCATCCAGGTTGAACTGATGAAATTTACCGACTATGCAGCTCCGAACCGTGCATTAAATGACGGTGAGATTGATCTCAATGCATTCCAGCACAAAGCATTCCTTGCAAATGATGTGGCCCAGAAGGGATATGACATTGTAGATATCGGCGACACGATTATCGCCCCTCTTTCCATCTACAATAATAAGAAAAAGATTTCTTCTATTGAAGAGATTAAAGATGGCGATGTAATCGCAATTCCGAGCGATCTTACAAACGGCGGACGCGCCCTGAAACTGCTTGAGGAAGCCGGTTTTATCGTGTGTGATCCGGAAAAAGGCTATGTACCGACAAAGGCTGACATCACGGAATACAAAGTGAAAATTGACATCAAGGAGGCTGAATCTGCAACACTGGCCAATATTCTTCCGGACTGTGCGGCAGCTATTATCAATGGAGGAAATGCATTTACGGCAGGACTTAATCCGGTTGAAGATTCTATCTATACAGAAAATGTAGATCCTTCCACAAACGAGGCGGTTCCCCAGTTGATTAACGTAATCGCTGCCCGCACAGCCGATAGAGATAACGAGGTGTATAAGAAGATTGTGGACGCTTACCATACACCGGAAGTAAAAAAGACGATTGAAGACGAATACCAGGGCGCTTTCATCTGCGCATGGGATGACGCTGAATAACTGCGTCGGCTGAACTGCCGATTTTGAAATAAGTGCAATGCTGTACTAGCCGGCACGGATGGAGGGTAAAATGGCATTAAAGCAGTATGTAACAGATGAAAAAGATTACCTTGTCAGCCTGAGAAGATATTTTCATGCTCATCCTGAAGTAAGCCTGAAGGAATATAATACGTGTAAAAAAATAGAGGAAGAGCTTGATAAGATTGGTCTTTTGCACAAAAGAGTCGGAGAAACAGGCGTATATGCCTGGATTGACGGAGAGAAGGGCGAAGGTAAAACCATTGCCCTCCGGGCCGACATGGATGCGCTGGCAATGGAAGACTTAAAGACAGAGGAATATCGTTCGCAGAATGAAGGATTTTGTCATGCCTGCGGCCATGACGGCCATACGGCCACGCTTTTGACGGCGGCGAAGATATTGAACGCAAAAAAAGGTGAATTTGCAGGACATATCCGGCTGTTCTTTCAGCAGGCGGAGGAGATTGGGCAGGGGGCCAGACAGTTTGTAAGTGCCGGACTGCTGGAGGGCGTGGACCGGGTATTCGGAACCCATGTGACCAGCGGCCTGACGACAGGGAAGATATCGCTGACAAAAGGGCCTCAAAATGCAAGCTGCGATTATTTTAAAATCAGTGTGACCGGCAAGGGCGCCCATGTGTCGAAACCGCATATGGGGATTGATGCCGCCTACATTGCATCCCAGATTGTTGTGGGACTCCAGAGCATTGTAGCCAGAAATACAGATCCGCTCGAAACAGTCGTTGTGGGCGTAGGTGTGATTAAAGCCGGAACACAGTATAATATTGTTGCGGAGCATGCTGAGATAGAGGGTACTACAAGGAGCTTCGGTCCGGAAGTGAGAAAATTCACGAATGACAGAGTCATCCGGATTGCGAAACAGACGGCAATGCTTTATGGCGCCGAGGCAGAAGTAGAGTTTCGCGATTATGCGGCGCCTCTTGTAAATGACGGCCGGGCGGTTGATGAGGTCAGGGCTGTCGTTGAAAAGATTCTTCCGGAAGATGACATTATCAGTGATTATGAGAAAGCCCTGGGAGCCGATGATTTTGCGGATTATCTGGCGGTGACAAAGGGGATGTACGCTTTTGTCGGTACCCACAATCCTGCAGAACCGAATACAGGGGTTCCCCATCATCACGGCCTGTTTGACCTGGATGAAAACGGTCTGCTGATTGCCTGCAATGTATATGTGGATTATGCGTTGTGGGTGCTGCAGGAGATGTAAAAATCGCGACGGAGAATCTCGTTTACGGAATGATTTTCCGGATTTCCTATAGGCTGGTATGGAGAAGGTATGTTGTGATTTCCTATCATTCTTCGTGCCGGCCTACAAAAAAGGAGAACGGATACGGAAGCACTATCAGAATATTATCCAATTACGGATAATATTTTCACCCGATTCACCGATTCTCCCCTCACTCTTTGGAACAATTCTTAAATTTCCTGGTAATTTTCAAAGAAACCATTTGCACTTCCAAATAAAATAAAGTATAATGACTACTAACAAATATTATATTTGGCAAACCCGTCGAAAGGCGGTGGCGCAAAGCTAAAGGGTCTAAGTAGAAGTATATGACAGCCAGTTGCAATCATTTTGGATACCCGTTAAGCAGATGCCTTTTTTGGTATCTGCTTTTATTGATGGCGGTGATCTGTTCGCGGAGCGTGCAGGTTATCGCTGATTAACATGGGTGTGCGCGAAGCGTACTCTCTCATACGGCGATTTCATTTGATTTATAATCTACTTTCAAAAGGTTGCTTATGGCTGGCGCTAATTCTGGGATGATATTTTGTTCGCATTTGGCAGCGGAGGGGAGAATTATAGAACAAGCATGGATACCATTGAGAGAATTGAAGAATTAAAACGTGAGATAGTGAAACAAAAATTACTTATAGAGAGTGAAGAGGCAAAAATAGAAAAGGTAAAGAGGTGCTGCGGCGTAGTGGCCGAGCTGCTTTGTGCGCAGTGCCGGGAACTTGCCGAAGAGGTTGTATGGGATATTTTAGGGCATATGATCGAATGCAGCCAGAAGAAAATTTCCGGGAATGAAAAGGCAGGACTGAAGGAAGCGGTTAAAACGCTTTTAGAGCATGAGATGAAAAATCTCGAAAGTCTGTCTGCTGATGAAGAAATGTGGCCTCATATTGACTGCCGGATACAGGTGAACCTGGATGAACGGCTGAAAAAGGCTCAGTTTGAGCTGAAGGGAATTGAAAACAAGATGCTGGATGGGACCAGGGCCCAGCTTCGCAAACGTGCGGTTCAGATGGAGGAAATGAAGAGCCTTTGCAGCCGCATGGAGCAGGCGGTATTGTCAATTGAATCATGGGAGAAGCTGTACCTGATGTTTATGGCGGATATGGAGATAAGGCGCCAGTCCGGAATGGATGATACGTTTTACCTGATGGAGCGTGAGGATATACGCAGAAAACTTCAGACGTGTTTTGAATTTACGGATATTATCTGCCGGTCTTTGGAAGAGAGGCTGCGTTCTTCTGTCAGGATTTCGGTGAATAACCTGGGACTTCTTTTGGCAGAGCATGGATTTCACTTTCCAAAGTCTCTGTGGAACCGGACCAGAACTAATATAATATACATGGGAGCCATCCGCCTGACCGAGGATATGATAGAGGAGATTAACCGGTATGCGGCGGGAATCATGTTTATTGAAAAGCATCTGCACAATATAAAACTTGCAACCGACAGGGTGTACAGGGGACAGATGGAACTGGAACGTTTGTCCGGACAATCCAAGACAGTAAAAAAACTGGTTGTATGAGATAAAGTAAGAAGAAAGATTGCGCGAAAGCGCAGTCTTTCTGTTACCAGGGTCAAAAGACCTTTTGACCCCAACATCTTGACATTTCCCGGAATTCTTTTTCCGTTAAGGAAGCTCCCTTTACACCGACCACGGCAGACGCGGCGGTATTAGCGATATG
Source organism: [Clostridium] symbiosum ATCC 14940 (assembly GCF_000466485.1). GTDB lineage: Bacteria > Bacillota > Clostridia > Lachnospirales > Lachnospiraceae > Otoolea > Otoolea symbiosa. The sequence continues at coordinate 30,516 of NZ_KE992918.1, read as the reverse complement.
AATAGATTTTCTCAGGCTGTTTCCCAGACTCAGGGAGGCCATCACCGCTCCGATGTGGGAGTCTCCGGCCCCTATTGTATCGACAACGGCAGTGGGAATCCCGGGCACCGTATAGGCGATACCGGAGCGTTCGCGGCAATAGGTGCCGTTTTCACCGAGCGTTACGATTACCGTGTTGCCGGTAAGGAAACAGAGCTTTTCGGCCGCATCTTCTGCGGAAGTGCATCCGCTTAACTCCTTAGATTCCAGCTCATTGATATGCAGAATGGGGTGGAGTGCGTAAATCCGCTCCATTTTTTCCTTACCAATCCGTATTCCCCGCGGACCGGGAGCATAGAAGAGTTCCCGCTCCGGATGGCTTTCCAGATATTCAATCAAATCTAAACCCGTGGGTTCTTCAATCTCCAGTCCGCAGACATAGACCATATCATAGCTGTACTTGTCAAAGGGCGTCATCCATTCCTTTCGGAATGTATACTCAGCGCCGTGATAAGACATAAATGTCCTTTCTCCTCCGGCTTCCACCAGACAGTAGCAGCATCCGTTTTCCTGGCCGGGTACATGGACGGCGACCGGAAATCCGTTTTTCTCCAGTTCTTTTGCCACAAATTCTCCGTAGAAGCCCGTTCCGACAGGGGATATCAGTGTGACAGGAACACCGAATTGTTTGACCATGGAGGCCACATTATAGGCACATCCGCCCAAAGCCAGCGACTGGCTGCTTGGATGGATATTTTCTTCAGTTTTAGGCAGGTGGTCGATATTTATTATGATATCCACGCAGGTGGAACCGATAATCATGATTTTTTTGTTCAAAGAATCCGCATGGCTCTTTGAATTACTGTTGGGATCAGTTGGTAAATGGATGGATGCAGCAGATTGATTCAATTTAAAAAACCTCCGGTATTTTCATTTGTTTTAGTTTTAACAGTATATCACAAAATTCAGAGAAAACCGACAAAATTTTTACCATTTACTATAAAATGTGATAGACTAATAAATGAAAATACGTCATTAAAGGAGATAGATAAAAAATATATGGAAACAAATAGGGAAGCAGATTTATATACACCGAAAGAGGCGCTTAAGCCGAAGGGAGACATGTATGCCCAAATCACTCAGATTGGGGATTCGATTCAGGAAAAGCTGGTGGAATTCAGGAGAGATTTCCACAAACACCCGGAAACGGCGTGGCTGGAAATGAGAACCTCCGCCATTATTGCGGAGGAGCTGACCCGGCTCGGTTATAAGGTTCTGACCGGAAAAGCAGTCTGCCGGGAAGGAAGCAGGCTGTCGGTGCCAGGGAATGATATATTGGAGGAGCATTACAGGAGAGTAAAAGCCGAGGCGACGATCGAACGGAAAATGGATGGCGGAAATGAAGACGGAATGCCTGAATATATCGATTATCTGAACGGTGAGATGGCGGAGGGCTATACCGGAGTTGTCGGGATTCTGGACTGCGGAGAGGGACCGGTTGCAGCCCTCAGATTTGATATAGATGCCCTTCCGATGGAGGAGGATACATCGGAGAAACACAGGCCTGCCAGGGAGGGGTTTGCATCCGCTAATCATGGAATGATGCATGCCTGCGGCCATGACTGCCATGCGGCTATCGGACTCGGCACAGCCAGAATCCTGGCCTCTGTCCGGGGACAGCTTCACGGAACCGTAAAACTGCTGTTCCAGCCGGGGGAGGAAGGCGTACGGGGAGCAAATGCGATGGTGGAAGCAGGTCATCTGGACGGAGTGGACTACTTTGCAGGAACCCATGTGGCTCCGGATAATTCGGCAGATGACGGAGACATAACACCAGGAACGTATGGTTCACTTGCCACCTGTAAGTATGACGTGTATTTCAGGGGCAAATCGGCCCACGCCGGAGGTTTTCCGGAAATGGGCAGGAATGCCGTTTTAGCGGCGGCCCATGCAGTGGTGGGGCTGGCCGGAATTTCACGGCACAGCGGCGGGATCACCCGGGTCAATGTCGGCAGTATCCGGGGCGGTACAAGCAGCAACGTGGTGGCGGATGAGGCGGTGATATCCATGGAGGTGCGCGGCGAGACAACGGAAGTTAACGCATATATGGAAGAGAGGGCAATCGAGATCTGCCGGGCCGCGGCAATGATGGAGGGCTGCACCTGTGAGATGGAGCTGATGGGACACGCTCCTTCCCAGACAAGTGATATTTTGTTCATTGAGCGGATTGCCGGCATGGTAAGGGAGCATCTTCCCCAGTATACGGTGAGCAGCAATCCCAATGTTCAGAACTGGGGAAGCGAGGATATCGGATTTATGATGAAACGGGTTCAGGAGCAGGGAGGACAGGCAGTCTATATGCGGACTATGACTGCCATGGCATCGCCCCAGCATACGGTACGGTTCGATGTGGATGAAACAGTACTCAAAAAAGGCGCCGTCATTTTTGCTTCCATTATATATGATTTGCTTGGAGAGGGCGAAATCAAACGGTGAAAAACTGAAATGGCGATTTAAAAAACGCCGATTTGGCGCAGACTATCAGTGTGTTAAAAACAACAGTGTGAAAATATATAAGAGAAAGGAAGTATCAATCATGTTGGAACCAGGAATGAAAGCACCGGAGTTTACTCTTAAGAACCAGGAAGGAAAAGAGGTTTCCCTGTCTGATTACAGGGGAAAGAAAGTGATATTATATTTTTACAGCAAGGATAATACGGCAGGCTGCACAAATCAGGCATGCTCATTTGCAGAGCTATATCCCGCGTTCATTGAGAAAAATGCGGTGATTATCGGGATAAGCAAGGATACGGTGGAGTCCCATAGAAAATTTGCGGAGAAATACAATCTTCCTTTCACAATTCTTGCCGATCCGGACAGAACCGCGATCGAGGCTTATGATGTATGGAAAGAAAAGAATATGTATGGCAAAAAGGTGATGGGAGTAGTCAGGACAACGTATCTGATTGATGAAAAAGGTGTGATTGTAAAAGCATTTTCAAAAGTCAGGGCTGCTGATAATGCCGGCCAGATGATGAAAGAATTATAATGTGTAAAAATTAAGTAAAAACTACTTGCATTACTCCTGAAGCAGCAGTAGAATATGACATTGGCCGGTCAAAACCGGTTTTGAAGTATTATAATGCGATTACAGGAAAGGAAAGCAGAGAATGAAGAAGTCTTATGAAATGGATATGTGCAGCGGCCCGATTCTTAAAAAGGTGTTGTCATTTGCCTTGCCGCTGATGCTGTCAGGCGTACTGCAGCTTCTCTTTAATGCGGCCGATGTGATTGTCGTGGGGCGTTTTGCAGGAAGCCAGTCTCTGGCGGCGGTCGGCTCCACGACGGCTCTTATCAACCTTCTGATCAATATATTTATCGGACTTTCAATCGGGGCCAATGTTCTGGTTGCCCGGTATTACGGGGCGAAAAGCGAGAAGGATGTCAGTGAGACGGTACATACGGCAATAGCCATCAGTCTGGTCAGCGGAGCGATTCTTGTGTTCCTCGGCCTTTTTACCTCCAGATATATGCTGGAGCTGATGGGGACACCGGAAGACGTTATAGAAAAATCCGTTATTTATATGAGGATTTATTTTGCAGGAATGCCTGTGGTAATGGCCTATAACTTCGGCAGCGCCATTCTGAGGGCGGTGGGAGATACAAAACGGCCGTTATATTTTCTTACCCTGGCCGGTGTTGTCAATATTGTACTGAACCTGTTTTTTGTCATACAGCTTCACATGGACGTGGCAGGTGTCGCCCTGGCCACCGTCTTATCCCAGTGCGTATCGGCAGGCCTCGTGCTTAAATGTCTGGCTCAGTCGGACGGACCTCTGAAGCTGCATTTAAAAAAACTCAGGATAGATAAGAGGAAAACGCTGCTTATAATGAAGATAGGTCTTCCGGCCGGAATGCAGGGGGCGATTTTCTCCATATCCAACGTCCTGATCCAGTCGTCCGTCAACTCCTTCGGTTCCATAGCCATGGCCGGCAATACGGCTTCTGCCAATATAGAAGGTTTTGTATATACGGCGATGAACGCCCTTTATCAGACGAACTTAAGCTTCACAAGCCAGAATATCGGCGCCCGCATGTACACACGCGTAAACCGGATCCTGTTTATCTGCCTTGGCACGGTGACGGCGGTGGGAATGGCCCTTGGCTTTTTGGCTGTGATTGGGGGAACGGATCTTCTGAAAATTTATTCTTCGGATCCGGAAGTGATTTCTTATGGAATGCTCCGGATGTCCATTATCTGCACGACTTATTTTATCTGCGGCTGGATGGATACGCTGGTGGGCAGTCTCAGGGGGATGGGATATTCCGTCCTTCCCATGGTGGTATCCCTGACCGGAGCCTGCGGACTGCGTGTGATATGGATTTTTACCATTTTTGCTTACCACCATACGCTTTTTTCATTATATATATCGTATCCGATTTCGTGGCTCATTACGGCGGCCGCTCACATGATTTGTTATCGCAAAATATATAAAAAGATACCTAAAAAAGATGGGGTTATAGTCTGATTAATGGCCGGGAGACAGTTGATTGAAATGTCTCCCGGCCATATTGTATTAAGGGCGGTGGACCTGTGCTCGGAGCGTGCAGGCAGCGTTAATAGATTATACCGTCATCTCCATCGCGCGCAAACTCCATAATGTCTCCGGGCTGGCAGTCCAGGGCATCGCAGATTGCGTTCAGCGTGCTGAAGCGTATGGCGCTTATTTTTCCTGTTTTTATTTTGGAAAGATTTACATTTGATACGCCTACCTTTTCCGATAGCTCATTCAAGGACATCTTACGATCCGCCATTACCCTGTCCAGGCGCAATATGATTGCCATAAAATCCCCTCCTTATAGAGTTTCGTCTGATTCCTGCTGAAGTTGGGCGCCGTACTCAAAGATCAGGCTCAGAGAATAGAAAAAACAGGCGGCCAGCAGCGGCGATATCATTGCCAGGATAAGGGGGCTTAAAATAAAAGATGCAAGAAAGTAGATCATGGTAAGGAGGGAGAAAAAACGGTAACACCGCTTCCACTCCGTTATGCATGTATCTACAAACGGTGTTCCGCCGTCCAGAATAGATTTAAACACTCTGGAAATAGTGTGGAAAATATACGCAATGATGCCGGTGGAGAAAAGCTGGGCGGCCATGGACAAAATATAATAGCCGTAATTAAAAGCACCTGTTTCGGTGTACACATCGCCCGAGGTTACGAGATAGGCAAATGTGTGGACGATAAATGGAAAGCCCCTATGTGCCGTATCACTGCGCATCTCCGTTACGGTACTGCTGAAAACAAAACTGAGAACCAGCATAATGATACACGTTATGGCGAATAAGGCATTCAAAAATACAATGAGCCGGGTCCCCTGATAGATAGTACTGCTTTCTTCGCGCAGCTTATCTAAGGTTCTTTCTTTCATGAAGCCGTTTTTTGACATGATTGAGTCCTCCTTTTTTGTAATATCCGTTTTAGGCAGCCGGCATGGGCTGCGCTTTTGCCGAACCGTTTTGTGCTTCGTTTTCTATAACTACAGTTTAGCAGTACGTGATATGAAAGTCAATAAAAAATTAATGATTAACATTAAAAATAGTACGATATTCATAAAAACATTCGGTTCGTTCGGCTACGGCTGTTTCGCTTTTTCTTTTATAAGGCAGCCCTGACTTCCCTTGGCCGGGGACAAAAGATGACCGGAAATGCATAAAAAACTGCCTTCCGTGTCGAATTATACAAATTATACAAAAATCGGAAGGAGGCTCTTCTATTATTGTCGGAACGGTAGACAATAAAATCGTTTGATGCTAAGATTATCTAAACGTACGCAAGAGAAGGAAGGAAGACTGTGAGAGAGCAATCTGGATATAGACTGAAAAGAGGGTTTGATATCATGAAACGGTATCAGCGGACTATTAATGAAATCCTGATGATGGAGAAGCCGGAATCATTTGTATATTTCAGTGATCCGGAAACGTATGAGATTTTGTATATCAGTGATGAAACGTTTATTTCTGAAGAACTGAGAAGAGAGCAGTACCGGGGGGAGAAGTGCTATGAAATCCTTCAGGGGCGTTTGGAACCCTGCCCGTTCTGCACCAATCATCTTCTTTCCAGGGAGCATTATTATATCTGGACATACCATAATTCTCATTTAAATACGGATTACATATTAAAAGATAAGCTGGTGGATTTTGACGGCCATATTGTCCGGATGGAGATAGCAACTGCCCTAAAAAGCCATGAGGCGGTGCTTAAAGCTCTTTCGGAGAGTCTTGAAGGACAAAACATGCTGATGAATTGTATTCAGCCGATGCTTCATGAAACAGACTTGTATGTAACACAGAGACGGATCCTTGATAATATCTGTCCTTTTTTTGGCGCTGAGTGGGGAACGGTTCAGAGGTTTGGGGAACATCAGATATTGACACAATGGGGGAGGCGGGAATCCGGTAAATGGAGGCCCGGCAGGATTCCGTCGGCTTTTGTCAGGGAATACGGGGAGCTTTTCAACAGTTATACGCAGATTCTGATTACAGATACGGAAGCAATGAAGGATTCCGATCCTGAAAACTATGAATTTCTAAAGCAGGAAGGAGTCACATCTCTTTGCAGCACACCGGTATTTACGGGCAGTGAACTGGCGGGAATGATTACGCTTGGAAATTTCAGCAAGAACCAGGCAAATATCACGCTGCTCTTTACCCTGGCCTTCTATCTCTCCTCCCTGATGCAGAGAGAGGAGCTTTACCGCAAAAAGATGCGCCTGCAATATTACGATGCGCTTACGGGCAGTCTGAATCTGGAGGGTTTCAGGAGAGAGAGCGGCAGGCTTTTTTCCGAGTCGGCGCCACAGGAATACTCACTATGGTACTGTGATATTAAAAATTTTAAATACATAAACGATTTATTCGGGTTCCATACAGGAAACCTGATATTAAAATACTGGGCGTCCTGCCTGAAGGACAGCTGCAGGGAGGACGAGGCATTCTGCCGAATCAGTGACGATAATTTTGCATTTTTGTGGAGGCTCGATGAACAGGACAGACTCAGGGAACGTTTTAACGGACTTGCGGACAGACTGGCTTCGTTCGGTCCATTCGAAGAAAAAAATTATCAGGTGGAGCTGATAAGCGATGTCTACATTCCTGAAAACCCCTGCGGTATGGATATAGATGAGATGCTGAACCGGGCCAATATGGCGCGGAAATCCATCGTCAGTCCGCGAGGCAGCAGGATTTTGTTTTTTACGGAAGAACTCAGGAAAAAAGCGCTGGCCGGGATAGAGATGGAGGCTGAGATGAGGTCCGCTCTTGATAAGGAGGAATTTGTCCTTTATTTTCAGCCGCAGATAAAGCTCACGGATGTGAGCGGTCAGAAGGCGCATCGAGCGGAAGCCCTGGTCAGATGGATGAGGAACGGAAGAATCTATGCCATGCCGGATGATTTTATCGGCCTGTTTGAAAAAAACGGCATGATTGCAGAGCTGGATCTTTATATTTATGAAAGAATATGCATTTTGATTAACCGGTTTAAAGCATGCGGGCTCACATCCGTATGTATTGCGGTAAATGTGTCGAGGCACACAATGATGCAGCCGGATTTTGTGGAGACGTATCTGGAAATTAAGAAGAGGTACCGGATAGAGGACGACGAACTGGAGCTGGAATTTACGGAGAGTATCGCAGTAGAAGAGCTGGAACTGATGCAGAAGGTTCTGAAGCAGCTGAAAAAAGCCGGGTTTATCTGTGCGATGGATGATTTCGGAACGGGGTATTCGTCCCTGAACGTGCTTCAGATACTGCCGCTTGATATCTTAAAGCTGGACAAAGGATTTCTTGCCTGCGAAGGGGAAGACAGACGCAGGCAGATTGTTGTCAAAAGCGTTCTGCAGATGGCGAAGCAGTTGGATATGCTGACAATCGTGGAGGGAGTTGAAAATGAGGAACAGCTGCATTTACTGCAGAAAGTCGGCTGCGATTATCTGCAGGGTTTTTTAGTGTCCCCGCCTTTATCAGAAGACGAGTACAGAAGTTTTGTAAAGGAGGAGGAGTTTCATGGAGGAGAAAGTGAAATACGGCAGATATAAAACTGCGTTTTATATGTTTGCCGTCACCGCTTTTTGCGTCCTGATTTATTCTATTTTTATTAATTACGGTGCGAAAATCAATGAGCGCTTTATACAGATAGAGAAAGAAACACTGAATGAGTATGGGGAAGCGCAGAGTATAAAAATCAGCGAAGATCTAGCAGATATGACCTGGCGCATAAAATCGGTTGCCAAGTTTGCCGCGGCATCGGAGTTTGACCCGGAGAGTGAGGAGTTTAATCAGTATCTGTCCACGGTAAATGGGGACAATGATTTTCCGGTCAGTTATATTCCGGCATGGAAGTGGGAGAAAAGAGCAGAGGAAGCCGAATTAAAGCCGGAGGAACGTGAGTTCTGCGAGCAGCTTCTGGCGGGGAATTCCGCCGTATCGGAGCTTGTTTATTCCGAGGTCAGAGGCGGATACTATTTTTATCTCGGAGAACCTGTGGTGAGACAAGGTGAGACGATTGGCGTGATCCGATGTGCCGTCAAAGCGGAAAAGCTGATGAAGCAGCTGGAACGATATTCGGCCATGAGGGGGGATATGGTCAGCTGTATCGCTGATGCAAAAGGGAAGATTCTCTATTGCACCGATGAGGATCAGTGGATAGGACGGAATATATGTGACATTTTAAGTAATGCACAGGAAAATACGGACGGGATAGAAAGCTTTATCGAGGCTGTGAAAAACAATACGAGCATAACACTGACGGTCGAAGTCAGGCCGGACAGCGCTTTTCTGACAAATATTCCTATGGGGCTAAAGGGATGGAACCTGATGAGCTTTTCAAATGGTAATATGATGAAAAATGTGTCTGCCGAGCTTCTGGATGATACGATAATAATGGGAATGTCTTTGGTGGGACTTACATTTCTGGCCGGGTTGTTTGTATATATCCTCATATTGGAAAGCGGGCGCCGGATTAAGCTGGAGCAGGAGCGGTATGCGGCTCTGTCAAATTTTTCCGATACGATTCTTTTCGAGTATAATTATAAAACCGATGTACTGCAGCTGACTCAGAATGCAACGAATTTACTGGGCATTGCGAGATCCAGTATCGGAAATTTCCGTAACTTCAGCGGCGGGCTGATACATCCGGATGATGCGGGGGACGCTTTGGAGGCCATTGCTGCGGTCCGCAGGGACTGCAGGCGCAATGTCGTAGAGATGCGGCTTTTGGGGCGGGACGGAGGATGGATCTGGTGCGAATGCAAGATGCAGCCAATTAACGGCAATAAGGATATTGTAATCGGCAAGGTTATCGACATCTCAGGGCGTAAGGCAAAGGAGATGAATCTTCTTTCCCTTAGCTGCACCGACGCATTAACGGGCCTTATGAACCGGGAGGCGTTCGTTGGAAGAGTTGATACTTTGATTGAAGAAAAAAATAAAGGATTCTTTTTCATGATCGACGTAGATAACTTCAAGATGGTCAATGATACGAAGGGCCATGAGGCGGGGGACGGCTGTCTGACCAGAATCGGGGAGCTGCTTCGCCAGTCCTTCCGTGATTATGATCCGGTGGCCAGAATCGGAGGAGATGAATTTGCCGCTTTCATGTCGGACACCTCCGATATTGAAAATGCCCAAAAAAAGGCGGAGCTGATCCTGTCCAAACTGAAGCACTCACAGGGTGAGGGTGAGATGGAGATGTCCGTCAGCATCGGTATTGCTGCCTGCCCGGACGACGGGCAGAGTTACCAGGAGCTTTACCGAAACGCCGATCATGCGATGTATCTGGCAAAGAGAGAGGGAAAGAACCGTTTTATCTGTACGAAAAGAGCAGTTGAGGATGAGATTTAGCTGAAAAGGAAAATATATCATTTTAAATATAGGGTGTAAAGAAAAAACACTTGACACCCTATAAAACCTGTTGTATGATAAGTCAGGTGATTGAAATGGAAAAAATTGTAGAGCAGGGTCTTTTATATGATTTTTACGGTGAATTGCTGACAGAGCACCAGAAGGCAATTTATGAAGATGTCGTGTTCAACGATTTGTCCCTGAGCGAGATTGCGAAAGAAAAAGGCATCAGCAGGCAGGGTGTCCATGATATGATTAAAAGGTGCGACAGGATACTGAACGGATACGAAGAGAAGCTGGGACTCGTCGGGAAGTTCCTTAAGACCAGGGAACTGGTGGAGGAGATTAACACCCTCACCTGTGAATTCCTTGAGACGGAGGACAAGGCGGTTATTGAGCAGATTGGACGTATCTCCAACGATATTCTGAAACTGGTGTAAATCTACTTTAACGGAGGGTTTAAATGGCTTTTGAGAGCTTGGCAGACAAACTGCAGAATGTATTTAAAAACCTGACGGGAAAAGGACGCTTATCGGAAGCAGACGTCAAGGCGGGACTTAAGGAAGTGAAGATGGCTCTCCTCGAAGCGGATGTCAGCTTTAAAGTAGTAAAACAGTTTATCAATTCTGTACAGGAACAGGCGGTCGGAACCGATGTGCTGAACGGCCTGCATCCGGGACAGATGGTAATAAAGATTGTCAATGACGAACTCGTGAAACTGATGGGTTCCGAGATGACGGAGATTGCTTTAAAACCCAGCAATGAGATCACGGTTATCATGATGGCCGGCCTACAGGGCGCCGGTAAGACGACGACCACGGCCAAGATAGCGGGCAAGCTGAAGGCAAAGGGCAGAAATCCTCTTTTGGCGGCCTGTGACGTGTACCGTCCTGCGGCGGTTGAACAGCTGCAGAAGAATGGAGAGAAGCAGGGAGTCCCGGTTTTTTCCATGGGTACGGGCCATAAACCGGTCAATATTGCGAAGGCAGCCATAGAGCATGCTTCAAAGAATGGCCACAATGTGGTGATTATCGATACCGCAGGACGTCTTCATATCGACGAGGATATGATGAACGAGCTGGTTGAGATTAAGGAGAACGTGGACGTATACCAGACACTTCTCGTAGTGGACGCCATGACCGGCCAGGATGCGGTCAATGTAGCCGGAATGTTTAACGACAAGATTGGCATTGACGGCGTGATTCTGACCAAGATGGACGGAGATACGAGAGGCGGTGCGGCGCTTTCCATTAAAGCAGTGACAGGCAAGCCGATTATCTACGTCGGTATGGGAGAGAAGCTTTCCGATTTAGAGCAGTTCTATCCTGACAGGATGGCATCCAGGATTCTCGGTATGGGCGATGTATTATCAATTATTGATAAGGCCGCAGCCGTGATGGATGAAGAAAAAGCAAAAGAACTCAGCAAAAAGATTAAAAAGGCCGAGTTTGACTATAATGATTTTCTGGATCAGATGCGCCAGATTAAGCAGATGGGCGGCATGTCCAGCATTCTGACGATGATGCCTGGCATGAACCAGCTTAAGGGCGTGGATCTGGACGGCAATGAGAAGGCGATGGACAGAGTCGAGGCGATTATCCTCTCCATGACGGATGAGGAGAGAAGGAACCCGGATCTCATCAATCCTTCCAGAAAAAAACGGATTGCGAACGGCGCAGGCGTTGACATTGCCGAGGTAAACCGGATGGTAAAGCAGTTTGGTGAGATGAAGAAGATGATGAAGCAGCTTCCCGGAATGATGGGGGGAGGCAAACGCCGCGGAGGCGGCCTGGGCGGAATGTTCGGTAAGATGAAATTTCCGTTCTGATTAAGAGTTAGTATGATGCGAAACGCATTGTCTATACAGCATTAACCTAAGGAGGTGAAAGAAAAATGGTAAAGATGAGACTGAAAAGAATGGGTCAGAAGAAGGCTCCTTTCTATAGAATTGTTGTTGCAGATTCCAGATCTCCAAGAGATGGAAGATTCATCGAGGAAATTGGTTACTATGATCCTAACACAGAGCCAAGCACAATCAAGATCGATGAGGAAGCAGCTAAGAAGTGGTTATCTACAGGTGCTCAGCCAACCGAAACTGTTGGTAAACTTTTAAAAATCGCCGGAATCCAGTAATGTCCTGTGAGGTGAATTGGTATGAAAGAATTAGTAGAAGTTATCGCAAAAGCACTGGTTGAAAACCCAGACGAAGTTGCAGTTACGGAATCGGTAAAGGATGACGAGATTGTAGTTGAGCTTAAGGTTGCCGCTTCCGACATGGGAAAGGTAATCGGCAAGCAGGGACGCATTGCTAAGGCAATCCGTTCCGTTGTCAAAGCAGCAGCTTCCAAAGATGATAAAAAAGTTATTGTAGAGATTCAGTAACGTAAAAGCCGCCGGCCTGCAGGGGAAGACGGCTTTTCTTAATTGACGGCGGCGACCGGTGCGCGGAGCGTCCAGGTTATCGCCGGCCGGCAAAAGATGCCGCGTGCAGCGGCTTCCAGAGGCAGTGAAAGGACAGGAAATAGGATGGAACAGTTTCTCAGGGTGGGTGTTATCTCCTCCACCCATGGAATCAAGGGGGAAGTCAAGGTATTTCCCACAACAGATGATGTGAACCGATATAAGGATTTAAAGGAAGTCTTTCTCGATACGGGAAAGGGAAGAATCCTGATGGAGCTTGAGCAGGTTAAGTTCCACAAAAATATGGTGATAGTCAAATTTAAGGGCTATGATAATATTAATGATATTGAAATGTATAAAGGAAAAGATCTTCTTATTTCAAGGGAGCATGCGGTCAGTCTCGCTCCGGATGAGAATTTCATCATAGATTTGATCGGCCTTAAGGTGGTGACGGATGAGGGGAAAGACTTTGGAACGGTAAAGGATATCCTCCAGACCGGAGCGAACGATGTCTATGTGATAGACGGAAACGATGGAAAGGAATATCTGTTCCCATCAATTAAGGAGTGCATTCTGGATGTAAATCTGGAGGAGGGGAAGGTTACGGTCCATATCCTGGACGGCCTTCTGGACCTGTAAGGAGTATATTATTTATGAATTTTCACATTCTTACTTTATTTCCCGAGATGGTAACGGGCGGCCTGAACACAAGCATTACCGGGCGTGCCATGGAGAAGGGCCTGATATCGGTGGAGGCCGTCAATATCCGGGATTATTCCACCGACAAGCACCGGCATGTCGACGATTATCCTTACGGCGGCGGAGCCGGCATGGTGATGCAGCCGGGGCCTGTTTATGCGGCCTGCGAGGATCTTGAACGAAAGATTGGAAAGAAGCCGAGAGTCATCTACCTGACTCCTCAGGGCAGGGTCTTTAACCAGAAAATCGCAGAAGAACTGGCTTCGGAGGAAGAGCTTGTGTTTCTCTGCGGCCATTACGAGGGAATTGATGAACGTGTACTGGAACTTGTCGTGACGGATTATCTCTCCATCGGCGACTATGTGCTCACCGGAGGCGAACTGCCGGCCATGGTAATGATAGACTGTATCTCAAGGCTGGTGCCGGGCGTGCTGAATAACGACGTATCGGCGGAATTTGAGTCCTTCCACGATAACCTCCTGGAATACCCCCAGTATACGAGACCGGAAGAATTCATGGGAAAGAAGGTTCCGGAGGTGCTTCTGTCGGGGCATCACAAAAATATAGAAACATGGCGGCGTAGGAAGTCCATCGAACGGACACTGGAGCGCCGGCCGGAGCTTCTTGAGGATGCGGCGCTGTCCAAGGAAGAGGCGGAGTATCTGAAGAGTTTAATGAATTGAAGGTGAGGAAATATTTTACGGCCACTACGCGGCTGGAAAAAGCAGAGAGCGGAAAATTGAAATTTACAGGGGGAATGAAAATGATGCAGAAACAAACAAAATATAGATTATGTGAAACGCTGTGTATACTTGTTCTGACATTTTCACTTTCCGGTTGTACGAAAAACATGGCAGATACTATCAGTACCACCGAAATTAACGGACAGGATATGGAAGTTGAATTTTCTGAAAGTAATGAAAATAAAGTATGGACGGAAGAAGAAATAAAGAGTAAATTTTCTGACCGGTTTAATCAGGATAAACACTTAGAAATTGTGGATTACGAAGTTGTTTCCGATAATGCATATGAGCGAATTGGCGCCGTTTTGTTGAAAGACAGAGATACGGGAGCTGCTGAAGTGGCATTTATCGACAATGAGGGGGATTTTCAAAAGCTGGGTATTTCTGCTGAACTTGCACCTGAGCCAGAGTTTACGTATATAGGAAATGGAGTTGTTTCATTCAAATTACTGACGGTAGAGGGGACCCTATATACATGCGAAGTTAGTTTTACAAAAGAAAATGATGAAATAAAATTTGTAGTAAATGAAATTTTTGATTAAATAGCAAGAAGGAACAATGGCAGTTCGTTCCGTGTAACAGCGTTTCGACCTGCTTAATTAAAATGCTTGCATTCTTTTGAAATATATGGTATCATAATAAACTGTGAAATAAAGAGATGGTCCTCTGTTACGAAGCGTATTAAGAACATCAAAGATTTTGAAGGAGGTTCACCAGGATGAACGAAATTATCAAGAATATCGAAGCTGCTCAGTTAAAAGAGACTGTTCCGAGCTTCAATGTAGGAGATACTGTAAGAGTATCTGCAAAAATCAAAGAGGGAAACCGTGAAAGAATTCAGGTTTTCGAGGGAACTGTTATTAAAAGACAGAACGGCGGTTTAAGAGAAACCTTCACTGTAAGAAAGAATTCCAACGGTGTAGGCGTAGAGAAGACATGGCCGTTACATTCTCCTGTTGTTGAGAACATTGAAGTTATCAGAAGAGGTAAAGTAAGAAGAGCAAAACTGAACTATTTAAGAGACAGAGTTGGTAAAGCTGCCAAAGTTAAAGAGTTAGTTAAATAATTCTTGAAAGAAAAGGGACAATGTATATTGTCCCTTTTTTAGCAGACAAAGTTTTTTGGCAGGCAGAGTGAAAGGATGCGAATGTATATAGACGAAGAAACCAGCCGTTTGAGGCTGATTGTAAACTGGATTGTCGATATAGTTGTCGTGATATCCGTTGCCTGGTTCATTGTCTTCTCGCTGGGGACACAGATTACAATGACGGGCCAATCGATGGATCCTGTTCTTTCACAGGATGAGGTTGTTTTGATGAACCGTCTTTCCGTCAGATTTGGTAAAATAAAACGGTTCGATATTGTTGTGTTTGAAAAGGAAGAAAATAAGTTTAATATCAGGAGAGTCGTAGGACTGCCAGGCGAAACGGTGCAGATTAAGGATGGTTTCCTGTATATTGACGATAAAAGAATAGATGCGGAAAACGGACTGGGACAGGCCGCCCTGGCAGGCCTTGCGGAGAATCCGGTGCTTCTTTCACAGGATGAGTACTTTCTCCTGGGAGATAACAGAGAGAACAGCGAGGACAGCCGTTTTGCCAGTGTGGGAAATGTGAAAAAAGGCCAGATTAAAGGTAAGGTCTGGCTCAGAATCCGTCCCTTACGCCATTTCGGGCTGATACGCCCGGTCACGTGAAAGGAGATTGAAATGAATATACAATGGTATCCAGGCCATATGACAAAGGCCAAAAGAGCCATGAAAGAAGATATTAAGCTGATTGATCTGGTAATTGAACTGGTGGATGCCAGAGTGCCTTTAGGCAGCCGGAATCCTGATATTGACGAGCTGGCAAAAAATAAGGGCAGGATTATCCTTTTAAATAAATCGGATTTGGCAGATGAGAGATATAATGAGAAGTGGACGGCCTGGTTTCAGGAGAAAGGCTTCCATGTAATTAAAGTTAATGCAAGATCCGGCATGGGACTGAAGCAGATTCAGCCGCTGGTACAGGAAGCCTGCCGGGAAAAGATAGAGCGTGACAGGAAGAGGGGAATATTAAACCGGCCTGTGCGCACCATGGTCGTCGGAATTCCCAATGTGGGAAAATCCACCTTCATTAATTCCTTTGCCGGCAAAGCATGTACAAAAACAGGTAATAAACCGGGTGTGACAAAAGGAAATCAGTGGATTCGCCTTAACAAGACTCTTGAGCTGTTAGACACGCCGGGAATCCTCTGGCCCCGTTTTGAGGATCAGGAAGTGGGGCTTAAGCTCGCTTTTATCGGTTCCATCAATGATGAAATTATCGACAAAGAGGAACTGGCGGCAGAACTGCTGAAATTCCTGATAAAGCATTACGGACGAAACTTAAATGAGCGTTACGGTATAGAGACAGAGGACCCCTATGAGGCGCTCAGGGAGGTAGCGCAGGCCCGTTCCTGCCTGCTTAAGGGAAACGAGCTGGATACGAAAAAAGCGGCCAATCTGCTGCTGGATGATTTCCGAAGCGGGAAGCTGGGCCGGATCACGTTGGAATTCCCGGAAGCCCCCGGAGAAAAATAAGAGGGAAGAGCGGGAAAACAGAATTAAGTATACGTATAAGACGGGAGACATACAAAAGATGAGAAAAATCAGCAGTGAGAAACTAGAACAGGAGCTTAAACGCCTGGAGCAGATGAGAGAATATGAACGTAAATACGAAGAGTATTCCGTTATCTGCGGAATTGACGAGGCAGGAAGGGGACCGCTTGCAGGTCCCGTCGTCGCGGCGGCTGCCGTTCTGCCAAAGGATGCTGTAATTCTCTGGCTGAATGATTCAAAAAAGCTTTCGGAGAGGCGGCGTGAGGAGCTGTTTCTGGAAATCCGGGAAAAAGCGGTGGCCTATGGCGTCGGAATTGTAAGCCCGGCAGTGATTGATGAGATTAATATTCTTCAGGCTACCTACGAGGCAATGCGGCAGGCTGTTTCGCAGCTGCCGGCCGAGCCGGACATATTTTTAAATGATGCCGTTATGATTCCGGGCATTGACGATAAAAAGCAGGTCAGGATTATCAAGGGAGATGCCAAGAGTGTGTCCATTGCCGCAGCCAGCGTTCTTGCCAAAGTAACAAGGGATCATATGATGGAAGAGTATGATAAGCTCTATCCTGAATATGGTTTTGCTAAACATAAAGGATATGGAACGAAAGCTCATATGGATGCAATACGGGAATTCGGCATGTGTCCGATCCACCGCAGAAGCTTTCTGACAAAGATGGATTTGAAGAATGAGACGCAGTAAAAATAAAAAGAATAACAGGGAGACAGGCAGCCGTCATGAATTACAGGCGGCTGCTTTCCTGACAGACCGGGGATATGTAATCCTGGAAAAAAATTACCGCTGCCGTACAGGAGAGATCGATTTGATTGCAAAAGACGGCGGCTATCTTGTATTTGTCGAGGTTAAATTCAGGAGCAGCAAAGGGAGCGGAGATCCGGCGGAAGCCGTCGACGCAAAGAAAAAAAGCAGAATTGCAGGCGCGGCCAGATATTACCTGCTGACCCGCGGATATGGGGAGGAAACTCCCTGCCGTTTTGATGTAGTGGCGGTTCTGGAGGATGAGGTGCGTCTGATTCAGGATGCATTCTGGCTGTAGCCGGTTATTCTGCCGGGAGGAAACTATGACGCAGAAAATTATTAAAAAGACAGAAGAAACGGTACTGACCGTAAAAGAGAACAGAGGAGTTACTTATTTATCATTTCCCATCCTTGAAGATACAGGGCTGGTTTCCCATGCTTTTTCCACCCGTCTTGGCGGTGTGAGCAAGGGTGATTTCGCCACAATGAATTTCTCTTTCACAAGAGGTGACGACAGGGATGATGTGCTGGAAAATTACAGAAGAATGGCGGCGGCTCTGGGCGTGGACAGAGAACGCATGGTACTGACATGGCAGACTCACACAACTAATGTCAGGCGGGTGACAGAAGAGGATGAGGGGAAGGGGATTGTCAGAGACAGAGACTACAGGGATGTGGACGGCCTGATTACCGATATTCCCGGTATAACGCTGGTTACATTTTTTGCCGACTGTGTTCCGCTATATTTTTTAGATCCGGTACATAAAGCAATCGGCCTGTCTCATTCCGGCTGGCGCGGTACGGTAAAAAGAATGGGGCAGGTAACGGTTGATGCGATGAAGGAAGCATTCGGCACGCGGCCGGAGGATATCATTGCCTGTATCGGACCGAGTATCTGTGGGGATTGTTATGAAGTAGGAGAAGAAGTGGCAGATGAGTTTGCCGATGCTTTTCACGAAAAATATCATGATGTGATATTATTAAAAAAACAAAACGGAAAATATCAGCTTGACTTGTGGAAGGCTAATGAGATTGTTTTAAAAGAAGCGGGAATCAAAGGCGATAATCTGGCGGTGACCAATATCTGCACATATTGTAATCCCCAGCTTTTGTTTTCCCACAGAAGAACGGCTGAACGGCGCGGTAACCTTTGTGCATTTCTTTCATTGAAAGAAAAATAAACATCTGTTGTAAAGCATAAATGAATGCGGACTGATAGGTCAGGAAGGAAATTCCATTTGTACCAAAAGATATCAGAGTATTATTTCATCTGAGAGCCATAATAGGAGTGTAGCATAAATAACAGCCCATGAAACAAACACACAAACAATAACATGGGCACTAAAAAACAGATGAAAAGGAGGCGTTTATTATGTCTACTACAAACAACAACAACACAAACGTACCAGAAGCAAAGGAAGCTATGAACAGATTCAAAATGGAGGTTGCCAACGAACTTGGTGTGCCGTTAACAAACGGATACAATGGTAACTTAACATCTGCACAGAATGGTTCTGTAGGCGGATATATGGTTAAAAAGATGATCGAAGCTCAGGAAAGACAGATGGCAGGTAAATAAGTCAACTGACTTATAATTTCGAGAAATCTTGAATTTTTCGGCGAAGATACAGGGCTGCGGCAGATAGAATGCTGCCATTGCCCTGTATTTTTGCGTTATATATTGAGAATGGAGGACGCGGCCAAAACGGACCGGGGCCGGTGTGGTGAGGTATTTCTGAGTCTTCCGTCCCCGGATTGCAGGTTGCCGTAAGGGGGAATCCGGACGGAATGAATTGCTGCGGGGACCGTTTGCACTCATTGGAGTGCGCAGCGGTGCTATGCAAATCTCCACTGTGAGGATAAATTACAATAAAAGTGAGCTTATTCAGAAATACTGCTTGTATATAAATGAAATACATACTATAATATATAAGAAAAAAATTTTCGGGGAAAGAATCCATGCGTGTAATAGCAGGAAGCGCCAAGAGGCTGCTTTTAAAGACATTAGAAGGTAAGGATACAAGACCAACCACAGACAGAATTAAAGAAACCCTTTTTAACATGATGCAGAATGATGTTTATGGCTGCACTTTTTTAGATCTCTTCAGCGGCAGCGGAGCCATCGGTATCGAAGCGCTGAGCCGCGGAGCCGAAATGGCCGTAATGGTGGAACATAACCCCAGGGCTGCCCAGTGTATCCGGGAGAATCTGAAAATCACCCATCTGGAAGACAAGGCGACGGTAATGAACTGCGACGTGATTACGGCGCTGAAACGCCTTGAGGAAAGACAGCTTGTGTTTGATATAATTTTTATGGATCCGCCTTATAACCAATTGCTCGAGAAGGCTGTACTTGAATATCTGGCCCATTCAGCCCTTACCCACGCAGATACTCTTATTATCGCGGAGGCGTCCAGGGAGACCGGGATGGATTATCTTTCTGAGCTTGGCTTTGAGCTTGTACGCGAAAAAGAGTACAAGACCAACAAGCACCTATTCATTACCAAAGGAGAAAAGTAAGGATGAAGACAGCTATTTATCCGGGCAGCTTTGACCCGGTGACGCTCGGCCATTACGATATCATTGAGCGTTCTTCAAAAATTTTTGATAAACTGATCGTCGGAGTTTTAAATAATAGTGCAAAATCTCCGTTGTTTTCTGTCGAAGAACGTGTTAATATGTTAAAAGACGTAACTTCCCATTTTCCCAATGTGGAGGTACAGTCTTTTGCCGGCCTTCTGATTGATTTTGTTCGCAGCAATGATGCGAATGTGATTGTCAGGGGACTGCGCGCTATCACGGATTTTGAGTATGAACTGCAGCTTGCGCAGATGAACAGGGTCATTGCACCCGAGATAGACACACTGTTCCTGACAACCAACCTTAAATATGCATATTTAAGTTCCAGCATGGCGAAGGAAGTCGCCATGTACGGCGGGGATATTTCCTCTTTCCTGTCGCCGGAGATTGCTGAAAAGGTGAGAGAAAAGTATGCGGCCCAGGCTGGGCAGAGGAGCGAATAAGTAAGGAGAAAGACTATGAGCAGAATTGAACAGATCATTACAGAGATTGAAGATTATATCGACAGTTGTAAGTATCAGCCGCTGTCCAATGCAAAGATTCTTGTTAATAAAGAAGAGATTGAGGAGTTGCTTGTAGAGCTTCGATTAAGGATACCGGAAGAGATTAAGAAGTATCAGAAGATTATAAGCAATCAGGATGCCATTCTTCAGGAAGCCCGTTCCCAGGCCGATGCCATGGTGGCCGAGGCAACGGCGCAGACGAACGAGCTGGTGAATGAGCATGAGATTATGCAGAGGGCATACTCCGAGGCCAACAGCATTATTGAGCAGGCTAACGCACAGGCACAGGCCATTGTGGACAGCGCTGTGATTGAAGCCAACAATATCCGCCAGAGTTCCGTGCAGTATACGGACGATATGCTGCGCAGTCTCCAGACCATTATCAAACACTCCATGGAAGGAGCGCAGGGACGTTTTGACGGCTTTATGAACTCCATGCAGTCCAGCTATGATATCGTATCCTCAAACCGCAACGAGCTGGCAGGCAGCGTTGTGACGGAGCTGGAAGACAACGGAGAGGCCGCGGCTACAGAGATGACAGCAGAATAAGGATAGTACAGGAGAGGGCCGCGTGAAGCAGTTTCCACAGTACATAATGCCGGATGGAGAGTCCGGCATTTTTTATAACCGTATTTGTCTGCGATACGCCGGACAGGCCGCCGAAGACGGCGGAGAATAGGATTGCCAGGGCGGCGGGCAATCCGGACATTGTCCGGGAGACAGCATCAATCCCCGTCGTCATTTCCACAAATCCGGTCAGAAGCGGCTTTACTGATTCCGGGAGTACGGAGGATTCGCAGATAAAGCCTGCCAGAATGGAATACAGCATGATATATCCGCCGATTTTGACCATAATCTCCAGGGAAGCCATCATGATTTCATCAAATGGCCTGCCGTCAGGAGCGGCATTGCAGGTGACCGGCAAAGGAGAGGGGAGAGCTTTTTTTCTTTCCCTGTAAAAGAGCTGTACAAGAAAGCCGTTGATTATGACCGGGAGATAGACGGCTGCTGCGATAAAAAGGAAAGGAACCGTACCGTCCAGGTGAGAATGTATGTAACCGGCGACGAACATGGGGCTGGGACAGCCGGCTATGGCCAGAAGTCTTTTTCCCTCGTTGCTTGATATGCTGCCGTCACGGACAAAATCGGCAGTTGTTTTTGCGCCCATGGGATAACCGCATAACAGTCCGGACATCAGAGCATAGCTTCCCTTATCAGAGAGGCCCAGGAGCCTGAACAGCGGTGCAAACGGCCGTGTGATAAGGGGAACTCCGCCCCAGGCCACGAGAAGGCTTGAGCAGAGCATGAACGGCAGAAGTGTGGGGAGAACCACGTTAAACCATAGAAGAAGCCCGGATTTAGCCCCGTCAAAGGCAAGGGCGGGGCGCATCAGCAGCAGAATCAGGATTAAAACCGGGATTACCGGCAGGATGGATTTTTTCATAAGAGTCCGAATAGAATGTTTTATATAATATATGTCCGGAAGCGATTCTCTTATGTTCATTATATTCCTTCTTTTACTATCCGTTTTTAACACAACCATGTTTCACTGGCTTGGGCAGAATCCCGGATTTTACCAGTTGAACGCCTATACATGGGAGAGCGACGACTTTCGCAGCATGAAGCTGGGGGCGGCTGTCGCCGGCCAGGATTATGTGGATTATGACCAGATTACATCTCTGATGCTGGAGCATGAATTTGATTTGACAGACTGCAGGGATCTGACGTATCATAACAGCATGGCTCTGATCCAAAAACCGGCGGCTTATAAGAAACTGTCCGGAGCGTATGAAGTGATTTTAAAAGACTTGAAGTATTTTCCTGTGCCGGAGAGCACGAGAGCCGGCACTCCGTTTCCCGTATATGAAGACAGCTGGAAGCAGAAGCGCACCTACGGCGGAGAACGGGGGCATGAGGGCTGCGATATAATGGGCACGGAGCGGGAGCGCGGTTTCTATCCGGTAATCAGCATCAGCGACGGTACGGTGGAAAAGATTGGCTGGCTGGAACAGGGCGGATGGAGAATCGGTATCAGGACAGAGTCCGGAGCCTACCTCTATTATGCACACCTGTATTCGTATGCCCCGGATCTGAAACAGGGAGATAAGGTAAAGGCCGGCAGCCTTCTCGGTTATATGGGGGATTCCGGCTATGGCAAACAGGAGAACACAGTTGGCAATTTTGCCGTACATCTGCATCTTGGCATCTATATCCGTACGGATCATTATGAGGAGCTGAGTGTTAATCCCTATTGGATTTTAAAATATCTTGAAAAATATAAATTAAAATATAATTACTAAGCGTAACAGTTCAGACAGGCATGAACTGTTACACTGAAGCAGCTTTGGCAGATTGTTATTTTGAGGTGAGTTACGATGCCGACGGCTGCCGGACAATGACGGATAAAAGGAGTTTACACATTGGACTACAGAGAACTGCCGAGCGATTATTTAGAAAAGATGAAAAAGCTGCTGAAAGAAGAGTTTGAGGATTATCTGACCTGTTTTTCGGAACCGCCCCATTACGGCCTCCGGGTAAACCGGCTCAAATGCACGCCGGAGCAATTTGCGGCGGAATGCGGCTGGAAACTGACACAAATTCCCTGGGCCGGTGATGGATTTTATTATGACCGGGATTTAAAGCCGGCCAGACATCCGTGGTATTTTGCAGGGCTTTATTATCTGCAGGAGCCAAGCGCCATGGCTCCCGCATCACTTCTTCCGGTGGAGCCGGGAGACAAGGTTCTGGACCTCTGCGCCGCACCGGGGGGAAAGAGCACCGAACTGGCGGCAAAGCTCCAGGGTGAGGGACTGCTTTTTTCCAATGACATCAGCAATTCCAGGGCAAAAGCGCTGTTAAAGAATCTGGAGCTTGCCGGGGCAGGCAATATCTGTGTCTCGAGTGAGACGCCTGAAAAACTGGCCCGATATTTTGAAGGATTCTTCGATAAAATCCTGGTCGATGCTCCCTGTTCCGGAGAAGGGATGTTCCGGCGCGACGGCGATATGGTGAAAAGCTACAGCCAAAAAGGCCCGGAGTATTACAGCCGTATCCAGTACGAAATCGTTTCGGAAGCCGTCAAAATGCTGCGGCCCGGCGGTATGATGCTCTATTCAACGTGTACGTTTGATGAGGAAGAGAACGAGGGTACGATCCGGCGTCTGCTTAAAGAGCATGATGATTTGCATCTGGTGCCACTGGAAAAACAGGATGGCTTTCAGCCCGGAATCGGACTTTCCGAGTGCGTCAGGCTCTTTCCCCATAAAATAAGGGGAGAGGGACATTTTATAGCGCTCCTTAAAAAGGATGGACGCAGTTGCGGTTCGGAAGAGGACGGAGGCAGAAGCAGGAAAGCGCCGGTGCCTTTGGCCGCCCCGGCTAAGTGGACAAAGGAATGGGAGCCGGTCCGTGAGTTTCTGGCCCTGACACACAGGGAATGGGAGCCCGGCCGTCTGTATCATGTCAATGAGACAATATATTACCTGCCGGAGCCTCTCTCTGGTGCCGGAGCGCCTTATCTTAAGAAAGTGAGATATCTCAGGACAGGCCTTCTGCTGGGGGAACTTAAGAAGGGCAGGTTTGAGCCGTCGCAGGCTCTTGCCATGTATTTGAAGAAAGAAGAATTTACCGACACGTTTGACATGAGTTCGGAGGACGGACGCGTAATACGCTATCTGAAAGGAGAGACGGTTCAGCTTTCCGAGGAGGAGACAACGCAGAGCAGGGGATGGTGTCTTGTCTGCGCGGACGGTCATCCGCTGGGGTTTGCAAGACGTCAGAACGGTATTTTGAAGAACAAATATTATCCCGGATGGAGGTGGCAGTGATGGCGGGAATGATAAGGCTTGACAAGTTTCTGGCCGAGATGAAGAAGGGAACCAGAAGCCAGGTAAAGGAGGCGGTTCGGAAAGGACGGGTCACCGTGGACGGTGCAGTCTGCCGCAGCTCCGATTTCAAATTCGATCCGGAGGTTTCCGGCGTCTGCATGGACGGAGAGCCGGTTTCCTATGCCAGGATGGAATATTTCATGCTGAATAAGCCGCAGGGCGTGGTTTCGGCGACGGAGGACAACCTGCATCCGACTGTGATCTCCCTGATTGGAGATGCAAAGCGAAAGGATCTGTTTCCCGTAGGCAGGCTGGATATTGATACGGAGGGACTTCTTCTCATTACGAACGACGGGAAGCTGGCCCATGAACTGCTTTCTCCGAAAAAGCATGTGGACAAGGTTTACTTTGCGAAGGTTAAGGGAACACTGAGAGAGGATATTGTGCAGGCGTTTGCGGGCGGGATAACGCTGGCAGACCAAACCACTGTACTTCCGGCAGAACTTCTGATAGAATCTTCTTATGAAGAAGCCGGCGAACCGGTCTGTGAGGCAAGGCTCACAATTCATGAGGGGAAATTCCACCAGGTTAAAAGGATGTTTGAGGCAGCCGGAGGTCAGGTTGTCTTTTTAAAACGTCTTTCCATGGGCCCCCTGACACTGGATCCGAAGCTGAAACCGGGTGAGAGCCGTCTTCTGACCGGGAAAGAGATTAAGGCGCTGGGGCGTGTATGAAAATTTATTCCCACAAAGAGAACTCATATAACCCGTTCATGCTGTCTGAACGGTTACGAAATTTACGGATAAAGGAGTCTGCAATATATGTTAGAAGGAAAGAAAGCGGCAATATTTGATTTAGACGGGACGCTGGTGGATTCCATGTGGATGTGGAAGGCTATCGACATCGAATTTCTTGGGCGGTACGGCTATGGCTGCCCGGATGACTTACAGAGGGCAATCGAAGGGATGAGCTTTTCCGAGACAGCCGCTTATTTTAAGGAACGCTTTTCACTCCCGATGGAGCTGAATGAAATAAAAGATATCTGGATCCGGATGTCGATTGATAAATACCGTCATGAGGTGCCGCTGAAAACAGGGGCTAAAGCCTTTTTAAACGAGCTGAAAGGCCGTGGCTTCAAGCTTGGGATTGCCACCAGCAACGGCCGTGATATGGTGGACGCCGTGCTGGGCTCCCTCCGGGTGGAACCGTATTTTGATGTTGTGACAACGGCCTGTGAGGTGGCATCGGGAAAGCCGTCTCCCGATATTTATCTGAAGGTTTCGGATACGCTTCAGGTGGCACCGCAGCAGTGTCTCGTGTTCGAGGATATACCGGCGGGTATACTGGCCGGAAAACGGGCCGGAATGACCGTCTGTGCGGTTGAGGATGAATTTTCACTCGATCTGAAAGAAGAGAAACAGTCAATGGCGGACTATTACATAAAAGATTACGACGAACTGCTCATGAGAGAGAAGATGAACCGGCATGACAGACCGTCGGTCAGATAATTGGAGAATATGGAATGATACATGATTATTTACCGATTTCCAGGGAAGATATGGAAAAACGGAACTGGGAGCAATGCGATTTTGTATATGTTACGGGGGACGCCTACGTGGATCATCCGTCCTTTGGGCATGCCATTATCAGCCGGATCCTGGAATCCCATGGCTATAAGGTGGGCATCATTGCCCAGCCGGACTGGAAGAACGCGGACAGTGTCCGGATTCTGGGAGAGCCGAGGCTGGGGTACCTGGTGTCGGCCGGGAACATGGATTCCATGGTGAATCATTATTCGGTTTCAAAAAAGAGACGGGCAAAGGATTCGTACACGCCGGGCGGAGAGATGGGGAAAAGGCCGGATTATGCCACGGTTGTCTACTGCAACCTGATCCGCTCTATTTCGAAAAAACCGATTATTATCGGTGGTATTGAGGCCAGTCTCAGGCGTCTGGCCCATTACGATTACTGGTCGGGAAAAATGAAACGTTCCATTCTGCTGGATTCGCAGGCGGATCTGCTATCCTACGGCATGGGGGAGCGCTCCATTGTGGAGATAGCCGATGCGCTGAACAGCGGCATCGATATCAGGGATATCACGTTTATTGACGGCACGGTTTACAGGGCGGAGTCCCTGGCATCGGTTTACGATGAAGTGATGCTGCCATCCTATAAGGAGCTGACGGCGGACAAGAAGGAATATGCAAAGAGCTTTTATACCCAGTACTGTAATACGGACGCCTTCTCGGGCAGAAGGCTGGTTGAGCCGTACGGAGAGCATCTTTATGTGGTGCAGAATCCGGCGGCCAGGCCACTGAGTGAAGAAGAGATGGATGATGTTTACGCCCTTCCTTATATGCGGAACTATCACCCGTCCTATGAGGCGGCAGGCGGCATTCCGGCCATAACGGAGGTAAAGTTCAGCCTGATCAGTAACCGCGGCTGCTTCGGCGGCTGCAGTTTTTGCGCCCTTACCTTCCATCAGGGCAGGATTGTCCAGACGCGGAGCCATGAGTCGATCGTTAATGAGGCCGAGCTGTTAACGAAAGAGCCTGATTTCAAAGGATATATTCACGATGTGGGCGGTCCCACGGCTAACTTCCGCCACCCTTCCTGTGAAAAGCAGATGAAGGCGGGGGTGTGTCCGGAAAAGCAGTGTCTTTTCCCGAAACCGTGCAGAAACTTAAATGCCGATCACAGCGATTATATTTCCCTGCTTAAAAAGCTGCGGGAGATTCCCAAAGTAAAGAAGGTCTTTATACGTTCCGGTATCCGTTTCGACTATCTGCTCGCAGATCCCGGCCATGCTTTTTTAAAGGAGCTTTGCGAGTACCATGTCAGCGGCCAGCTTAAAGTGGCTCCGGAGCATATTTCCGATAATGTACTGAAGAGGATGGGAAAACCGGAAAACAGCGTTTACCGCCGGTTTATGAAGGAATATGAGAAGATGAATGAGAAGCTGGGGAAGAAACAGTACCTCGTTCCGTATCTGATGTCCTCCCACCCCGGCTCTACCCTGACAGAAGCCGTGGAGCTGGCCGAATACCTGAGGGATCTCGGTTATATGCCGGAGCAGGTGCAGGATTTCTATCCCACGCCGTCCACGCTTTCGACCTGTATGTACTATACCGGTTATGATCCGCGGACCATGGAAAAGGTTTATGTACCGACAAATCCGCACGAGAAGGCGATGCAGAGAGCATTAATACAGTACAGAAATCCGAAAAATTATGAGCTGGTTGCCGAGGCCCTGAAAGCGGCGGGCAGAACCGATCTTATTGGTTTTGATAAAAAATGCCTGATCCGGCCGAGACAGACCGGGCAGTACGGCTACCAGAATTACAATAAGAAAAGGGCCGATGGGAAACCGGAGAGAAAAGCTGACGGCAGAGCAGGCAAAGGGCATGCCGGAAAATCAGCCGATAAGCCGGCCAGGAAAAAAACCATCAGGAATGTGCATAAAAAAGCAGGAAGGTGATATGGAATGAAAATTGCAATAGTGACAGGCGCATCTTCCGGCATGGGCCGGGAGACGGCAGTACAGCTGGCGGACCGCTTTGCCGGTTTTGGTGAAATCTGGCTGGTGGCCAGAAGGGAGGAGAGGCTTTCACAGCTCGAAGAGATTCTACCCGTGCCGGTCAGAAAATTTGCGATTGATCTCACGGACAGAGAACAGCTCGCAGAGCTTGAGACGGCCCTTCAAAATGAACAGCCTGATGTGAAGATACTGGTGAATGCCTCGGGATATGGAAAGATGGGGCGGGTCGGCAGCGTTTCGACGGAGGAGGAGACGGGGATGGTGCGCTTAAACTGTGAGGCGCTATGTGCCGTCACCCATATGGTGCTTCCCTATATGAGCAAAAACAGCAGAATTATACAGTATGCATCTTCGGCCTCTTTCCTTCCGCAGCCGGGCTTTGCCATCTATGCGGCGACAAAATCCTTTGTTTTAAGCTACAGCCTGGCGCTGGGGGAAGAATTGAAAGGCCGGGGAATCTGCGTTACGGCCGTCTGCCCCGGTCCGGTTAAGACCGAGTTTTTTGACATCGCTGAAACTACGGGGCGTATTCCGCTTTATAAGCGTCTTACAATGGCGGATCCGGTGAAAGTGGTCAAGCTTGCCATCCGGGACAGCCTGATGGGAAAACCTGTATCTGTGTATGGATTTCTTATGAAATCATTCCGACTGCTATGTAAAACAGTGCCGCACGGCGTGATACTGAAAATCATGTCCCGCATTTCAGGGAAGCAGGTGGAAAGCCCGGTTAATGCAGTTATCGATAAAACTCCGTAAAAGTCTGAACTGTTACGGGAGGAAAGGAAGACAAATTGAAGAAGATAAGGAAAGGTGAGTACGGCTACCGTACCAGCTTTAAGAAAAAACACATTTTTTTAATTTCAGTTCTGGCGGTGTTTATCATTGCACAGCTGGCGGCGCGCTACTTTACGGACAGCCAGGCGGTAAAGAACATCCTGACCGTTATGGCGATTGTTACGGTACTTCCGGCGGCAAATCTGGCTTCTCCTCTGGTCGCCATCATCAAATACAAAACTCCGTCAAAAGAGTTTTATGAGAAATATTCTGTTTACGAAGAGAAATTCCCCATGCTTTTTGACATGGTGCTGACGACGAAGGATTATGTACTTCCGATGGATGCGGTTGCCGTCCATCCGACCGGTATCTACGCATACTGCATTAATCCGAAAGTAAATATCCATGAGGCTGAAAAATCCTTAAATGAGATACTGGTTTCCCAGAGACTGGATCCGAACATGAAGATTACCGGAGAACTGAGTACCTTTGATAAAAGGCTTAAAAGCCTGAAACCGGTATCGGAATATGAGGATGACGGCAGTGTGGAATATGCGGTAAACACGATGAAAAGCCTGTGTATGTAGGAAAATGACAAGGCAGTGAGGAAGCAGGAGCGATGCAGGTTGTAAAAATAACGAAAAACGAAGCCGGCCAGAGGCTGGACAAGCTGCTGGCAAAGTATTTAAATCTGGCGGGAAAAAGTTTTATTTATAAGATGCTGAGGAAGAAAAATATCACACTCAACGGAAAAAAATGCGACGGTTCGGAGAAGCTTTCGGAGGGGGATGAGGTGAAACTGTTCCTCTCGGATGAGACAATAGAAAAATTTTCTGAGGTGAAAATCCAGAAGGTAAAAAAAAGAAAGCTGGATGTGGTTTACGAAGATGACGATATCATTCTGATTAATAAACCCTCCGGGATGCTTTCACAGAAAGCAAAGGAGACGGATGAATCCCTGGTGGAGTATCTGATTCAATACCTACTGGACGGCGGTAAGCTTACAAAGGAGGATATGAGGCAGTTTAAGCCCTCTGTCTGCAACCGCCTCGACCGCAATACAAGCGGTATAGTCATAGCCGGGAAATCACTGCCTGGCCTTCAGCTGATGTCGGAAGCGATCAAAGAGAGGACGATAGGGAAATATTATCTCTGTATCGTAAAGGGAAGCGTTGACGGGCCAAAGGAAATTGACGGGTATCTGAAAAAAAATGAGAAGACGAATCAGGTAACGGTATTGAAAGCGAATGAACTTTGCAGGGAGGATAAAGACGCGCTTCCCATCCGCACACAGTACCGGCCGCTCTGCAGCGACGGCCGCCATACGCTTTTGGAAGTAAAACTGATTACCGGACGTTCCCACCAGATAAGGGCGCATCTGGCCTCTATCGGCCATCCGATAGCCGGTGATTACAAGTATGGCGATCCGGCTGTCAACCGTGAAGCGAGGGATAAGTACGCAGTCCAATCCCAGATGCTGCATGCATGGCGGCTTGTGATGCCAAAAGAGCTGAGGGAGCCGCTGGCGGGTCTCGGAGGCCGGGAATTTACGGCAAAGCCACCGGAAGAATTTATGCGGATGGCAGCAGGGATGCCCGGATATGAGCGCTTCATCTCTTAGATAACAGAAGCAACAATAAACAGCAGGAGCAGAGTGAAGAATGGGAACCTGGAATACCAGAGGCCTCCGCGGTTCCACGCTGGAGGATCTAATCAATCATACAAACGACGGCTACCGTGAAAAAGGGCTGGCTCTGATTCAAAAGATACCGACGCCAATCACGCCGGTGAGTATTGAAAAAGAGAGCCGCCATATTACGATGGCTTATTTTGACCAGAAAAGCACCGTGGATTACATTGGCGCCGTTCAGGGCGTACCCGTCTGTTTTGACGCCAAGGAATGTGCGGTTTCCACATTTCCGCTCCAGAACGTCCATGCCCATCAGGTGGAGTTTATGAGAGAATTTGAGGCGCAGGGCGGCGTGGCCTTTATCATCCTTTATTTTACGTCAAAAGATGAGATGTATTATATTCCCTTCAGCGAACTTGACGCGTTCTGGTCCAGGATGCAGAAGGGCGGAAGGAAAAGCTTTACATATGAGGAACTGGATAAATCGTGGAAAATCAGAAGCTTCCGCGACATTTATGTCCACTATCTGGAGCCGCTTCAGAGAGACCTGGAGCTGAGGGACGATTAAAATGGAATTTAACTGAGGTTTGGAGGACGCGTCCGGAAC
>NZ_KE992917.1:31092-34796 GCF_000466485.1 [Clostridium] symbiosum ATCC 14940 | reverse complement strand
AGCAGGCCACCGGCTAAGCCGGTGGTGCTGACTGCCGCGGCGTAGAACAGCCGGTATCTGTATTTTATCTTTCCGTCAGTAATGGTTCGCTGAAGATTTCCTTCATTGCCTCGATAAAAACATGGTCTGCCCTGGATAAAAAAGAGCCGGCTGATGTTCCGACAGAGAGATCCCAATACGCTTTATATACCGGGGGAATGGAAAAACAGGAAAATGCCGCATCTACCATAGTCAGTTTCGAATACTGACTGGGGATGAGCGTTACTCCGGCGCCGGAAGCAGCCAGAAGCTGGGCTGTTGCAAAATTCTTCACGGTCAGGCGGATGACGGGCTGGGTTATCCCGGCACGTTTTAAGATGGAATCACTCACCTGGCGGATCCGCTGGGAGGAGGGCAGCATGATAAGCGGCTCTTTGGCGAGGTGCCTGACGTCCAAAACGGGGTATATTGAACCATTGTCAGACACGGCCTGTTCTGCCAGAGCGCACAGGTGGGAATCCTTTCCCGCTACGATCAGAAAATAATCCCTGGAAAGAAAATGATATTCCAGCTGGGGATTGCCGGATTCCTTGGGGGCGTGCGTTATAATAAAATCAACCTTGCCGGCTGTCAGAAGAGCTTCCAGCCGATCGGAGGTCTCTTCCGTAACAGTTATCTCGATGGAAGGATATTGCTCCATAAACCGGGGGAGGATTCCGGGCAGGACGACAGTTCCCAGCTGGCTTGTGATGCCGATATGAATGCGTCCTGTTTTCATATTATTGATATCGCTGATCTCCAGTTCGAAATTCTCGTACATTTTCAGAATCTGAAGAGCCATATGATAATATTTTTCACCGGCATACGTCAGGGTAAGCCCGGTAGAGGCCCGGTTAAACAGAGGGGTTCCCAGACTGTCTTCAATCCGTTTAATATACTGGCTGAGGGACGGCTGGGCGATAAAAAGCTTTTTGGCGGCCTGGGATATGCTTTTCTCATCTGCTACTGTTTTGATATAAATCAATTCCCGCTGGGTCATCTGAGTCTCCTTTCCATAATAAAGCGGCGCTTTCTGTGAGATGAATTATAGATGAATTTATGGTATAGGATAAATAATATATACTATATAATCTATATAATATTTGTACTATGATTAAAAACATTATATAATAAAACAAGATAAAAAGAAAGTACAAATCGATCTTATCACATTCGGGAGGTATCACATGGTAAAACTGTATGAGGGCGGGGTATATCTTTTAAACGGCGAGGAATTGATTGAAGAAAAAGAAAGCGCCAGAGTGGAACAGATAACAGGCAGAAAAATTTCCATAGAAGAAGCCAGAAAGAACACGATTGCCTATTCAATTCTGAAAGCGCATAACACATCAGACTCTATGGAGAATCTTAAAGTACGTTTTGACAGTATGGCATCCCATGACATTACATTTGTCGGAATTATTCAGACGGCAATTGCATCGGGAATGGAACGTTTTCCCCTGCCTTACGTGCTTACAAACTGCCACAATTCCCTGTGTGCCGTAGGCGGTACAATCAATGAAGATGATCACATATTTGGTCTGTCTGCGGCAAAGAAATACGGCGGTATCTACGTGCCTCCGCACATTGCCGTAATTCACCAGTATATGAGAGAGATGATGGCCGGCTGCGGGAAAATGATTCTCGGTTCCGACAGCCACACCAGATATGGCGCTCTCGGTACGATGGCAATCGGAGAGGGCGGCGGTGAACTTGTAAAACAGCTTCTTTGCGACACATATGACGTTGCCTGTCCTGAAGTGGTCGCAGTGTATCTCGACGGAAAGCCGTCCCCGTTTGTAGGGCCGCAGGATATTGCCCTGGCCATTATAGGAGCTGTATTTAAAAATGGATATGTTAAAAATAAGGTGATGGAGTTTGTGGGACCGGGCGTTTCCGAGATGGATACGGACTACAGAAATGGAATCGATGTAATGACCACCGAGACTACTTGTCTTTCCTCTGTCTGGAGAACGGATGAAGATACAAGGCAGTTCCTGAAGCTCCATGGCAGGGAAGACGATTATAAAGAACTGAATCCGGGCGGGACGGCGTATTACGACGGAGCCATCTATGTGGATCTGAGTACGGTAAAGCCGATGATCGCGCTTCCATTCCATCCGAGCAATACATATGAGATTGATGAGCTGAATCACAATCTGGCCGACATTCTTTCAGAGGTAGAGAAGGAGGCCGACAGGATAGCGGGGCGCGAAGGTTCCCTGAGACTGGTTGATAAAATTGTTAACGGCAGGCTCCAGGTGCAGCAGGGCGTCATTGCTGGATGCGCGGGAGGCAATTATACCAATGTGATCCAGGCAGCACATGCGCTTCGCGGCAGAAACTGCGGCAATGGGGAATTTACACTCTCCGTGTATCCTTCCTCACAGCCGGTGTTCATCGACCTGGTGAAGAAAGATGCAGTCAGCGGACTGATGGAAGCGGGAGCCATTATCCGAACCGCTTTTTGTGGCCCGTGTTTTGGTGCCGGTGATACTCCGGCCAACAACGGACTCAGTATCCGTCACACAACCAGGAACTTCCCGAACCGGGAAGGTTCAAAGCCGGGTGCGGGACAGATGGCAGGCGTGGCCCTGATGGATGCCCGTTCCATTGCGGCGACGGCGGCAAACGGCGGAATGCTCACCTCTGCAGAGACAATGGACTGCTGGGGAGATGTGCCGGATTATCACTTTGACGACACAGTATATAAGAACAGAGTTTTCTTCGGCTATGACAGAGCTCAGGAAAAAGAGGAACTGGTATGCGGCCCGAACATTAAGGCATGGCCTGAGATGAGTCCTCTGACCGATAATATTCTTCTCAAGGTATGCTCAAAGATTATGGACGAAGTCACAACGACGGATGAATTGATTCCATCCGGAGAAACCTCCTCATACCGTTCCAATCCGCTTGGGCTGGCTGAATTTACCTTATCCAGAAGAGATCCTCAGTATGTGGGACGTGCGAAAGAAGTAAATGAGCTGGAAAAACTCAGAAATGCAGGTGTGAACCCGTCTGAGAAAGCGGGAGAGCTTGAGAAAGTTTTTGAGGGGATCCGCAAGGTTCCCGGCAGTGAGAATGTAAAACCGGAGGAAACGGAAATCGGAAGCATGATTTATGCGGTAAAGCCGGGGGACGGTTCAGCCAGGGAGCAGGCCGCCAGCTGCCAGAGGGTACTCGGCGGGCTTGCCAATATCGCCAGAGAATACGCAACGAAACGTTACCGCTCCAATGTAATGAACTGGGGGATGATACCGTTTCTGATGGATAAAGAACCGGAATTTGAGGTCGGAGATTATATTTACATTCCGGGTATCAAAAAGATTCTGAACGGTGATTTGACAGATATCAGAGCATATGTGATTAAAGATGAAGTTCAGGAAATCCGGCTCCACATCGCTGATATGACGCCTGAAGAGCGGGAGATCGTGAAGGCGGGATGCCTGATTAACTATAACCGTAACAGATAAATAAAGAAACATGAAGCAGATATATAAAGAGGCAATGCATAAAAGGCATGCCGGGGATGATAAACAATCTCCGGCATGCCTTTTATGGTTACAGTTCAGCCTTCGGCCGAACTGCAACAAATTATGCACAGAAACGGCAAAAAACGCCGTTTCGCGCCGCCAGACCCGGGATTTTCGCGAAAAACAGCGAAAACACCTCGCGGAATACATCAT
>NZ_KE992917.1:28594-30992 GCF_000466485.1 [Clostridium] symbiosum ATCC 14940 | reverse complement strand
ACCTCGCGGAATACATCATGGCTGAACTGTTATCTTTTATGTTTAGCTGCAGGGCCGTTATTTTAGTAATGAATCACCTGGCTGCTTTCCTGAATCCGCTTTACGACTTCACCGGCTTCCTCCGAGAGAAAATACCGCAGGGTGCTTTCAGGGACAAGCACCCGTATCTCTTCAAGCCTGCCTTCATGTATTTTCCGGCGCACCGTGGAAGCGCTGATAACCCCGGATGCAGCCGTCCTTCTTGGGATAATCCGGCATTCCACGCCGGACAAAGGCAGTTCGGCGGCCATAATTTCGTTATATATCCCTGTTACCTGGCTGGCCGGCTCTTCCCCGACATAACGCACCGTGATATCAAGAGATTTGGCAATTTGGCCGAATATAGCAGTATCTAATTTCGCGTGGGTGCGGATTACCGTATCCTTATCCTTCAAAAAGTAGGAGGGAAAGGTGGCATTGGAGATTAGATAGCTTCCGGTCTGATGGAAAACAAGGTTTTTCAGATGGGCGCTGCCTTCCTTTACCAGGTTATAGCGCACATCAAATGGGACGAGGGAAGCATCCTCCGATACAATAAAAACATGAAGCAGACGGCAGGCGGCCGCTGCCGTGGCAAGCAGGTAAAGATGGCCCAGAGTGAAAGGATTGGCATTCATCACCACGGCGCCGACAGGAAGACCTGCCTCCGGTTGCGCGTCTGATTGTTGAACCTGTTCCTGTGTTTCCTGATAAAGGTTATCAAGATAGGAGGCAAAACCGTTTTTTCTGTTTTCCATGAAAACAACTCTGCCGTCCGCGCGGGCAACTTCATAGAAGCCGAGGTCGCGGAAGAAAAGCGCCTTATCATATTTCGTATAGAGAAACAGATTTACCGTTCCCTGTTCGAATTCATATTGGATTAAATGGCTGACCACCTGGTTTAAAAGACCTTCCCCCTGATGACCGGAATCCACGGCCATGCATCGGAGGGTGTTGGCAAAGCAGGAGCCTGTTGCTGCAAGGTTGTAATCGTCGTCGTATAAACCGATGGTGTAATCCAGGTTATCATCGCGTTCAATTCCTTCTTTTTCCAGAAGGGCGTCCAGTTTTTTCATTTCCCTGCGATCGTTATAAAAAATTCGGCTGATGTGATATTCTGACATAAAATTCTCCATTTCCTTTATTAAAGCGGACGACTGACATCCACACTTTTCGCTGTACTTCCAGAACTAAATCCGGTATTCCTAGTATACCGGATTTTGTCTCCGGCCACAAGAGGCCGAATCCGGCTTTTCGATGAACAGTAACGTATATTAGTTGCGGTTCCACCCCGCCAAAAAGCAGCGTGCTGCGAACAATAACACGCTTCGCGATGCACAGAAACGGCAAAAAGCGCCGTTGATTGTGGTGAAAAGTTTACTTTTCATCGCGTCGCGCCGTAAAACTCGGGATTTTCGTGCAAAATGCGCACGAAAACACCTCGCGGAACACAACCGTGTGAACAGTAACGTATATTATTCAAATAAGAACACAGAATATCATAAAAAGAATAAATTTGGAATGAGGAGGACTGCTATGCTGGTGCAGGAATTAAATGAACGGTCACATGATTTTGCTGGTAGAAATAATAAGCAGGAGAAGAAAAGGGAGAATCCGGAGACTCAGAGAATGAAGAACTCCGGTAATGAGCCGGAACAGGAACAACAGAAAATTAAAAATGAGGAGGCCAGGGAAGAACGGATTAAAGAAACCGGCCAGGTACTTCTGGAGGAGGGCGGAGAGGGCGCTCATATCCACCTGATTTCCATCATTGGCGAGATTGAAGGCCATGAAAATCTGTCGGGAAATACAAAGACAACAAAGTATGAGCATATCCTGCCAAAGCTGGCTGAAATAGAAGACAGCAGGGAAGTGGACGGAGTTCTCGTCATGATTAACACGGTTGGCGGCGATGTCAGCTGCGGCCTGGCCCTGGCGGAGATGATTGCCTCCCTGAGCAAACCAACGGTATCCCTTGTAATCGGCGACAGCCATTCTATCGGAGTCCCTCTGGCCGTTGCGACGGATTACTCCTTTATCGTACCCACAGGGACGATGATGATACATCCGGTCAGAATGTCGGGAACCGTGATCGGCGCTGTTCAGACATACGATTATTTTGAAATGATCCAGGACAGAATTCTTAACTTTGTTTCCGGCCATTCCCAAATCGCCTATGATCAATTGAGACGCCTGATGCTCAATACGGAAATGCTGACAAAGGATCTGGGGACTGTCCTGGTCGGCAGCGATGCGGTAAAGGAAGGGCTCATCTGCGAGGTGGGAGGAATCCGTGAGGCTCTTCAAAAATTGAACCGGATGGTTTTAGAGAGAAAAGAGATTTAGATAAGCAGGTGAGGACGCCGCCGCAGGCCAGCGG
>NZ_KE992917.1:0-28494 GCF_000466485.1 [Clostridium] symbiosum ATCC 14940 | reverse complement strand
GGTGAGGACGCCGCCGCAGGCCAGCGGACGGGGTTGTGGAGTGGTTTTATGAGTATTTCGTCCCGGGGGAAGGATTGTTGTGAGTTGGGACTACGGAGAAGCTATAGTCTGCGGAGCACGTTTTCACTCGGTGGATGCATCGCGCTGCTAAGCTCGACAGGACCTCGCCAATCAGCGATGGATTCCAAAGGCATCCTCAGACTATAGCTTCTCCTCCGCCCCAGTGACAGGTGGTCGCCGGGACGAAAGACTCCGCCGGGTGTATCGGCCCAGTCCGCTGACTGCGGCGCTGATTGTCTCACGCGTTAAGTGCGGGGGCGGACCTTGTCGCTGCCACTCAACGCATCCATATGCGTAGTGGCAGCGACAAGGCCCCCTACCCCTTTGAGGCTGGAGACAATCAGCGGCCGAAACGGACCGGGGCCGCGAAAACCTTCGCCTGAGTCTTTCGTCCCCGAGGATAACCTGAACCGGGGAAGTAGGCGGAATCAATTGCGGAGGGGACATGGGAGTCCGCCGCGGTGCTTAGCGAGGTCCCTTGAGCTTTTAGCACTGCTGCGCACTCCAAAGAGTGCAAACGGTCCCCGCAGCAATTCATTCCGGCCGGATTCCCCCCTCCACGACCAACCTCCCACGGGGACGGAAGACTCAGAAAAACCAGACTCACCACACCGGCCCCGATCCGTTCCGGACGCGTCCTCCATTCTCAACTAAATCTCCATTGCTTTTTTCCTCATTTTTTTGTATACTATGCTAAGTAGAAGATAGAAAATATGTTTGGAGGCTTAGAGACAGTGGCAGGCACGAGCAGAAAGAAACAGGATACGGGCAGCAGGAAGAAGCAGGCAGGTACAACGGGTACAAAGCGTTCAGGCACGGGAAGAAAAAAGACGGCGCCGGCCGTCAATGAGAATAGTTTTATGGGGACAGAAGTGGCGATTATTGTATCATTTGCAGTATCGGTGCTTCTGTTTTTGAGCAATTTTGGACTTTGCGGAGCAGTCGGCGATTTTTGCCGGAAGGTGATGCTTGGGATATTTGGAAGTATGGGATATGCGGCTCCGGTACTTCTTTTTTTGGGAACCTGTTTTTATATGTCCAACAGAGGAAATTACAGGGCATTTTTAAAAATGGGGGCTGTGGCTGTGGTGCTTCTCGCACTGTGCGGCCTTGATCAGATGATGTTTGGCGGCGGAATGAAGGAGGGCTGGAAATTAAGCCAGTACTACGTCCAGTCGGGAGCCGGCGGTGACGGAGGCGGTTTTGCCGGCGGTGCGCTTGTCATGATCTTAAGCTCCGCCCTTGGTTCGGTTGGAACTTATCTCGTTCTTATCGTGGCCCTGGTTCTGGGCGCCGTATGCATCACGGAGAAGTCGCTTGTCAGTCTGGTAAAGAAAGGCAGCGGACGTGCCTATGAATATGCCAGGGAGGATATGAACAGGAGACGCGAAATCCACGAGGAGCGCAGGGAAGAGCGAAGGCGCATGAGGGAGGAACAGCGTGTGCGGGGCGTGGATCTTGACGCTACTAATTTAAATGACGTTCCGTTAATGAGAGAATTTGCCGCCGGAATACCGGAAGGAACCGTCCTGGCGGAGGATGCAGGACAGGAATTCCAGGAAGACGACAGGCAGTTCCAGACAGATGGGAAAGACAGGGAAGCGTCCGCCGGACGTCCCCAGAATCCTGCCGATATATTCCGCGGGAGTATTGCCCTGCCTCAGTATGATCCCGAGGCGGACATGGAAGAGGCAGAGGAGACAGGACAGGCTGAGGCAAAAGCTGCTGCCTCTGATGAAACCGGTAAAAGGCGAAAGAGCAGGAAAGGCAGTCCGCAGGAGGATACGGATGATATCCTGAAGAATATTTACGTCAGACGGGATACGAGAACCTTCGAGGAATTTTCCGGGGAGGAACGGGAGATAGGCGGAAGGCATCCCGGATTTACCGCGGTACCCGCAGAAGATTATGGTGAAACGGAGGTCCCATGGGAGAACACGGATGCCCGGGACGTCTATGATTCGGATGTCCGCCCGGAGCCGTTCGGGGAACCTTATCCGGAAGCCGGGCATTTCGACGATTCGGAGCAGGTGGAACGCTTCTATGAAGATTGTGAGGGTACGGAGCCGTACGGCAGCGCCAAAGCGTATTACCGGGAAGAAGATTTATCCGTTAACGGCAGTGATTCGGAGCAGGAAGAGGGGCTCAATTATGACGGCTTCTATATCCCGGAAGAGCCTAAGACTGTTGTGACCGCATCCGGCAAAATTATTGAGACGGATACGGAGATGGTGCGCAAAACCATAGAGAAAAAGAGAGTAGAGAAGAAATCTCAGCCGGAGGATGAATTATCCCTCAATGAACAGATAGAGAAGCGGGCAGAGGCCGCCAAGGTTGTTAAGAAAGAATACATAGTACCACCGTTGAATCTGTTAAAGAAAGGCGCGAAAAACAGCGGAGGCTTCTCGGAAAAAGAATATAAAGAGACCGCCATCAAGCTGCAGCAGACACTGCAGAATTTTGGTGTGGGCGTTACGGTTACGAATATCAGCTGCGGGCCGTCGGTGACCCGTTATGAGCTGCACCCGGAACAAGGGGTTAAGGTAAGTAAGATTGTCGCGCTTTCCGATGACATCAAGCTGAATCTGGCGGCTGCCGATATCCGTATTGAAGCGCCGATCCCGGGCAAGGCCGCCGTGGGGATTGAAGTGCCGAACAAAGAGAATAATGTGGTGCTTCTGCGGGAGCTTTTAGAG
Source organism: [Clostridium] symbiosum ATCC 14940 (assembly GCF_000466485.1). Lineage (GTDB taxonomy): Bacteria > Bacillota > Clostridia > Lachnospirales > Lachnospiraceae > Otoolea > Otoolea symbiosa. The sequence continues at coordinate 25,738 of NZ_KE992917.1, read as the reverse complement.
TCTGAGGATTTCAAGCGCCACGGTTCGCATATGGCCTTTGCCGTCGGCAAGGACATCGGAGGACAGGTGGTGGTCACCGATATTGCCAAGATGCCTCATCTTCTGATTGCAGGCGCAACGGGTTCCGGTAAATCCGTATGTATCAATACTTTGATTATGAGCGTGATATACAAGGCAAAACCGGATGAGGTGAAACTGATTATGATCGATCCGAAGGTTGTGGAGCTTAGCGTTTACAATGGAATTCCCCACCTTCTTATCCCGGTCGTAACCGATCCGAAAAAAGCGTCGGGAGCGCTGAACTGGGCGGTGGCTGAGATGACCGACCGGTATAATAAATTTGCCAAATATAATGTCAGAGATCTTAAAGGCTACAATGCGAAGATTGAGTCGATTAAGGATATTGACGACGACAATAAACCGGAAAAGCTGCCTCAGATTATCATTATTGTGGATGAGCTTGCGGATCTAATGATGGTTGCTCCCGGAGAGGTGGAGGATTCCATCTGCCGTCTGGCCCAGCTGGCCCGTGCTGCCGGGATCCATCTTGTAATCGCGACGCAGCGTCCGTCGGTAAATGTTATTACCGGCCTTATCAAGGCAAATATCCCTTCGAGAATTGCATTCTCCGTATCCTCGGGCGTGGATTCGAGGACCATTATCGATATGAACGGAGCCGAAAAGCTGCTGGGCAAGGGCGATATGCTGTTTTACCCGTCCGGTTACCAAAAACCGCAGAGGGTCCAGGGAGCTTTTGTGTCGGATCAGGAGGTGTCACGCGTGGTGGAATTCCTGACGGAGCAGGGAATGACGGCTGATTATAATCCTGAAGTGGAATCTAAAATCAGCACCGCGTCCTTCGCGGAAGGACCGTCCGGCGGAAGTGACCGGGACGCGTATTTTGTCCAGGCCGGCAGGTTTATTATTGAAAAAGAAAAGGCATCCATCGGTATGCTCCAGAGAATGTTTAAAATCGGTTTCAACAGGGCGGCAAGAATTATGGATCAATTGGCGGAGGCCGGTGTTGTCGGCGAAGAGGAGGGTACCAAGCCCAGAAAAGTCCTCATGACGATGGAACAGTTTGAAAATATGATGAATGAATAAGCATTAAAAAATTACAGCGAATAAGCAGAGGACGGAAACACGATTTAATTCCGGAATGCGTATGATAGGATCAGGAGGAATTATGAATGAAACTGAGAGAATGGCTTAAGGAAATGGAATATGAGCTCCTGCAGGGGAATCTGGACGAGGAGGTGGATGACGTCGTCTACGATTCCAGAAAAGCGGCTGCCGGTTCCGTATTTGTCTGCATGCGGGGCGCCAATGTGGATTCCCACAAATTCATCCCGGATGTAATTCAGAAAGGCGCAAAAGTGCTTGTAACGGAGGAAGCGGTCACAGTCCCCGAAGAAATTACAGTACTCAGGGTCGGGAACGGCAGAAATGCCCTGTCCCTGCTTTCGGCTGCCCGCTTTGGTTATCCTGCCAGAAAAATGACGACGATCGGCGTAACCGGAACAAAGGGGAAAACGACGACAACCTATATGATAAAGGCGATCCTGGAAGCGGCAGGTGAGAAAACAGGATTGATCGGCACAAATGGGGCGATTATTGGAAGCGACCATTTTCCTACCATGAATACGACTCCTGAATCCTATATACTGCAGGAATATTTCGCAAAGATGGTGGAACAGGGCTGCCGGTATATGGTGATGGAGGTATCCTCCCAGAGCTATCTGATGCACCGGGTGGACGGAATCTTTTTCGATTACTCCATCTTCCTTAATATTTCCAACGATCATATCGGTCCAAATGAGCATGCCAGCTTTGAGGAATATCTGTACTATAAAAAACTGCTGCTGCAGAACAGCCGTGTCTGCCTTGTAAACAGGGATGACGGACATTTCAGGGAAATCATCGAAGGTGCCAAAGCGGAAATAAAGACATTTTCAATGGAACACAGTGCGGATTTCAGGGCCGCAGACGTTAAATACATAAGGGAACATGACTTTGTCGGACTGGACTTTAAGATGGAGGGGGATTATGAGAGCAGGCTGAGAGTGAATGTCCCGGGGCTCTTTAACGTATATAATGCAATGGCGGCTGCCGGGGTATGCAGCTGCCTGGGACTTTCTAAAGAGCGGGTGGCCCATGCTCTGGAGCATATGCAGGTGGACGGCCGTATGGAAATTGTCTATAAATCGGCAAAGTGCACCGTGATTGTCGATTATGCCCATAACGCAGTCAGCATGGAAAGTCTTTTGATGACGCTTCGCGACTATAAGCCTAAACGGCTTGTGGTTGTCTTTGGCTGCGGCGGGAACCGGGCCAGGGACAGACGCTATTCGATGGGAGAGATTGGAGGAAAGCTTGCGGATCTCTCTATTATTACGGCCGACAATTCCCGTTTTGAGAAGACATCCGATATTCTGGCCGATATTAAGACCGGTCTTTCAAGGACAGAGGGAAAATTCATAGAGATTCCCGATCGGCGCGAGGCAATTGAATACAGCCTGTCACATGCGCAGGAGGGGGATATCATTGCGATAATCGGTAAAGGCCATGAGGATTATCAGGAAATCGAAGGTGTCAGACATCCGTTCCTGGACAGAACCGTGGTGCAGGAAGCAGTGCAGAAGCTTGGGATGTAAGTGTGGCAAAGTACGATTATAATATATAACAGGCAGAAATGCCAAAAATAATGTCTGGAGTAACAGAAAATGGAAAATATCAGAATAAGAGACATCGTGGAGGCGGTAAACGGCCGTCTCCTTTGCGGCGATATGGAAACATCCTTAAGACATATCAGCATTGATTCGAGGACTATGAAGGGGGACGATTTGTTTGTCCCTCTTATCGGGGAAAAAGCGGATGCCCACCGTTTTTTAAGCCAGGCGTTCGAAAACGGCGCGGCCGCGTCTCTGACCTCGGAGCATGACACATGTCCTGAGGGCATAACAGGCGCCCTAATACGGGTGGAGGATACAAAAAAGGCCCTTCAGGACATTGGCCGCTATATCAGAAGCCGCCTTTCCCTGCCCCTGGTCGGAATCACCGGAAGCGTGGGCAAGACGACGACGAGGGAGATGATAGCCGCCGCCCTTTCAGCCGGATACAGAACCTTCAAGACACCTGCCAATCACAACAGCCAGGTGGGAGTTCCGATTACAATTTCCGATATTTCGGATTCAGATGAGATCGGAGTTCTGGAGCTGGGTATGAGTGAACCGGGGGAGATGGAGGTAATTGCAGACATTGCCCGCGTGGACACGGCCGTAATCACCAATATAGGGGTTACGCATATCGAAAATCTTGGTTCCCGTGAGAATATCCTGAAGGAGAAACTCCGTATTCAGGATGGAATGAAGAAGGGCGGAACCCTTTTTCTGAATGGAGATAATGAGCTGCTGCGGGATGTCCGGGCAAAGGACGGCTGTGAGACTTCTTTTTACGGACTTGGTGCGAATTGCAGCTACCGGGCCGTCAATATCACATATAACGGAGGCCGTCCGGCATTCGATATGGTACACGGCGCTGCGGTGGTGCCGGTCGTCCTTGAAGTGATGGGGGAACACAATATTCTCAATGCGCTGGCCGCCCTGGCAGTAGCCGATCATTATCATGTGCCGCTGGCCGATGCCGCAGAAGCGCTTAAAACCTTTGATGGTTTTAAAAACCGCCAGCAGATTTATGAAAAGGGAAACATAACGATTATAGACGACACATATAATGCCAGCCCTGACTCCATGAAGGCGGGAATCCGTGTCCTGGCATCTCTGACGGACAGGAAGAGAAGAATAGCCGTTCTGGCCGATATGAAAGAGCTGGGAGAAGATGCTCCGTTATTCCATTATGAAATAGGAGCTTTCCTGGGAGAACAGCCGGTAGAGGAAGTCATAACTTACGGAGCGCTGGCAAAGGAAATTGCCAGAGGCGTGGAAGGGAAAGTAAAGACAACCGTGTTTGAGGAAGAGCAGAAGGAAGAGATGACGGAATATCTTGAGAAGCTGCTGCGGGAAGGTGACGCAGTGCTTTTTAAGGGTTCGAACAGCATGAAGCTGGGAGAAACGGCCGCACGTTTTATATGAGAGAAGGGCTTTTCAGCGTTAAAGAGGAGACAGACGATAATGACGAGCTACGCCTATGCCGATGTAATCATTGATATATCCCACGAGAAGGTCGACCGTGCGTTCCAGTATGGGATACCAAAAGGGCTGGAAGCCGAAATTTATGTCGGAGTGTGCGTCCGTGTGCCTTTTGGAAAAGGCAATGTGACGAGAAAGGGCTATGTGGTAGGTTTAAGCAATACGCCTGAATTTGATACGGAGCGGATCAAAGAGATAGCTGGGGTTGTGACCGGGAGCATATCGGTCCAGTCCCAGCTAATTCAGCTTGCATGGTGGATGCGTGAAACCTACGGCGCCACAATGAACCAGTCCCTGAAAACAGTCCTCCCGGTAAAGCAGAAGATGAAACCCAAAGAAAAAAAGAGCATCCGCTGCCTGCTGGACAGTGAGGAGCTTGATATTGCGATACGGGAAGCGGAAAAGAAAAATCATAAAGCCAGGCTGCGCCTGTTAAATGCATTTAGAGAGACGTCCGTGATTCCTTCGGAGATGGCCGAGTCGCAGCTTCAAATCACACCGTCGACCTTAAAACCGCTGATAGACAAAGGCCAGATTGAAATCCTGACCAGAGAAATTTACAGAACGCCGTTTAAAGAGCTTTCCCATACCGGCCATGCCGCTATCCTGAATGAAGAACAGAAAACGGCGGCGGACCGGTTCATCCGGGATTATGAAGAAGGTCACCGGGACACCTATCTTCTTCACGGGATTACCGGCAGCGGAAAAACGGAAGTATATATGGAGTTGATGGAATATGTATTGAAACGGGGACAGCAGGTTATCCTTCTGATACCGGAGATTGCACTGACCTATCAGACCGTGATGCGCTTTTATAAGCGGTTCGGCGATCAGATTGCGATTATCAATTCCAGGCTGTCGGCCGGGGAACGGTATGATCAGTGGGAACGGGCGGCAAAGGGTGAAGTATCCGTTATGATAGGGCCGCGTTCCGCACTGTTTACGCCGTTTCAGGATCTGGGGCTTATTATAATTGATGAGGAGCATGAGGGAGCCTATAAAAGTGAAACCATGCCCAGGTATCATGCCAGGGATGTGGCCGCAGAGAGAGCCAGGCTATGCCGCGCGGCGCTTGTGCTGGGATCCGCGACTCCCTCCATGGAGGCGTATACCAAAGCCATGGCAGGAGAATATAAGCTGCTTTCCCTGAAGAACAGGGCGGCAAGCGGCAGCGCGCTTTCCAGCGTGGACGTGGTGGACTTAAGGAAAGAGATGCAGGAAGGCAACAAAAGCATGTTCAGCAGACGGCTTAAGGAGCTGATTGAGGACAGGCTCAGAAAAAAGGAACAGATTATGCTCTTCATCAACAGAAGGGGGTATTCCAATTTTATTTCCTGCCGCTCCTGCGGGGAGGCGGTGAAATGTCCCCACTGTGACGTTTCCCTGACGCTTCACGGAACCAGCCGTCTCGTATGTCATTACTGCGGCTATTCGGTTCCGCTTATGAAGCTCTGTCCCTCCTGCGGGTCCCCTTATATTGCCGGTTTCGGCGCAGGGACGCAGAAGCTGGAGGAACTGACGGGAAAGGCGTTTCCCCAGGCCAGGATCCTGCGCATGGATGCCGATACAACGGCCAGAAAGGGCGGCCATGAAGAGATTCTGGCGGCTTTTTCAGCCCATGAGGCGGATATTCTGATTGGGACGCAGATGATCGTAAAGGGCCATGATTTTGGGAACGTGACGCTGGTTGGCATTATGGCCGCCGACTTGTCCCTGAACACGCCGGATTACCGGTGCAGCGAGCGGACGTTTCAGCTTCTTACCCAGGCCGCAGGGAGAGCCGGCCGGGGAAGCCTGTCCGGCAATGTGGTGATTCAGACATACCAGCCGGAACACTATGCCATCGTTACGGCGGCAGAACAGAACTATGAAGAATTTTACCGCAGGGAAATGCTTTACCGGAAAATGATGAACTATCCTCCGGCCTGTTACATGGAGGCGGTTCTGTTTGCCGGAAATAATGAAAAGACGGTGGAGCGCTGTTCTGACCTTGCGCTTTTGACAGTGAGGAAGATGGGATATGAAGAAAATGAGATACAGATGATCGGCCCAGTCAGGGCCCCGGTCTACAAAGTTAATGATATATACAGAAAAATTTTATATATAAAGAGTAAAAATTGTGATATACTTGATAAAATCAGGAGAAATATCGAGTTGCTGGCAGCCGGGGATGAAGGATTTAAATCGCTGGCCCTGCAATTTGATACTTCATAAGCTGACATATGGAGGAAAAGAAAAATGGCAATCAGATCAATCAGAACAATGGGCGATGAAGTCCTCACGAAGGAATGTAAACCGGTAAAGGAAATGACGGAACATACCGCCGAATTGATAGAAGATATGTTTGAGACAATGTATGAGGCCAACGGCGTCGGCCTCGCCGCACCCCAGGTGGGAATCAGAAAGCAGATTGTCGTAATCGATGTGGATGACGGCAACCAGTATGTGCTGATCAACCCCGAGATTGTGGAGACGGAGGGGAGCCAGACCGGGTCTGAGGGATGTCTGAGCGTGCCGGGGAAGACCGGTGTCGTTACACGGCCGGAGAAAGTAAAAGTAAAGGCCCTGAACGAAAAGATGGAAGAGTTTGAGCTGGAGGGCGAAGGACTGCTTGCAAGGGCAATCTGTCATGAATGCGACCACCTGAAGGGCCAGCTCTATGTGAGCCTCGTGGAGGGCAAACTGGAAGATGTGATGATGGAAGAGGTAGAGGAATAAGATGAAGATTGTATTTATGGGAACACCTGATTTCGCAGTTCCCACTCTGGAGGCGCTGATAAGAGGAGGCCATCAGGTGGCCGCCGTCGTAACCCAGCCGGATAAACCAAAGGGCAGGGGCAAAGCGGTGCTTATGACTCCCGTCAAGGAGAAGGCAATGGAATACGGTATTCCCGTTTACCAGCCGGCCAGGGTGAAGCAGGATGATGAATTTTTCCAGGTGCTGAAAGCGCTTTCCCCGGATGCAGTCGTCGTGACGGCATTCGGCCAGATACTTCCGCAGCGGATTCTGGAGCTTCCGAGATACGGCTGTATCAATGTCCATGCCTCCCTGCTCCCGAGGTACCGAGGTTCCGCACCGATTCAGTGGGCCGTGATCAACGGGGATCGGGAAACCGGCGTTACCACGATGATGATGGATGCCGGCCTGGATACCGGAGATATGCTGGAGAAAATTGTGGTGGAACTGGATGCGAAGGAGACCGGCGGAAGCCTGTTCGACCGGCTCAGCCTGGCCGGGGGCGAATTAATTCTCTCCACCCTTGAAAAGGCGGAGAAAGGCACGCTTGTCAGGACAAAACAGCCGGAGGAAGGCGCATGCTACGCCGGAATGCTTGACAAGGCTCTTGGAAAAATAGACTGGAGCAGGGACGCGGAGGCCATCGAGCGGCTGATACGCGGCCTGAATCCGTGGCCCAGCGCCTATACTGCCTTTGAGGGCAGGACACTGAAGCTGTGGGAGGCGGAGGTGACGGATGAGTGCAGTGACGGACAGGATGAGTATGGCAGGATTGTCAAAGTGGAAAAAGACAGCTTTCTCGTCAAAACGGGAAAGGGCTGCCTCAGAATACGCCAGCTGCAGCTGGAAGGAAAAAAGAGGATGGATACGTGTGCTTTTCTGCGCGGATATCCGGTTAAAGAGGGGATTATTCTGGGATAAGAATGTAACAGTTTGATGAAATGCCTGACTATTTTGGATTTTCGAAAGGAGTTTTATTATGCCCGGATATGGAATGGGATACTATCGTTTTTTTGATCCTACAATGATACTTGTTTTAATTGGAGTTGTTCTTTCGATGGCGGCGTCGGCCAAAGTCCAGAGCACCTTTGCCAAGTATTCCCGCGTCAGAAGCATGACGGGGATGACCGGCGCCGAAGCGGCTAAACGGCTCCTGAATTCCCAGGGGATTTACGATGTACAGGTCCGTAAGGTGGCGGGAAATCTGACCGATCATTACGACCCGAGGAATAAGACATTAAATCTTTCCGAATCTGTCTACGATTCGCCGTCGGTAGCGGCAATCGGTGTGGCGGCTCACGAGTGCGGCCATGCCATCCAGGACAACACGGAATACGCACCTTTAAAAATCCGCGGCGCTATTGTGCCGGTAGTAAATATCGGAACCCAGCTTTCCTGGCCCATGATTCTTCTGGGCGTATTATTCGGAGGCCTGGGCTCTCCGCTGGTACAGATTGGAATACTGCTGTTCACGCTGTGCGTAATTTTCCAGCTTGTGACACTGCCGGTGGAGTTTAACGCCTCCTCACGCGCCGTACGGCTTCTCGACGAGACGGGAATCCTGTCCGGAGAGGAAGTGGGATATACGAAGAATGTCCTGGGAGCGGCGGCCCTCACCTATGTGGCTGCGGCAGCCGGCTCTATTTTACAGCTTCTGCGGCTCCTGATTCTGTTTGGAGGAAGAAGAGATGACCGTTAAAGAACCGGCGCTGCGGGAGATCATCCTGGATATTCTGCTGGAAGTACTGGAAAAAGGCAAATACAGCCATGTGATCCTGTCACAGGCGCTTACAAAATACCAATACCTAGAAAAACAGGACCGCTCCTTCATCAAGCGTGTGGTGGACGGGACGGTAGAGTACCGGATTCAGCTCGATTATATATTAAATTCATATTCGAAAGTAAAAGTAAATAAAATGAAACCGGTGATCCGCACCATTCTCCGGATGTCCGCCTATCAGATCTGCCATATGGACCGGGTTCCGGATTCAGCCGCCTGTAATGAAGCGGTGAAACTGGCTGAAAAACGCGGTTTTTCCGGTCTCAAGGGCTTTGTCAACGGAGTCCTTCGAAGCATTTCCAGGGGAAAAGACAATCTGGTGTTTCCGGATGATTCTATCCGCTGTTCCATGCCGGAATGGCTGGCCTCCATGTGGAAATCAACATACGGTGAGGAAACGTTCCGGCGGATGATGGAGAGCTTTTTAAAGGACCGCCCCCTGATGGCTAGATTATGCCTGAACCGGGCGGAAAAACAGCAGATCCTCGATTCTCTGGGCGCTCAGGGCGTTACCGCAAAGGACAGCCGTTATGCCGATGACGTAATCTGTCTGGAGGGAGTCGATTATCTGGAGGGACTTGAGGCATTCCGGGAGGGCTGGCTCCAGATACAGGATTTGAGTTCTTCCCTGGCCGGCGATGCGGCGGGGATCAAAGACGGAGATTACGTAATCGATGTCTGCGGCGCTCCCGGCGGCAAGGGACTTCATGCGGCCGATATCCTGGGAGGCACCGGCATGGTTGAGATACGCGATATCAGCGAGGCAAAGGTATCGCTGATTGAAGAGAATATCGGCAGGAGCGGTCTGACAAATTTAAGGGCCGCCGTATGCGACGCCCTTTCCTTTGATCCTGATTCGGAGGAGGCCGCCGATGTGGTAATTGCCGATCTCCCCTGCTCCGGCCTTGGCATAATCGGCCGGAAGCCGGATATAAAATACAATATGACGCCCGAGAAACTGCATGATCTGGCCTGCCTTCAGAGGGAGATACTCTCCGTAGTGCAGCGGTACGTCAAGCCGGGCGGGACGCTGGTTTACAGCACCTGCACCGTCAACAGAGAAGAAAATGAAGATAATATGCGCTGGTTCCTGGAACATTTTCCTTTCGAGCCGGTGAATCTAAAAGGGCGTCTCGGAGAAAAACTTTCGGAGCCGTCTATGGAGTCTGGATATATCCAGTTCCTTCCGGGAATCCATCCCTGCGACGGATTTTTTATTGCCGTGATGAAAAAGTGCGGCTAAGGAGTGTTATGAACAAAACTGATATCAAATCGCTGACGCACGAAGAGCTTCAGGATTTATTAAAGGGAATGGGAGAAAAACCGTTCCGGGCCGGACAGCTCTACCGGTGGATGCATGAAAAACTGGCTGCTTCGTTTGACGAAATGACAAATCTTTCAAAGGATCTGCGCGGGAAGCTGGCAGAGAACTGTACATTCACGGCGCTTAAGCCGGTATGCGTAAGAATTTCACAAATTGATGATACAAGAAAATACCTGTTTGAACTGGAAGACGGAAATGTGATAGAAAGTGTTCTGATGAAATATAAGCATGGCAATTCGGTCTGCATTTCCTCTCAGGTCGGCTGCCGGATGGGCTGCCGTTTCTGCGCCTCCACCCTTGACGGCCTGGAGAGAAACCTGACTCCGTCGGAGATGCTCGATCAGATTTACCGGATACAGAGAGACACGGGAGAACGTGTTTCAAATGTGGTTGTAATGGGTTCCGGCGAACCGCTGGACAATTATGATAATCTTATCCGTTTTATCCGGCTGCTCACAGGCGAAGGCGGACTTAACATCAGCCAGAGAAATGTCACTGTCTCCACCTGCGGCATTGTGCCGGGAATCCGGAAGCTGGCGGAGGAAGATTTGCAGATTACGCTGGCTCTTTCCCTCCATGCACCGAATGACGAAGTGAGGAGAACGCTGATGCCGGTCGCCAAACGGTACGGCTTAAATGAAGTGATGGATGCCTGCCGTTATTATTTTGAGAAGACGGGGCGCAGACTGACATTTGAATACAGCCTGGTTCAGGGAGTCAACGATAACCTGGATGAAGCTAAGGCTTTGGTCCGTCTGATTAAAGACCGGCACGGCCATGTCAATCTGATACCGGTCAATCCGATAAAAGAGAGAGAATACGTCCAGTCCGGCCGCCAGGCCATAGAGGCGTTTAAAAACCAGCTTGAAAAAAGCGGTATAAATGTTACTGTCAGAAGAGAGATGGGCAGGGATATAGACGGCGCCTGCGGACAGCTCAGAAAAAGTTTTATCGACAAGGAAAGGAAAGAGGGAGAATGAAAGCATATGCCTTGACAGATGTCGGCCGTGTCCGGCAAATGAACCAGGATTACCAGTTTGCCAGCACAGAACCTGTAGGGCCTCTTTCAAACCTGTTTATTGTTGCAGACGGTATGGGAGGCCACAGGGCGGGAGACTTTGCGTCCCGTTATCTGGTGGAACACCTTGTATCCTACATAAAGGAATGTGACGACACCGGTGCGGTATCGGCCATTAATAACGGAATTGCAAAAATCAACCGGGAATTGTATGAACAGTCGCTTACAAATGCAGAGCTGGCAGGAATGGGTACCACGCTGGTTGCCGCTACGATCGAGGATTCCATACTCTATGTCGCCAACGTCGGTGACAGCAGGCTCTATCTTATCGAGAGGGAGGGAATCAGCCAGATTACAAAGGACCACTCATTTGTGGAAGAGATGGTCTCCATGGGGCAGATGGACCGTGACAGCAGTGAATACAGGGAGAAGAAAAATATCATCACAAGAGCTGTCGGCATAGGACGAAAAGTGGATGTTGACTTTTTTGAAGTACCTTTGAAAAGCGGCGACTACATTTTGCTGTGTTCCGACGGCCTCTCCAATATGGTTGACAACTCCGCAATGTTCCGTCTCGTGCTTCTGCCGGGTTCACTTCAGATGAAAGCGAAGGCTTTGGTAGCCTTAGCGAATCAGAACGGGGGCAGGGATAACATAGCCGTGATCCTTGTGGATCCCCAGATAAGCGAGGTGAGTCCATTATGATGCTGCAGCCGGGAAGTTATTTACAGGACCGATACGAGATACTTGCTCTCATCGGTACAGGCGGCATGTCGGAGGTTTATCAGGCCAAATGCCACAAATTGAACCGACTGGTCGCAATAAAAGTATTAAAGGAGGAATTCAGCCAGGATTCCAATTTTGTCAGTAAATTTAAGATGGAGGCGCAGGCGGCCGCCGGCCTTTCCCATCCGAATATTGTCAGCGTCTATGATGTTGTGGATGAAGGTGATCTCCACTACATCGTAATGGAGCTGATAGAGGGAATCACTTTAAAAAGCTATATTCTGAAAAAAGGGCATCTCGGGGTAAAGGAGACGATAGGCATTGCAATTCAGGTGGCCCAGGGAATTGCGGCCGCTCATGATCAGCATATCGTCCATCGCGACATCAAACCGCAGAACATGATTATTTCCCGTGACGGGAAGGTGAAGGTTGCCGATTTCGGTATAGCGAGGGCGGTGTCTTCCCAGACGATCGGTTCGAATGCCGTGGGTTCCGTTCATTATATTTCCCCGGAACAGGCTAAAGGAGGATACAGCGACGCCCGAAGCGACCTGTATTCCCTCGGAATCACGATGTACGAGATGGTGACCGGGCAGGTTCCCTTTGACGGGGAAAATACGGTGACAATTGCACTGGCCCATCTGGAAGAGCCGGTTCTTCCTCCCAGCCATTTAAACCATGACGTTACGCCTAGCCTTGAGAGGATTATCCTGAAAGCTACGGCAAAGAAGCCGGACAGACGATACCGCGACGCATATGAGCTTATCGCCGATCTCCGCCATGCACTGGTAGATCCGGAAGATGAATATCTGAAGAAGGAACCGGAGCTGGATGAGTATTCCCCTACCGTGATCCGGGACAGAGGGGAAGTTGAATTCGTTCGTGATACGCAGCGCAGAACAGGACCTCTTGACCAGAACTGGAATGGCGGAATTGATGTTCCTGTTGTAAAAAGAGAACCGAAAATGGCAAAGCCGCCGTCGGGCAAAAAGAAAAAAGAACAGCACGATGATGTAAATCCACAGATAGAGAAACTTTTAACAACGATTGGGATTGTCGCGGCTGTTATTATCGTTGCGGTGGTACTCGTAATCTTTGCAAGGCTGGGAGGAATCTTCAACCTTGGATCCGGAAACACTATTGAAAAGACTACGGAGGCCTCTGCCCAGTCGGAAGAGACATTAAAAAGTACGGAATGTAAGGTGCCGCCTCTTGTCGGCCTGAATGTTGAGCAGGCGGAGCAGGCATTGAGCGATGCCTCGCTGAAAATACGGTATGAATATGCCAAATCGGCTGATGAAGAGAGGGGATACGTTATCAAACAGAGTGTCACTTCGGGGACAATCGTCTCAAAACAGTCGGAAATCACCGTCACGGTTGGGGAAGGCAGCGGCAAGGTGGACTTGACGAAGCTGGAATTGAATACGATGACAGGCGATGAGGCGAAACTGGTTCTGGAGTCACATAACCTGAAGGTTGAATTGCAGGAAGAAACAAGCGAAGAGACAGAAAAAGGCAGGGTTCTGCGTTTTGAACCGGAGAAAGCGGAACCGGGCTCCAGCGTAAAAGTTTTCGTAAGCTCCGGTCCGGCGGTTCCAATGGTTCCCATGATAGACATTACCGGAATGTCCGAGGAGGACGCCGGGACGGCTCTTGAAGCCCTGGGACTGACACTTGGCGAGCGCAAGGAAGAAAAAAGCGAGGATGTCGCCAAAGGCATGATCATCAGTCAGGACATTGCGGCCCTTGCGGATACGCCGCAGGGTACGGCCGTAGGATATACGGTCAGCACGGGCAAAGGAAAACAGTATGTCGCCGTAATCAATGACGATTTCCCGCTTAAAGATATGTTCGGCCCCAGTTCCGGAGATATTGAGATCACGGTCCGGATTGTGGCAATCCAGCAGGTAAACGGTAAGCAGGTGGAGAAGGTGCTTCTGGAGCCGAGAAAGATGGGCGGAAACATCACAATACCGATCCGCTATACAATACCGGGAGCGGAGGGCGTTTTAACCGGAGAACTGCAGGTACAGGATCTGACGAATAACAAGGTACTCAAATCCTATCCGCTGGAATATCTGGAGGTAGATGAATAAGGATGAACAAGACCGATGAAAGGTAAGATTATCAAAGGCATTGCCGGATTTTATTATGTCCATGACGGCCGCAGTAAAATCTATGAATGTAAGGCAAAGGGTGTTTTCAGAAACAGGAATATTAAACCGCTGGTGGGAGATGACGTGGAGTTTATGGTTCTGGACGAAAAAGAGGGAACCGGAAATATCGACGCAATCCTGCCGCGGAAAAACAAGCTGACCCGGCCTGCGGTTTCCAATGTGGATCAGGCTGTCGTGGTGTTTGCCGTCACGGAACCGCTGCCGAACCTGAATCTTCTTGACCGCTTTCTGGTCATGATGGAGAGGCAGGAGATACCGGTTATTATCTGTTTTAATAAAATCGATTTATCCGGCGGAAAAGAGATCGAAGAACTGAGGGCCATTTACGGACCGGCCGGTTATACACTCCATTTTATCAGCACCTATGAAGCCGCCGGCCTTGAAAAGCTGCATGAGCTGATTGCCGGAAAAACCACGGTTCTGGCAGGCCCTTCCGGTGTCGGCAAGTCGTCAATCACCAACTTTCTGCAGCCGGAGGCCAGGATGGAAACCGGTGTTGTCAGTGAAAAGATTAAAAGAGGAAAGCATACTACGAGACATTCGGAGCTTTTCTTTGTGGAGAACGGAACCTATATGATGGATACGCCCGGCTTCAGTTCCATGTATATCGAGGATTTGGAGCCAAATGAATTAAAGGACTATTTTCCGGAATTTTCTGAATACGAGGAGGAATGCCGGTTTTTAGGCTGTATCCACGTGGGTGAGAAGGTATGCGGAGTCAAGACGGCAGTTGCGGATGGTAAAATCAGCAGGAGCCGCTATGATAATTACCTTCTTTTATACCAGGAATTAAAAGACAAGAGGAGATACTGATTATGATTATTTTAGCGCCTTCCATTCTGGGAGCAGATTTTAAACGGCTCGGCGAGCAGGTACAGGAGGTGGACAGAGCCGGAGCGCCCTATATCCATCTGGATATAATGGACGGAACTTTTGTCCCCAGTATTTCATTCGGCATGCCTTTGATTGAGAGTCTGAGAAGCTGTACCAATAAAACCTTTGATGTCCATATGATGGTGGAGGAGCCGGGACGGTATGTAGACGATATGAAAAAGGCAGGCGCCGATCTGATTTGTGTGCATCAGGAGGCATGTACCCATCTTGACAGGACAATTAACCAGATTAAAGAGGCCGGACTCATGACAGGTGTAGCCTTAAATCCGGCAACACCCGTGTCGACACTGTCCTGTATTCTTGAACAGGTGGATATGGTTCTCATCATGTCCGTCAATCCCGGATTTGGCGGACAGAAGTTTATTCCCTATACACTCGGCAAGATCAGGGAACTTCGGAATTTGTGCAATGAAAAGGGACTTGCCACCCGTATCCAGGTGGACGGAGGAATTTCACCTGCCAATGTAAGGGATGTAATTGAAGCCGGAGCCGATGTGATTGTAGCGGGTTCCGCTGTGTTTAAAGGAAATCCGACTGAGAATGTGAAGACTTTCCTGGATATTTTTGAAGAATATGCAGCAGTTCAGTAACAGGCCAGATGCCTGAGCTGTTACAGGAATAAAACAAATAATCATAAAGAGAAGTGAATAGCGTATGAAAAAGTGTTTGGTTGTTACGGGAGGTTCTATTGATATTTCCTTTGTTAAAGATTTTTTGCAAAACCGGAGATACGACTGGATTGTCGCGGTTGACGCCGGCCTGGAGATACTGAGTCATCTGCACATTGTTCCGGATGAAGTGGTAGGCGATTTGGACTCGGTGGATCCTCTGGTTTTAAGAGAATATAAGGATAATCCGTCCGTGGCTTTTGAGATCCACAAACCGGAAAAAGATGAGACGGACACGGAACTGGCTCTTTTAACCGCTGCCAAATGCGGCTATAACAGTGTGGATTTACTGGGAGCGCTCGGGGGCAGGATGGATCATGCCATAAGCAATATCCAGCTGCTCTATCAGTTTTACAAGCAGGGAATGGATGTCAGTATCTATGATGCCCAGAACAGGCTGTATCTGCTGGGAAGCGGAAAAGTGTTCAGGAAATCCGAGATATATGGCAGGTATATTTCTTTCATGCCTCTGACAGAGGTGGTGGAAGGGCTGACGTTAAAGGGCTTTAAGTATCCCTTAAACCGGCGCAGAATCGTCCTTGGAACTTCCCTCTGCATCAGCAATGAGCTGAATGGTGAGGAAGGTATCATGGAAGTAGAAAAGGGGGTCCTTATCTGTGTGGAGGCGCATGACTGACCGTAAACTAACCGGCGTCGGTCTGATGTACAAGCACGGAGACGGAAAAAGTAATGGAGAATGAAAAACGCATGGAAGATTTGAAAATGAGGAACAATAAAGATGGAGCAGCAGCGGCTCTACAGCCCAAAAAGATTGCTGTGATTAATGATATTGCAGGTTATGGCCGCTGTGCATTGACAGCGGCTATTCCTGTGATCAGCGCATTAAAGGTACAGTGCTGTCCTCTTATTACGGCAGTGCTGTCGAACCACGCAGGATATCCATCCTGCTTTTTTGACGATTATACGGATCGTATGGTGCCTTACATTGAAGAGTGGAAGAGGCTGGAATTTTCTTTTGACGGGATCATGACCGGATTTCTCGGTTCAGTTCGTCAGGTAGAGATTGTCACAGACTTTATCCGGCATTTTAAGAAAGAACATACCACCATGCTGCTTGTCGATCCCACGCTGGGGGATAACGGAACTACTTACAGTGTCTGTGACAGACAGCTCTGTGAGGGTATGCGCGAACTGATTCAGTATGCCGATATCATCACTCCGAATCTGACGGAGGCATGTATTCTGACCGACACGCCTTATCAGGAAAAGGGATGGAGTAAGAGAAAGCTCTCTGATTTGACTTATAAACTCCTGTTAATGGGGGCTGGGGCCGTGGTCCTGACCGGAGTTGTCAAGGGAAGTCTGGTCATCAATGTCATCCATGAAAGAGGAAAAGAACCTGTTTTTCAGACAGCGCACCACGCAGAGGGGAACCATCATGGAACGGGAGATGTCTTTGCCGCAGTCATCGGCGCCAGCGCCGTAAAGGGCGTTGCACTGGAAGAGTCGGTCCGCAGGGCGGCTGCTTTCACAAGAAAGTGCGTTGAACGTTCGGAGGAGCTGGGAGTTCCGGAAATTGAAGGGCTGTGCCTGGAGGAGTGTCTTCCTTATCTGATGAAACTTTAATCAGGCAGGTGAGGACGCTGCCGGGACGGCCAGCGGACGGGGTGGTGAGATGTGTATATGAGTCTTTCGTCCCGGGGGGAAGGTTGTTGTGGGTTGGGGCTGCGGGGAAGATAAAATCTGCGGAGCACGCTCTCGCTCCCTGAAATGCATAGCGGCTGCTAGACTCGAAAATACCTCGTCAAGCACCGATGGATTTCAAAGGCATCCGCAGATTTTATCTTCCCCTCCGCCCCAACGGCTCAGTTTTCGCCGGGACGAAAGACTCCGCCAAGTGTGTCGCCCGTCCGCTGGACTGCGGCGGCTGATTGTCTCACGCTCTAAGTGTGGGGAAAACCTTGTCGTTGCCACGACATGTATCTGTCTGCGTTTATTTTTTTAGCCTGTCAATGAGTAAGGATGCTGCCAGTAGAAGTGGTGGCAGCAACAGGGGGCATCCCCGCTTGACGGTGGAGACAATCAGCGGCGGAAGGGACAAGAGCCGGTGTGAGCGACAAAAACTGCGCCTGAGTCTTCAGTCCCCGTCGATCAACCTGGCTGGGGGAAGGAGGCGGAATCAATTCTGGAGGGGACATGGGAGTCCGCCGGTGCTTAGTGAGGTCTTTTACGAACTTAGCACCGCTGCGAACTCCAAAGAGTGCGAACGGTCCCCGTAAGAATTCATTCCGGCTGGATTCCCCCTCTCACGACAATCTCCCCCGGGGACTGAAGACTCAGACACACAACTTCACCACACCGGACCTTGTCCCTTCCGGACGCGTCCCCCATTCTCAACTAAATAATAGGGCTTTTCATTAGGAAAAAACTGTAGTATAATCGACAAAGATATGGCAGTCAGGGAAAAAAATAATATAATGCTTCCCGGAAATAGATGGAGATTGCTTGAAACAACAGGAGGAAGAGATGTTAGATTTAAAGTTTGTCAGAGAAAACCCTGAAATCGTAAAGCAGAATATAAAGAATAAATTTCAGGACAGCAAGCTTGGCCTTGTAGATGAAGTGATCGAGCTGGATGCTAAGAACAGAGCCGCTAAGAAAGAGGCCGATGATCTGCGCGCCAATAAGAATAAAATTGCAAAACAGATCGGCGCCCTGATGGGTCAGGGGAAAAAGGACGAGGCGGAGGAGATGAAGAAGCAGGTTGCCGAGCAGTCTGCGCGTCTGGCTGCGCTTGAGGAGCAGGAGAAGGAGCTGGGAGATAAGATCTTAAAAATTATGATGACGATTCCCAATATCATCGATCCGAGTGTTCCAATTGGAAAAGACGACAGCGAGAATGTTGAGGTTCAGAAATACGGCGAACCCGTAATTCCGGACTTTGAAATCCCTTATCATACAGAGATCATGGAGCGATTTAACGGAATTGATCTGGACAGCGCCAGAAAAGTTGCCGGAAACGGCTTCTATTATTTGATGGGAGATATCGCCAGGCTCCATTCGGCGGTGATTTCCTATGCAAGAGATTTCATGATTAACCGGGGATTCACTTACTGTGTACCTCCTTTCATGATCCGCAGCAATGTAGTGACAGGCGTTATGAGTTTTGCCGAGATGGATGCCATGATGTATAAGATTGAGGGAGAGGATCTCTATCTGATTGGTACAAGCGAGCATTCCATGATTGGTAAATTTATTGATACCGTGATACAGGAGGAGGAGCTTCCAAAGACTCTTACCAGCTATTCACCATGTTTCCGGAAGGAAAAAGGCGCTCACGGCATAGAAGAGAGAGGGGTATACAGAATTCATCAGTTCGAAAAGCAGGAGATGATAGTTGTATGCAAACCGGAAGACAGCAAGATGTGGTTCGACAAGCTCTGGCAGAATACTGTGGACTTATTCCGTTCTTTAGATGTTCCGGTAAGAACGCTTGAATGCTGTTCCGGCGATTTGGCAGATCTGAAGGTGAAATCAGTTGATGTGGAGGCATGGTCTCCGAGACAGCAGAAATATTTTGAGGTGGGAAGCTGCTCCAATCTTGGCGACGCCCAGGCCAGAAGACTGAAGATCCGTGTAAACGGCCAGGACGGCAAATATTTTGCCCACACGTTAAATAATACTGTGGTAGCGCCTCCCCGTATGCTGATTGCTTTTCTGGAGAATAATCTTCAGGCAGACGGTTCCGTCAGAATCCCTGAGCCGCTTCGTCCATATATGGGCGGAATGACAGAGATCCGTTAATTAATATCAATGTCAATGATGTTGGGGGCAAAAGGTCTTTTGACCCCGTTGATACCGGATTGCTCCGCACTGCGTGGTATCATGTCAATAAAGTTAATAACAGAAATAAGAGAGAAGATATTACGATGCGGTGATATCTTCTCTTTCCGTGTGAGAAGACTCTTATGAATAAACATACAATATCAGTGAAACAATTTATTAAAAATGAGACCGTATTCTGCGCTGCGGCAGCTCTTGCGGCGCTGTCCTGCCTGGCCGTAAAGCCGGGAAGAGAGTATCTGGGATACATTGATTACAGAACCCTTGCTTTGTTATTCTGTCTGATGGCGCTGGTAGCCTGCATGCAGGAAATCGGTGTCTTTACCATGCTGGGGCATAGGCTGCTGTCCGGCACCCACGGGACTAAAAAACTCTCCTTTATACTGGTAAGTCTCTGCTTTTTCTGCAGCATGCTAATTACAAACGACGTGGCTCTGATTACTTTTGTGCCATTTACCATTCTTGTTTACCAGATGGTGGGAAAGGAAGAGCAGCTGCTGAAACTCGTTGTTTTAGAAACAATTGCCGCCAATCTGGGAAGCATGGGCACTCCGATCGGAAATCCACAGAATCTGTATCTCTACTCTGTATCAGGACTGTCTATGAAAGCATTCATGGAGACGGTATTGCCTTATACGTTTTTTTCCATGCTTCTGCTGGGGACTTTTTTAGCCGTTGGTAAGAATGAGCCGCTATCAGTGAGGGTGCGAATGGGAAAAAGGCCGGAGGATGCGGGTGTGTTTATCCGCCGCCTGGCCGTATATCTCGGACTTTTTTTCTTAAATATTCTGGTGGTTCTGCATTTTCTGGCCTGGCAGAGCGTTCTGGCGGCGGTGATTTTGTGGATGCTGGCAAAAGACAGGAAGGTTTTAAAGGAGCTTGACTATGTTCTTCTTTTAACCTTTGTCTGCTTTTTTATCTTTGTCGGTAATATGAAACGGATTGATGCGGTTAACATCCGGCTGATGGAATTAATTCAGGGCCGGGAGCTGGTTACCGGTATTGCTGCCAGCCAGATTATCAGCAATGTGCCGGCCGCTATTCTGCTTTCAGGTTTTACGGACCGGTATAAGACACTTCTGGCGGCCGTGAATCTAGGAGGACTGGGAACTCTGATCGCATCCCTTGCCAGCCTGATATCCTACAAATTTTTTGCAAGAAGCTATCCTGGCAAAAAAGGGAGGTATCTTCTGGAGTTTACATTCTGGAATCTTGTTTTTTTGATTCCTTTGACGGGACTTGCTCTGTTTTTAACTTAACACGCTTCGCGATGCACAGAAACACCTCGCGGGATACTGCCGTGTGGACAGTAACCTGCGGTGTAACTGCTGTTTGTACGCCACACACGGACGGTTGCATTTTATAGAAAGAAAGTGTAGAATATAAGGCAGAAATAAGTAACAGGCAATCAATAAAAATTTGGAGGATGACGGAATGAAATACATAATCGTGCTTGGCGACGGTATGGCAGATGAGCCAATTGAGGAACTGGGAGGAAAAACACCTATCGAATATGCGGATACTCCGGCAATGGATCGCCTGGCTCCGCTCTCTGAGGTAGGACTTGCAGCCACAATTCCGGATGGAATGAAACCTGGCAGTGATACGGCCAATCTCGCAGTTCTGGGCTATAATCCGAAAAAATATTATACGGGGCGTTCCCCTCTCGAAGCTCTCAG
The DNA here is from genome assembly GCF_000466485.1 of [Clostridium] symbiosum ATCC 14940. Taxonomy (GTDB): domain Bacteria; phylum Bacillota; class Clostridia; order Lachnospirales; family Lachnospiraceae; genus Otoolea; species Otoolea symbiosa. The sequence goes on along the minus strand of NZ_KE992917.1, from coordinate 4,783 downwards.
CATCGGCGTCGATATGAAAGCAACCGACATAGCGCTGCGCTGCAACATTGTAACACTCTCGGAGGAGGATGTCCCCTATGAGGAGAGGACGATTCTTGATCACAGTTCCGATGAGATTTCCACGGAAGACGCGGCCGTTCTGCTCGATGCAGTCAAAGAAGTCTTTGAAAACGAGATATATCATTTTTATGTCGGCACCAGCTACCGTCATTTACTAATCTGGGATAACGGGAAAGTCGTAGAGTTGACACCGCCGCATGATGTGCTGACACAGAAGATTGGAAAACACCTTCCCGAAGATGAAATGCTAAAAGAAATGATGAAAAAGAGCTTTGACATTCTGAATCATCATCCATTAAATGAAAAGAGAGCGGCACAGGGAAAAAATAAGGCAAATTCACTCTGGTTCTGGGGCGCAGGAACAAGACCGGCTTTATCTTCATTTTATGACAAGACAGGGAAGAAGGGAGCCATGATCTCCGCTGTGGATCTGCTCAAGGGAATCGCCGTAGGCGCCGGCATGAGAAATATCGAGGTTCCTGGCGCTAACGGAGGACTGAATACCAACTATGAAGGCAAAGCGGAGGCCGGCGTGAAAGCTCTGTTGGAGGAGGGCGCTGATTTTGTCTATATTCATGTGGAAGCTCCGGATGAGATGGGACACCAGGGCAGTGTGGAGAGAAAAGTAAAAGCGATCGAATATCTGGACCAGAGATTGATCCGCATTGTGGCCGGGGAGATGGATCGTTCCGGCGAAGATTACCGGCTGTTAATTATGCCGGATCATCCGACGCCAATCAGCTGCCGTACCCATGTCTCCGATCCGGTTCCATATCTGCTCTATGACAGCAGAAAGAATGCGGGACAGGGGCTGCTGTACAGTGAGGCAAACGGAAAGAAATCCGGAATACTGATAAAAGACGGATATAAAATGATCGACCGGCTGCTTCAGGACTGAGCCGGTGATATACAGCAAGGAAGATAACCTGCACGCGGCACGAACAGTTTACCGGCATCGACAATAACCTGTACATTTCGCGCACAGGTCACCGCCTTCAACGATAACTGCACGCTCCGTGCACAAGTCACCGCCATCAATTATACAGGGGAGGCAGGAATGAAAATTCCTGCCTCCCCTGTATATAAAACGATATTATGCACACGCTTCAGCAGGCCGCTGCAGTCAATGCCGAAATCGCGCCGGTGCCTGTTTATTTCATTTACTAAGGCCATTATCTTTGCGTACGGTCAGAATATCAAATGTGCAGCTCTGTCTGAACTGATACTTTACTGAACTTCTTCAAGCGTTAATTTTGGAACTGCCATCAATGAATAATTTGTATGGTAGATTACGAATCCAGGTGCGGAACCCGCCACCTTCTTAACGGATTTTTTCTGAATATAATCAATTTCCACTTTTTCATTGCTGCGGCCTTTTGAGTAATAGGCTGCCAGAGAACCGGCCTCCTCGAAAACCCTGTCTGGCAGTTCACGTCCTTCCGACTTCACAATTACGTGAGAGCCTGGGATTCCTTTTGCGTGAAACCACCAGTCATTACCGGAAGCGACTTTAAATGTCAGCTCTTCATTCTGATAATTATTCTTTCCGACATAAATATGAAAACCGTCGGATGAGATATAATGGAAAGGCCGGCTGGTGATTTTGACCTTTTTACCGGAAGGCCCATGCTTTTTTATAAAACCGTATTCCGTCAGCTCCTGCTTAATCTGTGCCAGATCTTCCTCCTTCAGCGCAATATCCAGTGAAGTGCTGATTGATTCCAGATGTTCGATTTCCTGCTTTGTTTCCTCCACAAACTTTGAAAGCGCCTCATAGGTCCGTTTCAGCTTATTATATTTATCAAAAAATTTCTGCGAATTTTCACGGGCCGTAAGCTGTGGATCAAGCGGGATTTTAATCGGTTCATTTGTATAATAATTGATGCATTCCAGTTCCTTTTCCCCGCCGCTCAGCTCGTATCCATAAGTGTTTAACAGTTCTCCGTAAACCTTGTATTTATCTCTTTTTTCCGTATCCTTAAGCTGCTTGAGCTGTAAATCATATTTTTTATAGCTTCTTTCCAGAGCGGTCTGGACGATTCTGCGGAGATCGGCAGACTTCTGCCGGATACGTGTAATAATATTTTTTGAGGAATAATAAAGCTCCAGCGTGCTGCTGATGGATTCATAGGTAACTGCCTTATATTCCGGGGGCCAGGAAGTAAGGGGAAGAGCGGAAAATTCCACCGGTTCCTCCTCTTTGTAAAGAATATTCGGTGAAAAAAGGCCGTCCCGTACCTGCTCCATCGCAAGCACAAGAGTCCGGCTCAAGTGGGTCAGTTCCAGATCGGAGAGAGACGCCGCCGGCACATCGGCATCAATTGAGGCTAGATGGCAGAACTCCTCGGCCATTACAGGGCTGAGGCCCGTAAAGCTGGTATAAATCGCTTTTCCCGAGGGCGCCTGTGAAGCGGAGAGAGTTTCTTTAAAAACAGCCTCATCAGAGGAGAGCGGATCTTTTTTCCCGGCTGCCTGAGGGATAAAATAGTCCCTTCCGGGAAGCACCTCACGGACAGAGCTGATCTGGGCCGAAATATGTTTGATACTGTCGATAATCTTGTCATCCGGTGTGCAGAAAATAATATTGCTGTGTTTTCCCATCAGCTCCACAATCAGATATTTACGGCAGAGATCGCCGAGTTCATCGAGATGTTCTATTTCAAAACGTATGATTCGTTCCAGTCCCGGCTGGCTGACCGATACGATTTTTCCGTTTCCGATATGCTTTCTCAAAAGCATGCAGAAGTTCGGCGCAGTCATAGGGCTTTGTTTATTCGTCTGAGTCAGATAGATAAGAGGAAGACTGGCATTTACCGACATAAGAAGCCGGTAACTCTCCCTGTTATTCTTTACCGTAAAAAGAAGCTCATCTTTTTCGGTCTGAGCAATTTTTGATATTTTTCCTCCGGTCAGTTTGTCGTTAAATTCTTTTACCAGACCGGCTATAACAATTCCGTCAAAGGCCATAATTGGTTGTTCCTTTCTAAGCTAGTTTCCATATTTTTCATAATAAGCTCCAGGCGCCAGAGAAACAGCGTCATGGACAGCAGGTCTGCACAGCCTCCCGGGCTTATATTGCGTTTGATAAAATCTTCATTCAGCCGTACCAGCTCATTGATTCCCTCCGGTGTTTCAGCGCCGCCCAGCAATAATACGGAGGAGGCGCACTGCTTTACATACTCAAGGGAAGCATAGTCGGTCCTGAACAGGACATTCGTATCGTCCACATTCGCCATCAGATTCAAAAGTATATGCAAGGAAAGGCGGTTCTGCAGCCCGCCGCCGCAGTTTGTTCCATTCTCCGGGCGGCTCAGAAACTCCCTGAGAGCCGGAAGCCCGAAATGCCGTACGGCAGGGAAACTGTCAGCGGCTTCCCCGCGGATACCACGGATCCCATATTTCAGATAGAGATATTCCCCATGGGATTTTGGATTGCCCGGTTCTATTTCGGAAAAATCACGTTCCATGGAAGCGCGGCACATTTTCCCGCAGTAGAATAAAATATCATCGGCGCTCACCGGGCAGCGTTTTTTACCGGAAAGCTCGGATGCGTCGTCAGACAGTAAAGAGCAAAACAGAAAGCCTGCCGAAGCTGCTGCAAGTCCCATGGAAAAAATAATGCCTTTATGGGTATTAACGCCTCCTGTCGCAGCGAACATGGCTTTTTCCGCTTTGACTCCGGACGGACGGATTGCTTTAAAAAGGCATCCGGCAGCCTTATCCGGTGACTCTTCGGACATCTTATCCCCCCAGGAGGCGCCTATGCCGGCCATCTCCTTTATAAAGGGCAGAATTGCCCGGATACTGTCCTCAAAAGTCAGGTAATCCATATCGCTGTGGGCTCCGCTGTCTTTTCGGTCCACAAGCCCTGGCTTTGGGGTGGCGGCCACCTCGTCGGTGAGAGAGAGGGACGCAGCTTTTTCCAAAAGAGCCAGAAATCGGTCTGTGATCATTTGTCTTGTCATTACTTCTTTAACATTCATTTTTTCATCCTGTCATTATCCGGAACTTTACTGGTATTTCCCAGAAGTTTTTCAATATGCATGACCAGTTCTTCCACGCTGTGGCGGCGGCTCCGGCTGCATTCATGTGCTGGGCGTCCGCAGATGAGGCAGGTTCGGCACGGCCTGCCGGTTTCCTCCCTTGAAACCTTGCATCCATCCTGCCTGATAATATCAATATCATAAAGGCGGCCGACCGAAGTCTCGTCCTCCAGCTCCGACATCAGGCATTTCAGGACAAGAGGGGAAGCATCGGCGGCAAAAAAAGCTTCATATCCGGTCTTTTCACGGACCTCGCTTTCATGATAAACCGTGATAGCCGAGTCACAGAGCGCCTGTCTGATTTTTCGGACCCCCTCCTCAAATGTTTCAGGTATCTTGTCAAATACCTTTACCGGTCCCGGAATATTTAATGTAAAACTGATAATCGGTTTGTTATATGTCTGAATCAGGGAGTTTTGCAGAAAGACGCGGCGTTCCCTGGCGTCCAGCATTTCTTCAAGCATTACCTCATTATTCCCTGCCAAATCCATTTTAACATCCTCCCAAATCACTGTAGTTATTTTTACCTGAAGCTGCCCTGACTGACGGACTTTTGTAGGGGGACAGCTTCTGATATTCTATTATAAAGAAAAAGTACGGTTATAACAACAAATATTTTAATGATTTAACTGAGGTTGGGAGGACACGTCCGGAACGGACCATGTCCGGGGTGGTGAGGG
>NZ_KE992916.1:50246-57792 GCF_000466485.1 [Clostridium] symbiosum ATCC 14940 | reverse complement strand
GTTCCGGACGCGTCCTCCCAACCTCCGTTAAATCCCCATTATTTTTTCTCATATTTCTCTCTGAAAAACGCCCTGATTTTTTTGATTTTTGCCTCTTATGCTGTTATGATTGATTTAACACAAAATACGAACCGCCTTCTTTGGAGGAAAAAGCTATGTATGTTTTCATTATTTTTTTCACTCTTATATTGCTGTATTTTCTCATTGAAAACCGTGTAAACCGAGCCTGTCTCGCTTCTTTTAAAACAGTGATTCATGTCAACGGCATTCGTGGAAAGACCTCCACCTGCCGCTGCATCGATGCCGCACTCCGGACCAGATATAAGGTTTTCACAAAAACAACGGGAACCGATGCCATGATGATTCATACGGATGGAACTGAAACTCCTGTCCGGCGGCTCGGCCCTGCCAACATTCATGAACAGCTTCGCATAATCAGAAAGGCGCGCCGCGAAGGCGCTGAAATCCTTATCCTCGAATGTATGGCCGTTAATCCGGAGCTGCAAAAAATTGCCCAGGAGCAGATAGTGAGAAGCAGCATTACCGTCATTACTAACGTGCGGTATGATCATGTTTTTGAAATGGGCGATACCCTGGAAGAGATTGCCCAATCCCTCTCCTCAACGATTCCGCAGGGCGGAACGCTGTACACGGCAGACAGCCGCGCCGCCGCCCTGTTCCGTGAAAAATGCGGGGAAAAAGACTGCCGTCTTGTCCTTTGTCCCGCCGAATCGGTGGCTCAGGAGAATATCTCCATAGCCAGGGAGGTTGCCGCGTCCCTGGGAGTCACAGGCGAAGAATTTAACCGGAGCCTTTCCGCCGTCAGGGAGGACTTTGGAACGCGCAGAATCTACCGGATGAAGAACAGGAACGGGGAAGTTTTCCACTTTCTTAACCTTTTTTCAGCCAACGATCCACAATCCACAAAGAATAACGTGGACGACGCCGGGGATGGCTACAGCAATCTGTACTTTCTCTACAATCACAGGGAAGACAGGCCTGACCGGGCGCTTTTGTTTGCCAGATATTTTTTTCCCCATTACAAAGAACATACCGTGTTCCTGACCGGCAAAGGCGCATTCCTTCCCAAACGGCTTTTTTCCGGCGCAGGGCTCACTGATCTCAGGGTAACTCCCGATTACAGGGACTGCCTTGATCTGCCGGAGGGTTCTCTGCTCATCGGGATCGGTAATATAAAAGGTCCCGGTTACGAAATGATAAAAACTTTAGAAGAACGAGGTGGCTCCGATGAATGATATCCTTCTGCTGGGAATCTTTTTAAGCCTGATATTCACAGAACTGACCGACCTTTCACCGGGGGGAATCATTGTTCCTGCCTATTTCGCCATGTATGCCTACGACTGGAAACGCCTGCTGGGAACGATCATCCTTGCCCTGCTGTGCATGCTTATCGTCCACTTTATGTCCAAATACATGATTCTGTACGGTCGGAGACGGTACGCGGTGTATATCATGACAGGCGTACTCCTGAAATTCCTGATCGGTTCCATGGGAGCCGGCGTATCTTTCTCCATCGGAAGTCTGATTCCCGGCATTCTGGGCCGCGATATGGAAAAACAGGGCATACCGAAAACACTGATAGCGCTGGGAATCGTGACTCTTTTAATCCGTCTTATTTACATAATTGTGAGGTAGCGCAATGAAACTGAAAAATTACTGGCGTTTCCTGGCCGTATTCCTGTTTCTGCTCGTTTCCCTTCTGATTCTCGAACAGACGAAAACGCTTGCCAGAAAGGATAACTGGCCGGTAATGCTTAACGCCTCCCGGCGTATGGAGGTTGCAATGGAGGCTGTCCGGGAAGAGAAACTGAACCGCTGCTATAAAATCTCCCCGATAGATGATCCTAATCAAACCGGCATGATAGGGGAGCCTTACACAGAGATTACCACGACACTGGGCAACCTGGAGGCCAAACGCTCCACAGCTAATCCGAATACCGCTGCCATGGTAGTCGATATGCTGACACAATGCGGAGCAGAAAAGGGCGATACCGTTGCCGTAAACCTGTCCTCCTCCTTTCCCTGCCTCAATCTTGCCGTCCTCTGCGCACTGGATGCAATGGAGCTGAAAGGGATTGTTATCAACTCTGTCGGGGCTTCCACCTATGGCGCCAATCTCCCGGATTTCACATATCTGGACATGGAGCATTTTCTTGTGGAGCGCCAATATCTGTCAAACCACAGCACCTTTTTTTCTCTGGGGGGCCAGGATGATATCGGAAAGGAAATGCCGGAGGAAACAAAAAAAGCAATCGTATCCAGACTTTCCGGCTTCGGATATAAATTTCTGTACTACACGGATCTGGATGAAAATATAGCCGTAAGACAGTCTATCTACGAAGCCGGAGCCGAACCGGCCTGTTTCATCAACGCCGGCGGAAATCTCATGAGCTTTGGAGGCGGAACTGAGATGGTATCCGCCGCTAACGGAATCATCTTGCCTGGCAAATCCCCGGTGAAGGGACACGGCCTGATTCCCCTGTTTTTGAACAGAGGCGTTCCTGTCATCCACCTTCTCAACATGAAAGGGCTTCTTCCGGCCTACGGACTCCCCTTTGACCCATCCCCCATACCGGCCGCCGGGGAAGGCGGAGTCTATGACACATGGCAGTATCATCTTCCCCTGGCCGTGGGCCTGCTTTTAACCGGCCTGGTGCTTCTTATCTGGGCCGCCAAAAAGTATCCACATAGAAAAATCCCTCTGTAGCATCTGCCGCAGAGGGATTTTATTGCCGGAATAGCAAAAAGCGGCGCAAGAGGCGGGACGGAGTTTGCGGACGTGGCTGTCAGCGGCGGGCGCAGTTCACAGCCCGTTCATCTTGGCCGTTGACTGCACCGGCCGGCTTTGCTATTTCACTTAATCGCAAATATAATCGTAAAGGAAAAATGTCATCTCTCCCGGCAGGCCATTGACATCAAAATGATGTGTCTTTTCCTGCCTGCATTTCATTCCCTGATGCTCATAAAACCCATAGTTACAGCTTGTATCGGTAAACAGATAGAATTTTTGAATTTTTTGAGAGCGCATATACTCCACAACTTTTTGGAATAATGCCTTACCAATTCCTTTTCCCCGGCATTTCTGGCTGATTGCAAAAAACGCAAGTTCCCCTTGATAATCTGTGGGGCAGCGGGTTAACAGTTCCTTATCAATCCCGTCTACACAACCAAAAATCTTGGAAACACTGCGTCCCTCTTTTGAAATCATAAGTTTGACAATAGATTTTATCTTTTTTAATTGCAGAGAAAAGGATGATTTATGAGTAGCCCTGTTTTTTCCCATGATAATTCCAACTGGAACATTGTCAACTAACGCAACCTGTGTAAAAGTCTGATTCGCAAGGCAAACGGTTAAGTACACACTAGCTAATTGGGCGGCGGTTTGCGGTGTGCAGAAGCGATCATAGCACCACGTTTCCCGGATTACCTGTTCCAGTGCCGGGTAGTCAGATTCCTCAAATGCTCGAAAAATAATTGATTTACTCATTTCGTTCTATTTTCCATCTCCATTTTATTTTTTAATGTCTGTTTCTGCTATAACCTTTGTCTTGGACAATCCAAACAGTATCCTGCCGAGTGCGTAAGTCTGCACAGCGATAAATTCATCACCCGAAATACTCCCGCCATGACACAAGATTTCCATATCCCCGCTTACCCCTTGCATTAAAATTCCAGAGGATTCAAATCCATTTTTTAAATAAAAACGTTTCCGGGCAATCCTCTGTTCAAGGTTATTGGCAGTTTCATCAATTTTTTCAATCAGCAGCAGGATACGCTTATCATCATACTGCCTGCATATTTCACCGAGTATTTTGCTGCCGGTCCCTTTACTGCGTATCTGGTTGGAAACCGCTAAATATTCAACCAAAACCATATCGTAATAAGGAATCAGTACGATAAATCCGGCAACTACATCACTTTGCGATGCTACCCAAATTTCCGATTTTCCTTTTTGTACAGCACGTTTTAAGAAAAAAAACGGCTTCCTTTCTGATTTTGGAAAGGCTTCCATATAAATATTTTTCACATCGTTCCATTGGCTCTGACAAATTCTTTTTATCTCCATGATAAATACTCCTTTTCCCATTCCTGTCAGCAAAAACACCAGCAAATCGCTTGTTGTTTCTTTCTGCATGAACTATAATAAACTGTACTGTAACAGGATAGTCAAGGGGGTTTTGAAATGTTTTCAGAACATAATAAATTATTTACAATCGGGCAATTTTCAGCCATACATGGAGTAACCAAAAAGACATTGATGTGGTATGACGAAATCGGTTTATTAAAGCCTGCTGTCATTGGAGAGAATGGGTATCGCTACTACACCTACCTTCAAAGCCCGACATTGGAAATAATTTTAATGCTGCGGGAATTAAATGTGTCAATTCCAGAAATCCTGACCTTTTTGTCCAACCGTTCTGCGGAGAATATGGAACAGTTATTACGAGAAAAAATAACAGAGTTAAATAATACAATTTCTAATTTAAAAAGTATTCAGCAAGCACTGGTAAGCCGTCATCAAGATATGTCAATAATCCTAAAAATTGATTTATCCAGCATTTGTATTACAGAACAGAAAAAGTCATATTTAGTCACTGTTCCAACAACCGCAGACGCAAGTTCCGAAACAGAAATCGAGAGCATTATTAACAAAACCAAGCAATACCAATTACACCGTCTGCATGATGCTGCATACGGTTCTATGATTTCAGTTGAAAGTCTGTACAGTGGTGATTTTCAGAATTATTCTGCTTTATATTTTGAACTTCCCAACCCTGCATCAAAAAAAGGATTGCATATAAAACCCGCCGGGAAATATCTGCGGGCTTTCTGCAAAGGAAGTTGGGACAGGCTGCCGGACAGATACAAAGAAATCCTTGCTTACGCTCAAAAGCAAGGATTATCTTTGACAGGATATTCTTATGAAATGGGTATCAATGAAACGGTAATTGATGATTTCAACGACTATATCACACAGATTGAAATACAAATCAAATCGGGATAGTGGGTGACCCGCGTAACGCTTTACCGCTTTTTATAGCCGCCCGTGGAATGTGAGCGGTATTTCACCGATTTTTACTATTGTTTCCACTTATACAGGGTTCTGGGCCTCCCCATATCCCCATAAGAATACTGCTGCCGTATCCTGCCTTCCTTCTCCAGATACTGAAGGTAACGGTATAATGTCTTCTTTTTAATCTGAGTTACCTCCTCCAGCATGTCAATATCCATAAATTCCGTAATTTTCTGCATCTGTTCCTCTATCTTTTGCAGTGTCACCTTGCTGATGCCCTTATCATAGTTCTCATAATACTGGCTTTTCTCATGGTACTGAAGATGTACTTTGATTCTCGATATCAAATCTACAGCCTTGATTGGTTTCAGTGAATAGTCATCCGCTCCGGCTGCCATAAATTTTGATACAATCCGATCCTCCTCCTCAATTGTGAGAACAATAATCGGTACCTTCGGCAGCTTTTTGCGGATCTCCTTTACCGCAGATATGCCATCCACTCCTGGCATATGATAATCCACCAATATTAAATCTATTTTCTCTTTTTTAATCAGCTTATCCGCCTCTTCATAACCATTTGCAAGCAAAGGTCTCCATCCCTGAAAATTAAAAATTTGCTCCAGCGTATAGAGGATATCCCTGTTATCATCGATCGCCAGGATTGTCTTCACACTCTCCATCCGTCTGCTCCCCCTTCCGTAGACAAACTATCACTTTAGTGTAATGGTTTTTCTCGCTTTCTACATGTACTGCTCCTTTATGGTTCTCTATTACCTGCCTTACAAACGGAAGCCCCAGTCCGGTGGACTGTTTATCCGAATATCCCAAATCCCAGATATGCTCCATATCTCCCGCCTCAATTCCGCTTCCGTTATCGGTCACTGTGATATTGACAAACGACTCCTTTTCCTCAACCATGATATGTATTTTACCAGTCTCTTTACTGACTGCATTATACGCATTGGTTATCAGGTTAATAATGGCTCTGGAAAGGCGTATTTTATTGCCGTTTATAACAGTCCGGGGACAGGTGATCTCATAGTCAAGCATCTCCCTCGGAACCAGTATGGAGACCTGGGCCAGAACCATCTTCATCAAGTCCTCCATCATAATGGGGGAGTATCTGTCTTCATAAAGGATTTCTGAAATCATCATATTCATCGAAATCAGAGAGGACGATATCTTCTTAAAATACTCCTGAATCAGCTCATCCTTCTCCATCATCTCCGCAAGGCTGACCAGCCCCTGCGCAATTGTCAGGGGGCTTTTCAAGTCATGAACAAGACTCTGAACCTCACTGGAATTTCTCAGCTTCAGGGCCTCCATCTGGGTCTGGTGCAGTTCCTTCTCCACCTGCATCGTCTTTTCATTGGAAATCTTCAGCTTATGCTCTTTGTACAAAAGCTGGACTTGTATCAGAGAAGCATATAAAAAAGCCAAAAACATACTCATGGCAAATACCGTGAGCAGATTTTTCTCCTCCATAATGGAAGCCGCTATTTTCACATCCCTTGAAATTTCACCGCGTCCAAATCCATAATCAGAGAGATGAGGGATAACATCCAGCCACTGAATGCTCATCAGAAGTGAGGCCACAAGCAGCAGTTTATTAAGCATACTGACAGAAAACAGGTTCATATATGAAAGCTGGAGAACAAATCCAATCAACAAAAGAGCCGGTATTCCCAGGTCATAGCGTATCCCATATATTCTGTAAATCACGTCATAGATTAATACAATCAGGGACAGGGTAAATACAATATTGAATGCAAATCTCTTTTTTCCATAAAGGTATATATGTACCGACTCATTAATCAGGAAAGCCCCCAGATAATGGGGAACCGCACGAATGACGTTCATCATGACCAGCTTTAACGCGGCAATAATCAGAAAACTGGCTCTGTCCTCCATCATTCCCGCCCGAAGTGTCTCGTAGATGCCCAGACGGCTCTCCATAATAATAGCCGGCCCCGCCACTCCCAGAAGAGCGAGAATACAGCCCTGGACAAATAATTTTGAATTGTATTGAATTCCCACTTTCTTTTCCATACTCGCACCCGCTTTGTTCCGGTATGATACCGGGAGGATGCCCTTTAAATGCGTTCTTATGGGCATCTCTTTCTGTTAGTATATAATATTGGCCGGGGTTTTTCAATTCTATATGGAGATTTAACTGAGGTGGGAGGACGCGTCCGGAACGGACCATGTCCGGTATGGTGAAGGGGTGACTGAGACTTTCCATCCCTGGTTGAAGGTTGTCGTGAGGGGGGAATCCGGTCGGAATGAATTGCTGCGGGGACCGTTTGCACTTTTCGAAGCGCATAGCCGTGCTAAATTCGTGAGAAACCTCATTAAGCACGGATGGGCTTCCATATCCCCTCCAGAGTTGATTCCGCCTCCTTCCCCCGGTCAGGGTTTCGCCAGAGACGGAAGACTCAGGCGTAGGTTTTCGCGCACCGGACATGGTACGCTCCGGACGCTGATTAGCGAGGTCCCTTACGAGCTTAGCAG
>NZ_KE992916.1:31479-50146 GCF_000466485.1 [Clostridium] symbiosum ATCC 14940 | reverse complement strand
GCCGTACCGGCGGCGTCCTCACCTGCTTAACTAACCCCCCATTTAAAAGGCCCTGCCGCACAAACCCGCAGCAGGGCCTCCCACTCTTCTAAAAATCAGTCTGAAATGCTGCCGTATTATCCTACTTCCAGCTTACCACATCCCAGATATCCGGTGTCTCCAGACCTAACTTCCAGCCTGCAACACCGGCCAGATCATACTTTTTGATCAGATCCATCTTGAGTCCCAGAGATTTTGCATCCTCCATCCAAAGATAATTCTTTCCGGCGGACGTATCGCATTCACCGTAATACTGCCCCACGGTCTCGTCCCATGTGAGCTGCATGCCATTATCCTCAGTCCACTTTTTCGCGTTGCCCAGTCCCATGGCCTTGGATGAAAATTTTCCGTCTTTTTCTGTCCAGAGGCGGGTAAAGAACGGGACTCCGTTAATCAGCTTTTCTTTTGGCACCAGTTCCAGGGTATCTTTAATTCCCTTTTCAACATATCCCAGGGAAGCGACCGAACCGGCATCTCCGCCCGCATAATGCTCGTCATAGCCCATAATAATTACATAGTCGGCTACAATTCCCTGCTCTCTGCGGTTATAGAAACGGTTATAAGGGGCCGGAACATAATTGTCTACCGACAGCACGAGGCCCTTCTTCCTGCAGGCCACGGAAAGCTCTCTGATAAACTGTATATAGTGTACCCCGGCCTCCTCCTTCAGACTCTCAAAATCGAGATTGATTCCGTCAAAGCCGTATGTATCGGCTTCATCCATCAGGCTGTCAATCAGCTTTTTCCTGACGGAGGTTTTGGACAGCAGTTCCTCCGACTGAACATTCTTTGTAATTTCACGGCTGAAATTATCGATTACCGCCCAGACCTGAAGTCCCATCGCATGAGCCTTCTCCACGTAGCTTCTGCTAGCCAGGGATTCATAATTCCCTTCATTATCACTCAGTGTAAACCAGGTCGGGGCAATAACATTCACACCTTCCGTTGCGGAAATCAATTCCTCCATTGCATTGTTAGCGGCATCAATCGTCACCTGATGCCAGACCATATTGATTTTTTCGTCCAGTGATATACTCTTGTATTCAGGTTCTGTAAATGTACTGACCGGAGTCTCCTCGTGAAGATTATCAAGTTTCCTGTTCGCCATATAGCCGATATGGCCGTCCTGTGTCATAACCTTGGCCCAATTATCCATCGTTTCCAGGACTACAACACTCTCATCCTTTACCAGCTCCGTAATAATCGGGCTTTTTACTCCTCCCTTTACGCGAAGCTTCCCATTCGTTTTAACCGTGGCAACCGCAACGGGTGACCAGGTATTCGATACATAGATCCGTTTATGGCTGCCGCTGTCATAGACATTCATCCTGACATCCGTGTAGTTCAGAATCAGGCCCAGCGCCAGATACGTTTTATCTCCACGCTCCAGCAGTATGTTCTTACCTCCGCTACCGGTCGTCCCGGCGTCGGCCGTGACCACTTCCTCCGGCAGGGCGTACACCAGTACTTTCTCCCTGTTATCCCAGTAAAAACGCTCATTCAGATTGGCATTTACCCAGTCTACCGGCAGATAAGTCTGGCCGTCTTCGTAAATCCCCCGGATTTTCTGTTTTTCATAATTCAGGAAAACAGTGACTTCATTATCACGGCTGTCGTAAATCAGGCTCAGGTCGGCTCTTTCATTAGTAGGCATATATCGTTTATAGCCGTAAACTCCGGCTGCACATGCCACCAGCAGCAAAAGGACCAGAAATACGGCTTTTAGCGGCGATTTTCTTCTCTTCATCTCATCCTCCGGTATTTTATTCATGTCTATATATTTCTATCATTAATATAGCTAGTATATCACACCTTATCCGGGGATTGTTGAATTTTTTCTTACGGTTCTTTATAAGTTACTGTTCACACGGTGCTGTTCCGCGAGGCGTGTTATTGTTCGCAGCACGCCGCTTTCTGGCGGGGTGTGGACAGTAACCTTTATAATCGGGCAATTCAGTTTCTTCCGTATTAACCTCCTGTTTTACTTGTAATAAACCCGGTCAAAGTGGATTTCCATCAGCAGTCCGGTATCGGCGCCAATATAGTCTCCCATATAAAAGGAGCCGTCTTCTTTCAGCTCAAATAATTTTGCATATTCTTCAGGTGTGCATTCTTTGCCGTCAATCAGGATCGGAATCCCCCTCTCCCTGTATTTCTTAAGGCCTTCTACAAAGATACGCTGCTGTTCCTTTTCACGCCTTTCCTTTTCAATTCGCCTCTTTTCTCTTTCGTCCATTGCTATCCCCTCGAATTTTGAGGGACGGTCGTCTTTTCCAGAAACCTTCAGGAAGTATATCGTGATATATCAGTTCCCGTCCCGCTTATATTTCAGGAGTCTCTCAAAGAAAGCCATTGCTTCTCCCGTTATGACAAATGCATCCGGCAGCCACGGTATAAGGCTGACTTGTACTTTTAAAAACCGTTTTATCATACCCGCAGTCTCCTTATTCCCAAAAGCCGCAAAATATTCCCAACCGCAGTCCCTTACCCGTTTGTCGGATATATGCTCCGAAAAGGCTCTCAGTCTCCACTCGCTGAAGGAACCCAGAAAAAATTTCCTGTCGCATCGCAGAAGTTCTTCTTCCACTTTGCCATTGTATGTCCCAAAATCCAGGATCACCGTATCAAACCTCAACTGACATTCCAGCAATTCTTTTCTGCCGGCATTTTTGTAATAAGAGACTCCATAGGTAATAAACGTCTGATCTTGTCTGTTTGTGACAGTTCTTGTCGAATAAATTTCCTGTATTTCCCCGAAAGCTCCGCTTGTATTCCATTCCAGAACTGCTGTTTTTCTGCCCATTACTCCTGTCATGTAGTTGCCGAGAAGGACTGTAAAATGGGTCACTCCCACGCCGGGGCTGCTTCCGGCCACTCCGATAAGCTCCGGTTTCCGGCGCTTCACATCTTCATTTATCTGTTGCCGCCTCCCCTTGACGGGAAGTGAAAAAGTCTTTTTATGCGCTCCCGTACCGTTCTTCCTTTCCCAAATGCCGCCGTACGGCTCTCGATGAGTTTCTCTAGTTTTTGCCCGCACTCCGTCTTCCGGGACAGCTCTTCAAAAAAGTTCCCGAAGCTTCTGTCTTCCGGCGCCGGAAACCAGGGCATTCTGTAAAATGAAAGTTTTGTGATATCTTCCGGCAGGACTATATCCATTTCGGAAGAAACATGATTAAAAATGACACGCAGATTTTTACTCTGCGCCAGAAGGCGTATTGCTCTTATGGAATCTTCCAGTTCCCACCACTTACCGCCGCAGACCAGAATCAGTAAATCATAATCCTTCTCCGAAACCGGCTGGAGTCCGGTTCCGCAGTCCTCGACGATAGCATTATATACCGGTTGTTCCAATCTGACGCAGCAGCCGTATCCCGGTTTCAGCTCCCATGCTCCAATATGATATATCCCATACTGATCCGGGCTCTGTTCAAGATACTCTGCCATTGCCAATACCGACCGTGAATCATTCTTCTCCTGATACAGGCTTCTGATTCCGTACCCCGTCAGATAAGCCGCCACGCCTAAAGACACATGGGTTGCTCCCATGCCGTGACTGCTGCTGGCTACAGCAATTCTGAGAAGTGATATGTTCTCTTCATTGAAAACACCCTGCTTTAATTCTATAAGCTCCTCAAGTACCTCCCTGACATTCTCATAACGTTCCTCTTTGTGCCGGCGCAGACACCGCCCTATAATGGCTCTCAGTTTCTCTTCCCACCCGGAATTTACCGTACCGGCGCTTTTTAAATCGGCCGGTTCTCTTCCCGGCGTCACAATGGCCTGCATCTCCGGTGATTTTCCGGTAAACATATAGTGAAGGAGGGCGCCGATGGCATAGATGTCGGTCCTTACATCCATCGGCTCGTCTGTGTATTGTTCCGGGGCTGCAAAGCCTTGTGTTCCATAGCGTTTTTCCGTTTTTCCGGTATGAGAAACCGATACTGCCTGATCAAAATCGATCAACTTAAGCGTTCCCCGGCAAATTAAAATATTATGAGG
Organism: [Clostridium] symbiosum ATCC 14940; assembly: GCF_000466485.1. Classification (GTDB taxonomy): domain Bacteria; phylum Bacillota; class Clostridia; order Lachnospirales; family Lachnospiraceae; genus Otoolea; species Otoolea symbiosa. The sequence goes on along the minus strand of NZ_KE992916.1, from coordinate 46,108 downwards.
CTGCAGATCTAAATACAAAATTGGATTGGGTTTAAACGAATGCAGATAATCCATGATTTGACAAAGTTCCATTCCGAAAGAAATGAGCTTTGTCCCTGTCAGACTGCCCTGTCGATTGACCAGAGCATATAAGGACTCACCTTCAAGATATTCTTCGATGAGATAGTAAAAAATTGAATCCTCTTCCATGTCGTATATGATCGGGATTCCCGGATGTCTCAGATTTCTCAGTACGGCCGTCTCCCTGAGGAAACCGCTGCCCTCTTTTGCCACTCTCTTAATTGCCCTGAATTCATCCAGCCCGAGATGCTTTGCAAGAAACACGGTACCGCTTCTTCCGCTGCCGATCACCCGACATATCTGATATTTTCCAAATAATATGGTGCTTTCTGCTTCTACACCTCCTTTCGGAAATATCACTTCTCAGAGTTTCATTATAATATATTGCTTTCATTTTTTCAACTGATAAAATAAAATTGTTATAATCCTAAGAACGGAAATGTTACTGTTCACACGGTTATGTCCCGCGAGGTAATTTCAGGTTTTTACCCTTTTTAAGCTCTGCTTCCATAAATTTTAATAAATTTTTTTCATATATGAATTGCCAATTGCTTATATTATATAGTATATTGAATATGTAAGCTGAAGTAATTATCCGCTGCCGCAGGCAGTGGCTGGCTTAACACTGCGCAGAAACGAAAATAAACGTTTCCCGCTTTTAAACTCAGACCTGAAAAGACAAGGAAGTGAGCCTATGAAAATCGAACGTATCAATGAAAACCAGATCCGCTGCACGCTGTCGAGCTTTGACTTAAGCGTACGCGACCTGAATCTGGGAGAATTAGCCTATGGCAGCGAAAAAGCAAAAAAACTTTTCCGTGAGATGATTCAGAAGGCCTCCAACGAAGTAGGTTTTGAAGCAGAGGATATTCCGTTAATGGTGGAAGCAATTCCGCTCTCCAACGAAAGTATTATGCTTATCATTACAAAGATAGAAGATCCGGAAGAACTGGATACCCGTTTTTCCAAATTTTCTCCAATGGCAGAGGATGAAGATTCCCTGTCTTCACTGGCCAGTGAACTGCTGGAAGGAGCCGACGGGCTTCTGGAGCTGTTTGCGAAGACAGCCGGTGATACAGCCTCTTCCCCGACCCCCGGAGCCGCCGGACTGAAGAATCAGGAAAGCAGCTCCTCCGACAGTCAGCCCTCTGTCCGGTTTTTTACATTCGATAGCCTGGATCAGGTGTGTGACGCCGCCAGGATAGCTGGACAAGTGTTTGACGGGCCCAATTCACTTTATAAAAACCCGAAAAACCTCCGTTATTATCTGATTGTCAGAGAACCTGAGACAGGCAGTGATTCCTTCAAGCGGATCTGCAATCTCCTGTCGGAATACGGCAGCGCTCTGAAGACAGACCCGGCTGCTGAAGCCTACTATAAGGAACATTATGAGGTCATCGTAAGAGATCGCGCATTACAGACACTCTCGCAGCTGTAATGCCATACCCGCCCGGCCCGGAGGAAACGATAACCTGCACGCTTTGCGGAGCGGTTTTTATGTCATAGGTACTTTCCTATGATGTAAAAAAGACTTCCGCCTGAATCGGGAACTCGTCCCGCGGCGGAAGTCTTTTTATCGTTCAATTCCTGCTGCTATTTAGCGGCCAGGTATTCATTAATGGCATTAACTACCGTATCAACCTGAATTCCATGAACAAAGCATGCCTCTTCCAGAGATTCTCCCTGTGCGGAAGGACAGCCCAGACAATGCATGCCCGCACCCATCAGAATCGGAGCGACGCCCTCATCTACCATCAGAAGCTGGCCGATTAACATATCTTTACTAACCTGCATATTCCATTAACCTCCTTTTGTAATATATCCGTAACACCTTGCGGAATGTATCCTGCTAAACCGTTACATATATCCATACTATAATACTTTTCCTTAGACTTGGCAAGAAATAAAATTGTTATTCCTCTGAGCAGCACTTTAATTAGCCGGATGCCGTAAAGTTCATGCTGTCTGAACTGTTACCTTTTAGGCGGGCTGTGAGTAACAAAAATTGCCTGTACTCTATATTTTGTACTTTGCTTCAATTTTTAAACATAAAATACAGTAATTTCTTCTTGAATAATTTGCAGTAATAGTATAAAATAAACGCAAACGTCAAAATCTAAAGGAGGTACTTAATCATGGCATATGTAATTACTGACTCATGTGTAAGCTGCGGCGCTTGTGCTGGAGACTGTCCAGTGGGCGCTATTTCTCAGGGAGATGGCAAATACGAAATTGATGCAAATACTTGCATCGACTGCGGTTCCTGTGCTGGCACATGTCCAACAGGCGCTATCGAACAGGAATAATTAAGCGGAACGCTTAAGATACATAAGAGGCTGTCAGAGATGACAGTCTTTTTATGTTTATAAAAAGATGAGGTATTAATATGAATAAACCGGTTATCGGCCTGACGGCCTCCCATGATTTATTAACAGATGATTTGAAAATGGGACATTTCTATATCGATGCCATAAGAAAAAATGGAGCTATACCGCTGGTTCTCCCTCTCACACTGGATGAAGAAGAGGCCGGCCAACTGGCCGATACGCTGGATGGTTTCCTGTTCAGCGGAGGCCCCGATGTACATCCGTTTCTATTTGGTGAAGAGACACTGGCCGGCTGCGGAGATTTTTCACCGCTGCGTGACTCCTCTGAGCTGCTGCTGCTTTCCCAGGTTTACGAAAGGAAAAAGCCGGTTCTTGGCATCTGCCGGGGAGCCCAGCTCATTAATATCGCCCTTGGCGGAGATATCTACCAGGACATTTTTTCACAGCTTTCAGGACGCGTTCCGATTGCCCACCGGCAGCCGTTTAACGCAACGCATCCGGCCCACAGGGTAGCGGTCGAAACCGGGTCCCGGCTGGCGCAGATATCGGAATCCCTCTCGCTGGAGGTCAACAGCCTTCATCATCAGGCCATCCGCAATGTCGCCCCCTGCCTGACGGTCTGCGGCCGCGCTTCGGACGGCATCATCGAAGCGGTGGAACAGCCCGGACATCCGTTTCTGCTCGGGGTCCAGTGGCATCCCGAGCAGCTGGCCGGAAAGTATTCACATGCCGACCGTCTTTTCTCCGCTTTTATAAAGGCCTGCCGGAAAGCCTGACAGCAAAACTCCGCTTCAGAGGTTACAGCGGAGTTTTACAGTGCGCTCCAACGATAACCTGTACGCCGCACGCACAGGTCACCGCCTTCAATAATCGGCCGCAGCAGAAACAAGTCAAAGCTTGTTTCCGTTTCGGCCGAATTTTTTCTTTTTAAAGCGGAAAAACGGAAAGCCGGTGACTGAGGCCGCCGCCTCCGCCCTGCCCTGGTTGTCCCTCTGATAGGCACGGATCACTTCGTCCAGCTGCTTAAACCGCTCCTCTTCCCTCTCATCAGAAACCCGCATCAGATATTCCATCTCTTTCATCAGCTTATCATGCACCAGATAACTGATATCCTGGCTCAGTTTTTCGCTGTTCTCTTCCATAGCCCGTCCAATTATATGGTTCATTACCTTCTGAAACTGCTCCATCTTCTCTCCGGCCAGCAATGCCTCCACACTGTCCTTATCGAGAGCCGTAAGTCCGGCCTCTCCACCGCCCTCACATGCTTGTCCATCCTTTACTTTTTCATCTGCCCGTTTTTCGCCGTTCTTGTTTTCATTCCCTTTCTGCTCTTTCATGTCCTGCTCTCCTATACCTGTTTCTTTCAATGCGGCAATTACATCCTCTTCCAGGACCTCACTGGGAATAATCACCTTACCGTCCTGAAGGGATTTTGCCAGCGCAGTTTTAATCGCTTTCAACTGATATCCCTTTTCCTTCAGCACTTTTACCTGTTTAAAAAGACGGATATGAAAATCCGTATAATATCGGTGTCCCATATCATTCCTGGGAATTGGAAGTTCCAGTTCTTCCTCCCAGTAACGCAGCACATGTGCTTCTACATCCACTTTTTTCGACGCATCTGAAATCAGATAATGTATCTCAGCCATAATAAATCCTCTCCTTTAGTCCACAATATTTCGTAGCTTACTATTACTATATGCCGGGTTCAGAAGGAATATGAATATCAGGGAAAAATTTTAACATATGTTTTTTCTTATTTGAACAGGCAATTTCTGTCTATTGATAGAAAACAATTGTTTATGTTTGACAATTACCCCAGATAAATGGTAGAATTTCAGTATAAGCAGATTCCATATACATCTGTGTTAAAGAATCTCTTACAGGAAAAATTTTAGAAAGGTGGCTTTATGATGGATTATTACAATCTTGCAATTAAACGTGAATCTACAAGGAGTTTTAAGAAAAAACCGGTTTTAGAACGCCAGCTCGAAGAACTTCAGGACTATTTTCTGCAGTGCAGGAAACTGATAGAGGATATTCCGGTTACAATTGAACTTTTGGGACCGGAGACCCAGTCAATCCTTTCAGGCTGTGCCGGATACCATAATTTTATGATCGAGGCGCCCCATTATCTTCTCATCTCCTCCCCGAAGATGGATCATTATCTGGAAAATGCAGGCTATATCGGTGAGGATCTCGTCATGAAACTGACGGAACTGGAACTGGAGTCCTGCTGGATCACCGTCGGAGACAGTACCGAGACGAAAAAGCGCCTTAGCCTTCCGGAAAATATGGAACCATGTGCATTGATTGCCTTCGGCAATGCCACTGTCATGCTGCCCTCCTCCAGACTGGACATCAAAAGTATCTCTGATGTAACCATAAAAAAACGTACCGGCTTCGTTGCTCCAAAACTGTCTGTCGACCATGCCGTATACACAAAAAACTGGGGTGAGAGCGCGGAGATATCCTCACTCCCCCTCAACAGCAGCCTGTACCAGGCCTTCATTGCCGCCTGCTGCGCCCCGTCCTACTTAAACCTGCAGTCCTACCGCTTTATTATGGACGGAAACAGGATACTGTTTGTCACTCTTCCCGATGAACTGACCACACCTGACGATACGCGCCTGAATGCCGGAATCGCGATGCTCCACTTCGCCGGTGCGATGGAAAACCATCACAGTTCCGAGAGCGGCTGGATCATGGGGGTTCCTGAAGATGTCTTCGAATTGCCTGAAGGCGCGCGGATTGACGGATATTATACCACCTGATAAATCCGGCGTTAATATCAAACGCCTCGCGGGATACAACCGTGTGAACAATAGCCCAAAACGCCCTGCAGGGAACATAATTCTCTGCAGGGCGTTTTTCCGTGGCATACATATTACCTGGCAAATAATTGCCGGAATTCCCTCACCTGTGTCCTTCCAATCGGAAGTAACACCTTCTCATGATATTTCATCTTAAGGCTGTAACCGTTATTAAATGCCGGCACCATCTCAAGAACATAATCCAGATTCACCAGATAACTTTTATGTATTCTGAAAAACCGGCAGTTTTTCAGCCTCGTCTCATAATAATTCAGAGACTCATTCTGAAGATACGACTTTTTAGCCGTATGAATCCGGCAGGAGCGTTTTTCCGTCTCAATATATATAATATCCGATACATCGAGAACCTGAAAGCTGGCTCCGGCATTGACCATGATTTTATTAATCGCCATTTCCCGCGCGCCTGCCGCCTCGGCTCTCTTCTCCTCCAGCCTGCCCATCGTCTTTTTTACCCTGTCCAAATCAAATGGTTTAAGCAGATAATCTGCTGCTCCCAGCTCAAATGCTTTTACCGCATATTCCCGGTAAGCCGTGGCAAAAATAATCTGCGCCTCGGGAACCTTGCTTTTTATCATCGATGCCAGCGTTGTTCCGTTTGCTCTCCCAAGATCGATATCCACAAAGCAGACGTCAAATACTTTCGTATTCAGAAGCTCCATCAGCCTGTCGCTGCTGTCGGCCTCCGTGATTTCCGCCGACGGACTGCACTGCCTGATCAGATATACCAGTTCACTTCTTGCAGGGCGTTCGTCATCTACTACCGCAATCCTCATCTGTCCTCTCTTTCTGGTTTGGAATAATCATTCGCACAATAGTTCCTGACCCTCCCGAAATAATCTGAAGACCGGCTCCTTTTCCGAATATACCCGTCAGCCTCCGCTGCACATTCAGCATGCCGATTCCATGCCCTTCATTTTGATGAGGGAGCTGAGAACTGCCGTTTTCATAAAGCCGGTCTACTATTTCCTTATCCATTCCGGGACCATTGTCTATCACATCAATCATCGTCGATTTTTCTTCTTTTTTTATACGGATTGTCACCTGCCCCTTATCCCTCTTCATCGCGCCGTGGCGCACTGCATTCTCTACAATCGGCTGCAGGATAAGATTCGGTACGCGGCAGGTCAGATCCTCCGGCTCCGCTTCGATTCGAATCTTCAGATGCTCCTCAAACCGCGCCTCCTCCAGCATCAGATAGGCTTTTACATGTTCTAACTCCGTCTCCAGTGTCACGCTGCTGTCAATGTCGTCCAGCATATTGCGGAAGTAGGAGCTGAGTGCCATCAAAAGCTCTCTCGCCTTCTCCGGCTTTTCCCGGCAGAAACAGGAGATTGTATTTAACGCATTAAAAAGAAAATGAGGGTTAATCTGCGACTGGAGTGCCTTAATCTCCGCTTTCCTCAGATGTTCTTTCTGTTTTTCCATGTCCACCAGCTTTAACTGGGTTGCGAAATAATTAGCGATACCCGTTCCAAATTCAATATCCGCACGGTAGGAATATGCATTCTTCCTGGCCAGCATGACAAAAGAAAGAACTTCCTCCCCGCTTCGGACAATTGGGGCGGAAATAATCACATTTTTCTCATAGAGAGGATAAAAAGCATCCTCCGGCAATGGAACCCTGCTGATTCTCGTGGTTCTGTAAGTCTTCGTGGCTGCCAACAGACGGGGATAGGAGGTTTTATCCAGTATAATCGAATCGAAGGCGCTGCTCCGTCCCAGAAATTCATACTCCCTGATCACCGCCACACCCACGCATTTATGCTCAGACATGACAATATCGATTATTTTCTGCATGCTTTCCCTGTTCGTCTCGGCATCACCGAGATAAGGAGCGCACCGCTCCGCTGTTCTGAGCGCCAGGGATACATTAACCGCTACCTTCAGGTCTTCATTATTGAATATGGATTTAAACACGCTGAAAAAGATGACCATACCGACCGAATTAATGATAACCATCGGCACCAGCACAATCTTCACAATTACAAGCGCCTCGTTAAACGGTCTCGTTAAAATCAGTATCAGTATCATATGGATCGCTTCGGCCACAAAAGTGCTGACAAGAAGGAACCAGTTGGAATACTGCCTGTTGTCCTTTTTTGCATATCCAATCCAGGAGCCGATCACCCCATGGAGTATAGCCGCCAAAACGCAGGCCAGGGTACTGATACGCTCCGGAAATATAAGGTACCGGTGTATAGAGGCAATGACGGCCGTCGTCATTCCCGATACGGGCCCTCCCAGAAACCCGGCTGACAGCACCCCGATTACGCGGGTATTGGGAAGCGCCCCTTCCACCTGGATTCCTATATAGTCGGAAATAACACAGAATATTCCGAAAATGCCTCCCAATACAAGCTGGTTACGGACTTTTCTGGTTCCGGTTTTGCGATCGTTGCGTTCCTCCTCTTCCCCGTTCAAAAGAAGCACCTTGACAAATTCTATCTTAGTCAGCATAAGGGCCAGAACAATGAGCAGAGAGATGTTCATACAGATACTCATAATAACGTCATAAACCATACTGATTCCCCCATTCCCGGCGCTATCCGATTAACGATAACCGGCACGCTGCGCGCACAGATCACCGCCTTCAATGATAAAAAGGATACTGCGGCTTCCGTGCAGCTCCGCAGCATCCCTTTATGCCGGTTTTTTACGTAACTATTGTACCATGTTTTTTTGCCATTGTCTTCTGTAATAAAACTATTCCAACGCAGATTGCAATACCGATAATATCGGTAATCAGGCCGCTGTCAATTAACAGATAGGCGCCGGCAAAACAGAGAATACGCAAGACGGCATTGACCTTTCGAAACAGGAATCCCTCTACTGCCACACTGATCAGGAATACGCCGATGGCAGCGGTAATCGCCACCTGAATTCCTTTGGCAATCGGAGTATCGAGAAGCAGAAGCTCCGTATTATAAACAAACATATAAGGCAGAATAAAGCCGGCCAGGGCCAGTTTGACCGACGCCCATCCGGTCTTCATCGGGCTTCCTCCCGCTATTCCTGCCGCGGCAAAGGCTGCCAGGGCAACCGGAGGCGTCAGGTTTGCAAACATTGCAAAATAGAAGCAGAACATATGGGCCGCGATCGGGGGGATCCCCAGTGTCACAAGTGCCGGAGCCGCAATCGTGGATGTGATGATATAGGACGGGATACTCGGAAGTCCCATACCGAGAATCATACACGTTACCATTGTAAACATCAATGTGAACATCAGGCTCTGTCCGCCGATTTGAATAATCGTACTTGCCATGTTGAGTGCAAAACCGGTGATACTGCAAACTCCTACGATAATTCCGACGCAGGCGCAGGCAATGGCAACCGAGACAGTCGATTTGGCGCTGGCTACCATAGCATCAATAATATCGTTCAGGCTCATCCTGGTATTCGGGCGGAGCTGTGCAACGACGATTGTAAACAGAATTGTGTAAAATGCGGCCATAATAACCGTTTTCCCGCTGAAGAACAGCATATAGATCAGGAAGACGAGCGGTATGGCGAGATGGCCGTACTCCTTCATTACTTCCCCGACTTTCGGGAGCTGGTCTTTCGGCGTACCCTGCATTCCCATTTTCTCCGCACGCATCTGAATCTGAAGCAGGATTCCCATATAGTAGATTACGGCAGGAATAATGGCCGATACCAGCAGCGTACTGTACTTTATGCCCAGAGTCTCTGCCATGATGAAGGCGGCCGCGCCCATAACCGGCGGCATGAGCTGTCCGCCGACAGAGCCGGTGGCCACAATGGCTCCTGAAAATTCGTTGTCGTAGCCCGTCTTTTTCATCAGCGGAATGGTAAAGGAACCCGTTGTCACGACGACCGCAACGGCAGCGCCGTTAATCATTCCAAGTAGTCCGGAGGCCACAACGGCCACCTTTGCAGGCCCGCCTTTGCTTCCTCCTGCCAGCGCGTTGGCAATATCATTAAAGAATTTACCCATGCCGCACTTGTTCATAATCTCGCCGAATGCGATAAACAGGAATATGTACGTTGACGCAACATTGACAGATGAGCCGTATATTCCCTCTGTATTGGCAAAGAAGTGGCTCATCAGCTTCTGCCACGTATATCCCCTGTGGAGGAATATGCCGGGAATATTAACCGGTATCAGGCCCTGCTTTGTTCCCATCAGGCTGTATAAAATAAAAATTACGCCTAAAATAGGAAGCGCCATGCCGCACACCCGCCTCGTTGCTTCCAGCACCAGCAGCGTAAGCAGCGTTCCGATTATAACATCCATGGAGTTGGGCTTTCCGGCCCGATTGATGATGTTGAAATAATCAAGCCACATGTACAGCGGTACAGCGGCCGAGAGTGCTATCAGGATATAATCATACCAGGCAATTATTTTCCGGCTTGCCTTTTTTGTTGCGGGATACATGGCAAAAGCCAGTATAAGAATCATAGACACATGAAGTGACCGGTGCTTCAGTGTCTCAGGCATCCAGAAACCGGATGCAAACACAAGATGATACAGCGTAACCAGAATTGCGAATATCTTATATGCCATGGCAACCGCCGGTGATACAAAGGTACGCGTCTTACTTTCTTTATCAAATTTCTCAAGGAGTTCCTGCTTGTCGGCCTCCGTTATCTCTTTATCCCTGTCTTCCCCGGCTGCTGCCTCAGCATTCTCCTCCGGTACGGCTGTATCCGCCGTTTTCTTCTTCCAGACCATTTCATATCCTCCTTGCCCTATTCAATACAAAGTACGATTTTCTGATGATGGGGCATATCACTGCCCCGGATCAAAAGGCGGCCGTTTAATCCTATCTCTTTTAATGCCGTCTGCGAATTAATCCAGTTAAACTGAGGAAATTCGCTCTCTATATCGTCCATGTAAATGAGTCCATCCTCATAGCGGTAGGTACAGTCCATTTCCGCAGGAATACCCGCGCCGAACCCGGCTACCGAAATCGTATGCAGAAGAAAGCTTCCGTCTTCTTCAATCTCATAATATTCATTCCACGGGATATGCTCAAAAGAGTGCTCCCACCCAAAGGTCAGTTCATCTCCGGTCTCCACCGGCACTCTCACATAAGTGTCTCCCGACTCCTGGTTCCTGATGACCAGGTATTCTCTCTGCCGCAGCCGGAACGCTGCGGCAGAAACAACAAACAAAGCTGAAAGAATCAGCAGAAAAGCTGCGGTTAATAATAGCTTAGTTCTGCGGCGTATCATATCCATGATCCTGCCACCATTTAGCGGCGCCGTCGTGGAGTGGAATCTTAACGTCATCTACACCGAAGGTCACGTCGATATTCTGATCGGCTGTGTTATGGGAGGCTTTAATGCTGCCGATATCATTGAAGATACAGTCCATCATGTCATATACCATATCATTGGAAAGGTCTTTGTTGACCAGCATAATGTTATATACAAAAACGCTCTCCACATCCTCCTCATTATTATAAGTATCGGCGGGGATTATGCTGGCCGCAAAGAACGGGTATTTATTAATCAGGTTATCTCTTCCGTCTCCGTCAATCGGTACGATTACCATATCATAGCTGAACGCCAGCTCACTGACCGTAGAGTTTGGAAGTCCCGATGTAACAAAAGCGGCGTCGCACTGTCCGTTTTTCATCTGGTCGATGGCCTCACCGTAAGATAAATAGTCAACCTCGCTGTCTTCATAGGTCATTCCGTATGCCTCATAAATCATGCGGGCATTTAATTCTACTCCTGAGTTGGGAGCGCCGACTCCGACACGTTTCCCTTTCAGATCCTCTACGCTCTTGATTCCTGTGTTTGCCGTCGTTACAAGCTGAACGTAATTCGGCCACAGGCGCATAGCCGCGCGCAGTTCCGTATTTGGCGTTTCAAAAGCGCCGAATCCCTCATACGCCTGCATGACGGAATCCTGCATTGCAATTGCAAGCTCCGCCTCACCTGCGGTAATCAGGTTAATATTCTCAACCGAAGCTCCCGTCGCCTGCGCGGAGGTCTTGTACCCCGCATTGCCGAGCACCGTCGCGAAAGCTCCGCCAATCGGATAATAAATTCCGCTGGTAGGACCGGTTGCAATGGTTACAAATTCCGTGGCTCTGTCTATATCCACAGAAGGCGCCTGAACACCCTCCCCTTCGCCTTCCTGGGACTCCGCCGCCGGTGCCGGTGCTGCCGTGCTGCCTGAACCGGAAGTCCCCGAATCTCCCGAGCAGGCCGTCAGTGACGCCGCCATTGTCAAACAGGTAATGCATGCCACGATTGCTTTCATTGTTTTTTTCATACTCCTTACCCTCTTTCTTATTTGTTTACTGTCTTTTTATAATTATTTAATAATTATGAGCTAATTTTACATTTTCTTAACACCATGGTCAATAGACCTTGTGCAAACTGCCCAAAACAGCGTTTAAAACGTCGAAATCCGTGTATGAAAAGCAGCATAAAAAAGCCGATTTTAATTTCCTTTTTTAATGCTTTCATAGCATTTGACTTTTAAGCCGGCAGATACTAAAATTCAATTAAACGCAGCTTTTAAATCATATCAACATTTTCGGAGGGAAAAATATGGACTACAGACGATTCGGTAATAAAATAATAGCGAGGATTGATAAAGGCGAAGAGATACTGGAAAAGATTAAAGAAATATCATTAAAAGAGGATATCAGATTAGCCGAGGTTACCGCTCTCGGCGCTATCAATGATTTCACGGCCGGGGTGTTTAAAACGCTGGAAAAGAAGTATGATTCGAATGATTTCAAAGGAAATTTTGAGATTGTATCTTTGACCGGAACCATAAATACGATGGACGGCTGTTTTTACACCCATATCCATATGAGCGCCGGCAATGAAAAAGGAGAAGTGTTCGGCGGTCATCTGAACAGGGCTGTCGTGAGTGCAACCTGTGAGATGGTCATAACTATAATAGACGGCAGCGTCGATCGCCGTTTTGATGAAGAAGTAGGTTTGAATTTATTGAACTTCGGGGAGGTTTAAGAGCATGAAGAAAAAATTTGCTTTTATTCTTATGAGTGACGCTTATAATCCTGATGTACATCAGGCATCTTTTGAGAAAGAGACAATGTCCACCCATATCTACACAGTCCGCAGCTTCGAAGAGGCTTGCTCGAAGCTTAAGGAACTGGAGAAAGAGGGGTTCGGGGCAGTCGAGCTGTGCGGGGCCTTCGGCCCGGAAAAAGCGCAGCAGCTTATTGAACTTACCCATAATAAAATTGCAATCGGTTACGTAGTACACAATCCGGAGCAGAATCAGCTGTTTGATGCCTTTTTCGGACACTGAGCATGATTCTTTTTCTATTTAGTAATTTTTTTCTTCCGCAACATGCCTGTTCAGTTTCTTAACTTCCGGTACAATGAAGCAGGCAACTACCAGGGCAGAGCCGACATCGGCGGCCGGTCCTGCATAAAGTATCCCATCCAGGCCGAAAAAGAGAGGCAGTATCAGTATCAGCGGGACAAGCAGAAGAAGCTGGCGCAGCATGGATAAAACCGTTGCTTTCAGCGGCTGTCCCGTGGCCTGGAAATAATTTGTCGCTACAATCTGAAATCCTGCGCAGAAAATACCTCCGAGATATACCCGCATGCATTTCACTGCAAACTCCATGAAAATCTCATTACCTCCGCCAAACAACTGTATAATCTGTCTTGGAAACAGTTGGCATACCAGCCAGCCGATTACTACGGAAACTGTGGCTGCCGTCATCGCGCATTTTAACAATTTCTTTATTCTGTGATAATGTCCGGCTCCGTAATTATATCCCCAGATAGCCTGAGAACCGATTCCGATACCAATACAGATGGAGGCGAGTATCATTGCCAGCTTCATTATAATTCCCATCGCGCTTAGAGCAACATCCCCTCCGGTAGATACCTGATTACCGTAAAGAACAAGTGAATTATTCATGACAATCTGCATCAGGCAGGCCACTAATTGTGTCACACCTGAAGACATTCCCAGAGTAACGATTCGTCCTGCCACACGCGGAACGATTTTCATCTTACTGAGCTTCAGGCGTATTGAACCTTTTCTGATAAAATACCATGCCAGAACCGCGGCTGAGATAAGCTGTGATGTAACGGTGGCAATCGCCGCTCCCTTTACGCCCCAGTGGAAGATAAATATGTAGACCGGATCGAGTATTGTGTTAAGAACTGCGCCAATCAGTACTCCGTACATGGACAGCCTCGGCTGTCCGTCCGTCCTTGCCATGTTTGAAAGACACGGTCCCAATATGCTGGCCGGAACTCCCGCCAGAATAATGGAGGCGTAATCCCTGGCGTAGGGCATAATCGTATCCGTCGCGCCAAAAAGCCGCAGCAGCGGATCTAAAAATATCAGCCCCGCTGCCGAAATCAAAATGCCGGATAAAAGCCCAATGATAAACATATTATTCAGGACATCTTCAGCCTCCCCCTCCTGCCGCTGCCCCAGTTTAATTGCCGCATAAGCGCTTCCGCCCGACCCGATTAAGGTGGCAAAGGCCATAACGATTGTCATGACAGGGAAGGATACGGTGGTAGCCGCATTTCCCAGGTAACCGACTCCCTGGCCGATAAAAATCTGATCTACAATGTTATAAACCGCATTTACCAGAACCGCTATGGTCGCCGGTACCGCAAATTCCACCAGAAGCAGACCGATGGGCTTATACTCCAGCGGGTTTTCTTTTCTTACTGTAAATTGTTCCAATATTAATACACCTTCTTATTTTTTATTGATTGATAAGCATTGTCAGCCATTTTCCCAAGCAGTTTTGCCGCCTGTTCCTTCTCCTGCTCCGTTAAACCATCCATTAATATCTCATTCCAGTGTCTCCCGACCTCGTAAACTTCCTCCACTTGCGGCAGGGCTTTCGGAGTGGTATATAAATGACAGAGCCTCCTGTCTTTCGCATCCGTTTCTTTTATTATGTACTCCTTATCGATCAGCTGCTGGACTGCCCGGGTCACCGTCCCCTTGTCGAAGTATCCCAGTCCCGCCAATTCCTGCATGCTGATTCCCTGATTCTCATAGATTCGAACCAGAAAAAACTGTTGTCCGCTCTTTACTCCTTCGAATAACTCCCTGTCAAAAAACCTTTGTCCATGCCGATGTATAATGGATATCAGCTTATTCAGTTGATATGGCTGCCTCATCATCTGTTTCCTCCGTCACAATAGTTGCACACTCAACTATTAGTTTAACACCAAATGGTTGAGTGTGCAACTATTTTTTTTGTACTTCAATTATAAAAGCATTATGCAAAATGTAACAGTTCAGACAGGACGCTGTTACTTAAATTTAACTGAGGTAGGAGGACGCGTCCGGAACGGACCATGTCCGGTGTGGTGGGGGGGGCTGGCTGAGTCTTCCGTCCCCGGTTGAAGGGTGTCGTGAGGGGGAATCCGGCCGGAAAGAATTGCTGCGGGGACCGTTTGCACTCTTTGGAG
>NZ_KE992916.1:23996-31379 GCF_000466485.1 [Clostridium] symbiosum ATCC 14940 | reverse complement strand
GACTCATATACACACTCCACCACCCCGTCCGCTGCCTGCGGCGGCGTCCTCACCTGTGCAAAATAAAAACAGAGCAGCTTAAACAGTCTTCCTGTTCTCTCTGCTCCGTCTTTATTTTGCCAGGTTTGCAAATTTTGTCAGCTCCGGCCTCCACATAAGCTGGATGGTTCCTATCGGACCGTTTCTCTGTTTTGCAATAATTACCTCTGCAATATTCGGCATATCCGTATCTTTATTATAATAATCATCTCGATATAAAAACATTACAACGTCGGCATCCTGCTCGATCGCCCCCGACTCTCGAAGGTCGGAAAGCATCGGCCTGTGATCCGGCCTGGTCTCACAGGCTCGCGACAGCTGGGACAGCGCAATTACCGGCGCATTCAGTTCCCTGGCCAGTGCCTTCAGTGATCGCGATATCTCCGAGATCTCCTGCTGCCTGTTCTCACCGCCCTTGCCGCTGCCGGACATCAGCTGCAGGTAATCGATAATTACAACGCTAAGACCATATTCCAGCTTCATTTTACGACACTTGGAGCGCAGATCCATGATGGAGATACCCGGTGTATCATCGATAATCAGCTTTGAATTTCCGATTACTCCGATGCCTTCCACCACCGCGTCCCAATCGGCATCTGTCAGAGTACCGGTACGAAGCTTTTGTGAATCCACATTAGACTCCATTGAAAGCATTCGGTTTACGAGCTGCTCTTTTGACATCTCCAGGCTGAAAACCATACAGGGAAGTCCCTTCTTAACCGCTACATGGTCAACAACGTTGAGTACAAATGCTGTTTTACCCATAGACGGCCGGGCCGCAATCAAAATAAAATCCGACGGCTGAAAACCGGATGTACGGTAATCCAAATCGATGAACCCGGTGGGTACGCCGGTGACGGTTCCCTGATTCTTAGATGCCGTCTCAATCTTTTCCAATACATTCAAAGCGACCTGCCTGATAGGCACAAATTCACCCGAGCCTTTACTCTGAAGCAGATCGAACACGGCTTTCTCCGTATGAGACAAAATATATTCCAGTTTATCCTTGCCTGCGTAGCAAAGCCCTTCTATCTCTTCGTTTACTTTAATAAGCCGCCTCAGTACGGCTTTCTCCCTGACGATATTCGCATAGGTTTTAACATTGGCAGACGTCGGTACCGTTGTGACTATGTCGCGGACAAACTCCAGGCTGCTGACCTCCGGCGGGACGTCCTTTTCCTTTAAGCGGTTCTGGAGTGTTACCAGATCTACCGGCTTGCCCTCATTGAACAGCTCCACCATGGACTCAAACATCACACCATACTGGTGCTGGTAAAAATCGGCGCCTGTGACTATCTCAGACGCCGAAATAATTGCCTCTCTATCCATCAGCATCGAGCCGATGACCGACTGTTCTGCTTCTACGCTGTGGGGAAGTACCCTTTTTATAAGCGCTTCATCCATCTGTAGACCTCCGATTTCTGAACAATTACCGGCTTGTCAGAATTTCATTTTTTCTGCCGGATTCTTAGCTTTCCACTACCTTGACAGCCAGTTTTCCTGTTACATCCCGATGAAGCTTGATCGGCACCTCATGGGTTCCGAACGTCTTAAGCGGTTCCGGAAGCACCAGTTTCTTTTTATCAATTTCCATTCCAAGCTGATCCTGGATCGCTTTTGTAATTTCCTTCGATGAAACAGAGCCAAACGCTTTTCCGCCCTCTCCCGCTTTGATGGAAAGTGTGATGGATTTCTCCGCCAGGTCCGCAGCCAGATCCTTTGCCGCCTGAAGCTGCTCCGCAGCGATTTTATCGGCGTTGGCCTTCTGCAGTTTTAAGTCGTTAAGGTTCTTTGAAGTTGCTTCGATTCCCAATTTCTTAGGCAGAATAAAGTTTCTGGCGTAACCGTCGTTCACCTTTACAATCTGTCCCTTTTTTCCTAATGCTTTTACGTCTTCCAATAATACAACTTCCATGTCTATATATCCCCTTTCTCCAGCATGTCTGTAATAATCTCTTTTAATTTTACCTTGGCTTCCTCAATCGTTGCTCCCTTTAACTGGGCTCC
Organism: [Clostridium] symbiosum ATCC 14940; assembly: GCF_000466485.1. Classification (GTDB taxonomy): domain Bacteria; phylum Bacillota; class Clostridia; order Lachnospirales; family Lachnospiraceae; genus Otoolea; species Otoolea symbiosa. Next base: position 29,333 of record NZ_KE992916.1, on the reverse strand, counting down.
GGCAATCGTCCTGTGGCCGCCGCCTCCCATCTTCTCCATCATAATCTGGACATTAATCTCGTCGATGGAACGGGCACTGAAGTAAATCGTGTCATCAAGATGAGTAAGTACAAAAGATGCCTTGATTCCGACGATATCGAGCATCTCGTTCGCCGCCTGGGCCCCGACCACGGTCGGACTCTCAATCCCTTCAGCCGGACACTCTGAAATGGCAAAATACTCTTTAAATATCTCCGCCTTCTGGATTGCCTCGGCTCTCGCCTTATAGTCCTCCAGCTTATCGCGGAACAATTTTCTGACCCTGACCACATCAGCGCCGTTTCTGCGCAGGAAAGCTGCCGCCTCAAACGTTCTGACTCCGGCCTGGTTCATGAAGTTATTTGTATCAATAACGATTCCGGCATACATGGCGTCAGCCTCTGCCGGCTTGATTTTAATGCCGTCTCCGATATACTGAAGAATCTCAGCCACCATCTCACATGTTGAAGATGCATACGGCTCCACATAGGACAACACTGCGTTGTCGATTATCTCACTGCTCTGTCTGTGGTGATCCAGCACCACAATCGTCTTAATCTTCTTAAGCAGTTCCGGAGCTTCGGCAATACTCGGCCTGTTGACGTCAACGACAAACAGCATCGTATTGGCATCAGCCCACTCAGCCGCCTCTTCACCCGTCATCAGCAGATCTTCCGGGTAATCCGGATTGTTCTGAAATCTTGCCATCATCGGCTTAACAGAAGAATTGACGCTGTTGACGACGATTCTGGCCTTTTTATTAAACGAAGTGGCTATCCGGTAGATCCCGATGGCCGCGCCGAAGGAGTCGATATCGCCAATTTTGTGACCCATAATCAGCAGTTTGTCTTTTGTATCCATCAATTCCCGCATTGCATGCGCTTTGACGCGGGCTTTAACACGGGTCGTCTTCTCAAGCTGCTGGGATTTTCCGCCGTAATAGCGGATTCTCGTTCCGTCCTTGACTACAGCCTGATCGCCGCCCCGGCCCAAAGCCATGTCAATGGCGGTTCTGGCATATTCGTAGTTCGTTATATAGCTGGTTCCGTTCATACCCATACCGATACTGAGCGTAACCGCCATCTCGTTCCCGATATTAACAGTCTTAACATCTTCCAGAAGTGAAAAACGGTTCTCCTGAATCTCTTCCGTATACTGCTGCTTGATGACAAAAAGATATTTATCCTTCTCGAGCTTCTTAACAATCCCATCCATATTGGAGATATATTTGTTAATCTTACGGTCAATCAGTGCAGAAAGAAGGGAGCGTCTCACCTCTTCCACGCTCTCCAGCGCCTCTTCATAATTATCGAGATAAATCAGGCCCGCTACCAGCTTCTGGTTATCAATCTCCCTCTTATAGGAGAGTACTTCCGTCTCATCAAACAGATAGATAGCCAGCAAGGTCTCTTCCGTGATCCCCTGAGCTTCTTCCAGTTTCAGGCTCTCATTCTCATCCATATAAATCTGCCTGATATCAACCCGGTAAAATTTCCCGTCAAAAGAAGAATGGATGCTGGAACGTTCCTCCATATCTTCCAGAATTTCTTTTGTAATATCCGGAAAAATAGCCGTCAGGCTCTTTCTGCAGCTTTTGTCCTCTTTCACAACAGCCCCGAAGGCACTGTTCATCCAAATCAGATGGCCTTCCGAATCAGCTATCGCATATGGCATCGCCATCTCAGAGAGAAGCTGCTTCTGCACCCATGCATATTCTGTCGAAAACTCCACCAGTCCGCCCATCAGCCGTTTTCTCCTGTACAGGAACAGCCACAGGGCAATTACAATATAAAGCAAGGTAAATCCAGACATAGCAAAGCCGGCCTTGGAGCTGATCGCACCCACAACCAGGTTTGCCGCCATCAAAAAAACCGACAATATTACCGGCCATTGCAGATAAAAACGCAGTTGGCCCTTTATTTTTGTATTTTCTCTCATTCTCTGTCTCCCGTGAAAAAACGCCCACCTATTCTCAACATTATATCATAAACAAATCTGTTAGTCCAGAAATAGATTGGAACCGGGTCCGGCGCCGGTAACAGTTAGTTACTGATCACTCCTTGCGGAAACCAAAATTCCGCCGGGTATTAACCTGCTGCTTTTGCAATATGACGTCAAATCTGATATAATAGGCAGACAAAGAGAAATCGGGTAAATTACAAATGAGGGTTATCGCTTATGCTATTATTCAGTATGGTTGAGAATGAAAAAGATTTATCGAAGTTTCAGCGGATTTATGATCAGTATAAAAACATGATGTACTGGGTTGCCTATGATATCACGAAGAACACACATGACGCGGAAGACGTGGTACAGCTTTCTCTGATAAAGCTGATTGATATATTATACAGAATAGAAGAAGAGGAAATAGGCCGGTCACGCTGCAAAAATCTCTTGATTACTATCACAAAAAACACCGCTATCGATCATTTACGCAAAGCCAGTCATGCGCCAATCCCTTTTGAAACAGTTGAAAAACCAGATACCAGCCGGAGTGCGGAGGATCTCTACATCGAGACGGAGGACTATAAAAAGTTAATCCAATGCATAGACAAACTGGACGAAAAATATACAGAGGTACTCAGGTTAAGGCTCCTTCACCACCTGAGCGCCAGAGAAACGGCTAAAATATTGAATATAAGCGAATTTAACGTGAACACTCGTCTTTTGCGTGCAAAACGGCTGCTGGCAGAGCTGTTAAGGGAGGTGTTAAAATGAGTGACGATTTAAAACGAAAGAAAAGTGATTATTTATTAGAATTAGCCCTCGAAGAACAGCTTGAAAATGACAGAGAAATGCAGGCCTATCAATCCGGCAATGAACGTCCGCATGAATTTTCTGATGAGCATAACCGTAAAATAAAAGATATATTAAAACGGGCAGAAAGAGAAGAGAACAAGAAGAAATATCGCAGAAAACGTCTTCAGGCTGCTGCCTGCATCATCCTTATCCTGTCTATCAGCACTCTGACTGTGACGCGTGTGGAAGCATTTCGTCTGCCTTTGATACGGTTTTTCTCGGAGATACGGGAAAAGTCAACGAAGCTTAATATGCAGGGAGAAAATAATTTTAATTTGACTAAAAAATTTCAGGAATATGAGCCTCAGTATATTCCTAGTGGGTTTAGTGTTGATGAAGTTAATGAAGGAGAATTGTCTTTTTTTATACGTTATCTTAATGAAGATAAAGATCAAGAGTATTTCTTCTATTATTTTAACAATCTGACAACTAAAACTATGGATACTGAAGAAGCAAATGTTGTAGCAACAGAAATCAATGGGAATAAAGTCTATATGATTGAGAAAAAGGACGAAGTACGAGTTTTAATGTACAAAAACATGCATCAGCTTTATCTGAGGGGCTCTATTCCACTGGAAGAAGCTTACAAAATTTTAGAAAGCATAAAATAATTTAATATTATGTTATATTTTAGATTCCTGAAACGTTTATTAAATGAATAAAAAAAGGAGGAATCTTTAATATGAAAAACATGTTTAAAAAAGCAATTGTAACTTTTGTTGTCGCTGTCACTATGGTATCCTGCCTCGCTTTTACAGCTTTCGCAGGCACACCCAGATGGTCCCATTGGACGATGTTAAGTGGCGAAATAGTAATCAAATCAGAAAATAAAGCCCTCATTTCCGTGGTATGTGACTGCAGCTCAGCAGAGGCTAATAAAGTTAAGGTAACCACTGAGCTTCAGCAGCTTGATGGCTCATGGAAAACAATTAAGAGCTGGACGGAATCAAGGGATAGTACAGGTTTCCTGATGGAGAAAACCTACGGCATCGCAAAAAATTACAGCTATCGCTTAAAAGTAACCGCCAGAGCATATAAAGATACCAAACTGTTGGAAACCGTAACCGAAACCTTTGATTACGGCTATTATCAGTAAATTTTTTTGCTGATATGTTCCTAATGATTTCACACAAAAAAGAAAGCCGGTATTGACTTTCACGGTACATCGTATAACGATAACCTGCACGCAACGCGCACAGGTTACCGCCATCAATAAGGAGCCCCTGAACATATATTGTTCCGGGGCTCTCATTATTTATAAGTATCATATTGTTCATAGGTCGGGAACTTACTGAATTGAAATGATAATCAATAAATATATTTAAATTCACAAAGAATTATTTATGAGATAGAAAATACAGATTAGAATAATATTCCCCATTAAATGGAGGGAGCCGGCCGGGATTTCTCCCCGCCGGCATGAGTATGAAAAAGTCTATGTAAAAGGTTGTTCTCCTGTTTGATTATTACTATACAGGAAATTTGTGACCAAAGTTTGACCCTGAAATAAACAAACCATAAAAAGGATTAAGACTTTCTGACAAAATCAGGAAATTCATATCAACCGCCCCAATTCAACTTGAATACGTGACAACCTTAATGAGCAAAACCGTTGCCGCGTCATATACTATAAGTAATGGGAAATTGAAGGTATACTCCTATGCATGCTGAAAGGTATACAATCACTATATTTGGAATTGACGCAAAGTACTATACTGATGAATACATTTCACATATCTGGAAAACTTGTACTGAAAATGAATATCAAAAAAGCCGTCAATTTATCACCGGGCTTGTTGATAAGAGAAGCCTGGTGTGCGGAACAATAAGAGGATGCGAATTAGCCGAATACGCCCATATCATCACAGTCGTCAGAAATCCTGTTGAGTTCAGCGATACCGATACTTTCTGGAACTCTTTAAAAAATGTACTCAAGGAATTGCGGGTTTCTCTGGGGAATCCCAGTATGACGATCGCGAAGCAGCAGATAGAATATTATTATTTTAAATAGTAAAACGATTATAAAAACTTCCCTGAAAAAAGGGGGGGCCGGCTGGATTTCTCCCGCCGGCATGAGTATGAAAAAGTCTATGTAAAAGGTTGTTGTCCTGTTTGATTATTACTATACAGGAAATTTGTGTCAAAAGTTTGACCTGCGGATAAACAAATAATAAAAAACATAAAGACTTTATTATGGAATTGGAAATAATCAAATAAACTCTGGTGATCCCGGTGCTGTTCCCCTCCCCCGTTACTGTTCACCCCCCGCCAGAAATCGGCGTGGTGCGAAATTCCATTCCAGTATTGACAATCCGTCAATATAGTGTTACACTCACCATCAATAGGGAGCTCGTAGGCGGGCTGAGAGGAAGTAATCTAACTTCGACCTTTATAACCTGATTTGGATAATGCCAACGTAGGGATCATACAAGACGGATATATAACTATTCGAGCCTGGGATCTGTTGGTCCCAGGTTTTTTTATTTAACAGGAAAGACTCCTGTTAAATAAAAACCGCTC
>NZ_KE992916.1:0-23896 GCF_000466485.1 [Clostridium] symbiosum ATCC 14940 | reverse complement strand
AAAAACCGCTCCGCGGAGGATCGCACTGCGGCGGGATGGAATTATGTCGCCACAGCGACCCGCCGCAGGCGGAGAATCCCGCTCGCGGGATTCTTTCTTGTTCAACAGGAAAGACTCCTGTTAAATAAAAACCGCTCCGCGGAGGATCGCACTGCGTGCTCAGGCGTATGACCGCTAAAGCGGACGCGCTCCGGAGTGGGTGACGGCCGGGACAGGCTCTATAATTATATCCCTGATCCCTCCAGAAAAAAAGGAGGATATGCAAATGAGCTACACCACACAAATGGACGCCGCCAGAAAAGGCATCCTGACTAAAGAAATGAAAGCCGTGGCGGAAAAAGAGAATTTTGACCCGCAGGAACTGATGCGCCTCGTCGCAGAAGGCAAGGTGGCCATCCCGGCCAACAAACGCCACACCTGTCTTGAGCCGAATGGAATCGGTTCGATGCTGAAAACAAAGATTAATGTAAACCTGGGAACCTCCCGGGACTGCAGTGATCTCGACATGGAACTGAAAAAGGTGAATGACGCTGTCGCTATGGGCGCCGAGTCGATTATGGATTTAAGTTCCTTTGGAGATACGGGCAAATTCCGCCGCAAACTGACTTCCGAGTGTCCGGCCATCATCGGTACCGTACCCATCTATGATGCTGTCGTCTATTACCATAAGCCATTAAAGGAAATAACTTCAAGAGAATGGATTGATATTGTGAAAATGCATGCTGAGGACGGCGTGGATTTTATGACCATCCATATCGGCATCAATAAAAATACGGCAGACCGCTTCAAAGAGGCAAAGAGGCTGACAAATATCGTTTCAAGAGGCGGCTCCATCATCTTCGCCTGGATGGAAATGACCGGTCTTGAAAACCCGTTCTTTGAACATTTCGACGAGATCCTGGAGATTTGCCAGGAATATGATATAACCCTCAGTCTGGGCGACGCCTGCCGGCCCGGATGTATCGCGGACGCTTCCGATATTTCCCAGATCGAGGAACTGATTACCCTGGGTGAGCTTACCCAGAAGGCATGGAACAAGAATGTCCAGGTCATTATAGAAGGCCCGGGCCATATGCCTCTTGATCAGATTGCCGCAAACATGAAAATCCAGCAGACGCTCTGCAAAGGCGCGCCTTTCTATGTCCTGGGGCCCCTGGTAACAGACATTGCCCCCGGTTATGATCACATCACGGCTGCCATCGGAGGCGCTATCGCTGCAGCGTCAGGAGCCTCCTTCCTCTGCTATGTAACTCCGGCCGAGCATCTGCGGCTTCCGGATCTCGACGATGTAAAGGAAGGCATTATCGCCTCCCGAATCGCCGCTCATGCGGCCGATATTGCCAAAGGTATCAGAGGAGCCTCCGACTGGGATCAGAAAATGAGTGAGGCCAGAAAACGGCTCGACTGGGAAAAAATGTTCGACCTGTCCATTGACCCGGAGAAGGCCAGACGTTACCGCGCCACAGGGAAACCGGAAAAAGAAGACACCTGCTCCATGTGCGGTAATTTCTGCGCTGTAAAAAACATGAATCGTATCCTCGACGGAGAGATTGTCAGCATCTATGACGAATAAAAGAATCGCTTATACTTGAAGGAATTATACATATATTCATGCAAATAAGGAGAATACGTAATGAAAAATCATATGACAGTCCTCTGCGGCGATGAAAAAGATTCTGCTCTTCCCACGCACACTCCGACGAGAGCCTCCAATGCCCTGAGTCTGAGAAAAACTGTAATTGGAGGCATGCTGGTCGCTCTGACCGTAGCCCTGTCCGGCTTTTCCGTACCGATCGGCGCCTCCCGCTGCTTTCCAATCCAGCATTTCATCAACGTTATCGCCGGAGTTTTTCTTGGGCCGTTATACGGCGTCGCCATGGCTTTCTGCACCTCTCTGATCCGGAATCTCATGGGTACAGGCAGTCTTCTGGCCTTCCCCGGCAGCATGGCGGGAGCGTTCCTGGGCGCATTTCTCTTCCGGAAAACCGGCCGCTTTGTTCTAGCTTATGCCGGCGAGATAATCGGAACCGGAATCATTGGGGCAATGCTCTGCTATCCGGTGGCAGTCCTCCTAATGGGTAAAGAAATCGCACTCTTTTTCTATGTCGTACCATTCCTGACAAGTACTGTATGCGGAACGGCCATGGCCGTGGTTCTTCTCGAGGTACTGCGCCGCTCTTCCCTGTTCTCACACCTTAACCGGATGATTCAGGGATAATCTCCCACCAAAAAGGACGGCCCGTCATTTAACCGGGCCGTCCTGCCATACACTGTTCTGTTCAGGGCTGCACTGACAATGCTGCCGTCATTTAACAGCTTCACATAATAATTCCACACACTTATCAAGACCCAAATCTCCGCTGTTGAGCATCAGATCATAGTTCTCACGGCTTCCCCACTTCTGATTTGTATAATTCTCATAGTGGATCCGCCTTCTCTTATCTGTCTGGTACATAAATTCATCAATATATTCTTCTATCTCACCGTATTCTTCAATGGCCCTTCTCTTCCTGATGTCCCGGTCTGCATAAATAAATACGCGCAGAACATCGGGCCGGCTTTTCAGAATGTAATCGGCGCAGCGCCCCACGAAGATACAGGAACCCCGTTTGGCCGCCTCCTCGATCGCTTTCTTCTGTGCCTGGTAAATCTGCTCTGTCAGCGGAAGCTCCGAAACCTTAGGCTCCCTCGGATAGGCAATCCCATAAAGAGTACCCATAGCAAAATTATAAAGCAGGCTGTTGGTCAATCTCTGCTCTCTGTCAGCGATCATCTCCGTAGGAAAGCCAATTTCTTTTGCCGCCGCATCAATCAGCTCTTTGTCATAGAATTCCATTCCCAGCTTCTTTGCCACGGTCAGTCCCACCTGGCGGCCGCCGCTTCCGTATTCACGGCTGATTGTGATTATCTTTTTTCCCATAATACAGGCCTCCTCCCATATTCAACAGGCGCTTCGCTATCGTTCCTTCCGAACTGTAGCGTTAATTCAATACTGCAATTCTTACCTATATAATACCATAACAGGAGGCAATTTTCAATTAACTATGGCTTGTATCAAGAAATTTTCTGTATCTTTATTATTGTTCACACCTCGCGGTATACAGCCGTGTAAACGGTAACGTATCTTTTTACAATACGCTGCGCCTCTACTGTCTGCTCAGCCTCCGTATTTCCTTCCTGAGTGTCGGCCCGATCAATACAGCCAGCGCTATTTTCGCGGCATCCCCCGGCAGATACGGAATGACACCGGCTCCCAGCCCAGCCGTAAAGCTGATTCCCAGCTGGCCGGCCAGCCAGACCGTACCAAAGACGTAACATACTGCCGTACCGGCTGCCATCCCTGCCACATGGGCTATCCGGTTGCCCTGAAAGTGATCAATGAACCAGCCCGCTATGACTGCCATAAAAATAAATCCAACCAGATAGCCGCCCGTTGGCCCCGCCAGCTTTGCCACACCGCCTGTAAAGCCTGAAAATACGGGAAGTCCGGCAAATCCAAGGAGCAGATAAATAAGATAACTTATCGTTCCGGCCTTCATTCCCAGCACATACACCGTCAGGTAGACTGCCAGATTCGTAAAAGAAATCGGCACCGGGCTGATGGGAATCGGGATTGCAAAGGGACCCAGAATACAGGTTACCGCCGTCATAACTCCTATTAATGCCATCTGACTCGTCGATAAAGCTCTCTTTTTCACTGAGCTGCTTGCTGTCTTTTCCATGGTTCTTGTCCTCTGTCCTTTCCTAAACCTCAAATCCCATTGATGTCAACATCGCCATATCGTCTGCAATGTTATTTCCCGATGTGGTCAGCATGTCCCCCGTAATCGCCGCGTTGGCCCCGGCCGTAAATACCTTTTTGCCGGAATGTTCCATTGAATTTCTCCCTGCTGCCAGCCTGACCTCTGCATCCGGATTAATATAGCGGAACATTGCAATGGTACGAAGAATCTCTTCCTCGCTCAGAGGCGGCAGCGTCCCGAAGGGCGTTCCCGGGATTGGCTGGAGAATATTGATTGGGATTGATTTTATTTCCATCTCATACAGGCTGAATGCCATATCGACTCTGTCCTCCCATGTCTCCCCCATTCCGATGATTCCGCCTGAACAGACGGCCAGACCGGCATTTCTGGCGCGCCGGATTACTTCCAGCTTATCATCATATGTATGTGTGGTACAGATATTTGGGAAATTCCTTCTCGATGTCTCTATATTCGCATGATAGCGGGAAATTCCGGCTTCTGCCAGCCTGTAGAAGTCCTCCTGGGAAAGCAGTCCGTGGGATGCGCACAGTTCAATCTTGCAATTTTCCTTCATGCTTCTGTATGCTCTCAGAGCCAGATCCATTTCCCGGCCGTTCAGGGCCCTGCCGGCCGTGACTACGGAGTATCTGCCGACTCCCTGTCTCTCATGCCTTCTGCAATCCTCAAGAATCTCCTCCGGTTCCAGGAAAGGATACTCGTTTATCTTTGCATTGTGGCATGATGACTGGGCACAGAATTTGCAGTCCTCCCCGCAGCGGCCGCTGCGGCCGTTGATGATAGAGCATAAATCAGCCCTGTCTCCACGCAGCCTGCGCCGGATTTCATCTGCTCCCCTGCAAAGAGAATCTAAATCCTCTTCCATGAAAAAAGCTAAATCGTCCTCTCTGTTCAGACGTCTTCCGTTTATTATCTCTTCTGCTATTCTTATACTCATTGTAATTCCGCCTTTCGATACTGCTTATTATAAACAGGCGGATTCCAATTGTCAACTATATTTTATAATTTGGTTAACATTAAATTTTTTCCAATATATTCGCCTTGATTGGAGCATCAGGCCCGGTACCCTCTCATGAAATCAGAGTAATAAACGGACGGACGCTCCGTTCCAGTATTCCGGTCATATATGCAATTGCCACCCCGTAATTTGTCATCGGTATATTCTGGTCAACCGCCATCCTGAGACGGTACTTCATTTCTCTCTCGTTCAGCATACAGCCGCCGCAGTGGATGATCAGATGGAACCCTGACAAATCCTCCGGAAATTCCGTGCCTGATGTAAATACAAATTCCGGTTCTTTTCCCGTAAACTCCCGGATCCAGGCAGGCAGCTTTTCTGTGCCGATATCACCGCACTGGCGGTGGTGGGTGCAGCCTTCGGAAATCAGGATTCTGTCTCCGTCTTCCAGGGTTTTCAGCGCCTTTACTCCGCGGCATGTCTGACCGAGATCGCCTTTATACCTGGCAAACAGAATGGAGAAGGAGGTCAGCAAAAGATTTTCCGGCACAATCTTATCCACATCGGCAAACACCTGGCTGTCCGTTATCACCAGTCCGGGCGCCCGGTTCAGGGACGCCAGCACATTCTTAAGCTCGTCTTCCCTGCACATAACAGCCGATGCGCCTGTATCCAGAATGTCACGGATTACCTGCTGCTGGGGAAGGATCAGACGCCCCTTCGGAGCCGCTTTATCAACCGGAATGACCAGAACAACGAGGTCCGACGGTTTTATCAGATCAGCGGCCAGCCTCCGCCCGTCGCCCTCCGGCGAGACAAGAGCGGCAATCCGTTCCTTTAATTCATGAATATGGTAGCCGGTGGCCGCGCTGACCCATATTTCATGGCGGCCGCCTTCCGTCCCCTCTGCGCCGTTCAGATCCGTCTTATTATATGCTACCAGGTATGGGATATTTTTCCTTCGGAAAATCCGGATCAAACGGTCTTCCTGCTCCCCTTTCCCGGCCGACGCATCGACTACCAGAACGGCAATGTCTGTTTTATTCAGTATCTGACGGCTTTTTCCGACTCTCTTTTCCCCCAGCTCTCCTTCATCGTCAATACCCGGCGTATCAATAATCATGACCGGTCCCAGAGGCAGGAGCTCCATGGATTTACAGACCGGATCCGTTGTCGTACCCTTAACCTCGGAAACAATCGCCAGCTCCTGACCTGTCACTGCATTGACAAGACTTGATTTACCGGCATTTCTTCTTCCAAAAAATCCAATATGTATTCTCTCCCCTGACGGGGTTTCATTCAGTCCCATTTACGCGCCTCCTTATACTGCCTGTGTCATGGTGGTTCCGCTTCTGTCAAAATCTGAAATCACGTTTGCCCTGTTCTATCTCTTCCAGATTTTTCAGTACAATTTCGCGAACCTTTTCCCTGGGTATGTTCCGAATCTCCTTCATAATCAGCTTCCCGCCTATCTCGCGTGTATCAGGCGCCGCATAATCCTCCAGGTATTCTTTCAGTGTCATCAGGGCATTCGGATGACAGCAGTTCTGGATCTGTCCGCTCTTACAGAGGCTCATAAAACGGTCTCCTGTTCTTCCCTCCCGGTAACAGGCCGTACAGAAGCTGGGGATAAACCCCTGATCCATCAGCCAATGCACCACCTGATCCAGTGTTCTGTTATCGCTGACATCAAACTGGGATGAGTTTTCCTCCTCCGGCTCTTCCTCTGCATAGCCGCCGACACTGGTTTTGGAGCCTCCGCTAATCTGGGAGACTCCCAGCTTCAGGACGCGTTCGCGGCAGCTCTTGCTTTCCCGGGTGGAAATAATCATTCCCGTGTAAGGAACCGCTACCCGGATGCAGGCCACGATTTTCTCAAATATATCATCATCGATGCCGTTATCAAACTGGGACGGATCAATATCATCAGCCTTCTTGATTCTCGGCACACTGATCGTATGGGGCCCTACTCCGTGTACCGCTTCCAGATGCTCCGCATGCATCAAAAGTCCGGCAAACTCATAACGGTACAGTTCAAGGCCAAACAAAACTCCGATGCCCACATCGTCAATTCCTCCTTCCATCGCGCGGTCCATGGCCTCCGTATGGTAGCAATAATCGTGTTTCGGCCCTGTCGGATGGAGCTTTTCATAGCTTTCTTTATGATAGGTCTCCTGAAAAAGAATATATGTGCCGATACCGGCATCCTTTAATTTCCTGTAATTCTCCACTGTGGTCGCCGCTATGTTGACGTTGACCCTGCGTATTTCCCCATTTTTATGCTTAATGCCATAAATGGTTTTAATGCTCTCAAGGACATACTCGATGGGATTATTCACCGGATCCTCGCCAGTCTCCAGCGCCAGCCTCTTATGGCCCATATCCTGCAGCGCAATGACCTCCCTGCGTATCTCCTCCTGCGTCAGCTTTTTGCGGGCAATATGCTTATTTTTCAGGTGATAAGGACAATAGACGCATCCATTGACACAGTAATTAGAAAGATAGAGCGGCGCAAACATGACGATCCGGTTTCCGTAGAAGTCTTCTTTAATCTGCCTTGCCAGTTCGTAGATTTCGGCGGTCTTCTCCGGAATTTCACAGGCCAGAAGGACGGATGCCTCCCTGTGATTCAGTCCCTTTTTAAGCTTCGCCTTACCGATTATTTTGTCTATCAGCTCTTCGTTATTTTTGTTGGCCTCTGCATAGGCCAGGGTTTCCATGATTTCTTCATGGCTGATAAACTCCCCTGCTTTGTTTGATGATGGATTATACATATGATTTTCCTTTCTTTGGAGTCAGGAATCCCGGAACTCTCCCGGCCTTTCTCCTTAGCCAATTTATTGTAACAGTTACAATCTATAGTCTCCACGGCCGACTGCCACCTCATATCCGATAGCCTTCATGCTCTCTTTTAAAGAATTCAGGCTTTCGGCGGCTTCGTCTCCCGTGCAGATTTTATTGTCATAGAGCAGGTATTTTTTCCTGACGCCAAGAGGTGACAAATTCGGCATCACCACATTGGCGCCTGCCAGCATTCCCAGCTCCCTTCCCTTTGGATGAATGGTTCCAAGCGCCGTGGTCGCCGGAAGAAGCACCCTTGGCAGCATCAGGCGGATTAATCCCAAAAGCCATAATGTCTCTTCGAAGGCCCCCGCCCTTTCATCCCTGAACGGAGTATCATGCTGGGGAATAAAAGGGCCGATTCCTACCATCTGGGGATTCAGCTCCCTGATAAATGCCATATCCTTTGCCAGGCACTCCGGTGTCTGGCCCGGAGAACCGACCATAAAGCCGCACCCGGTCTGAAAACCAATGCGTTTCAGGGTTCTCAGGCACTCCATTCTGTGAGCCAGTGACAGACCGTCCGGATGAAGCTTGCCGTAATGGTCTGCATCGGCCGTCTCATGCCGGAGAAGGTACCGGTCGGCTCCCGCGTCGAATAAACACTGGTATGCTGCTTCACTTTTTTCCCCCAGAGAAAGTGTCACGGCGCAGTCCGGAAATTCTTTTTTAATCCTCCGGATTACGTCTGCCACCCAGCCATCCGTCATTGCCGGATCTTCCCCTCCCTGAAGCACAAAGGTCCTGAATCCCAGACTATAGCCATTTTCACAGCAGGAGAGAATCTCATCCGCAGTCAGACGGTAACGCTGCGCATTCTGATTCCCGCGGCGGATTCCACAATAATAACAGTTGTTTCTGCAATAATTGCTGCATTCAATGAGTCCTCTGATATAAACGGCTTTTCCGTATTCGCGCTCCCGCACGGCTCTCGCCTTTTCAAACAAATATTCCGACAGCTCCGGTGTCCGCCCCTCTATCAGACGAATCCATTCCTCCCTGCTCAGTTCCTGTGTTTCATAGAGCTTGTCAATCAAAGCTTTCCGTTCGTATCTGCCGGAGCCGTCACTTCCTGTCACCGTCTTCTCCGATTCCTGTTTACCCATCACGTTTTTCCTCCGCGCCTTCCCTGGAACCGGTTCCCTGTCTGGATGTCTTTGAATAAACGGCTTTGGATGTCACCCCGTCCAGCATCCCCAGTTTTCCCGACAAAGCGCTGATAACATCTGCGGGAGCGTCAATCACAACACTGATAATATTTACTCCCCTCTTATGATACGGAATCCCCATGCGGCCCACGATATAACCGCTGTATTGGTGAAGCAGTTTATTCAGCTCCTCCACCGAGTTCTCCTTCTCCACCATAATTCCAATTAGTGCAACTCTTGAATCCATATTTTCTCCTCTCTGAGCCAAACAAACATTGGTCCATCCTGCCGCCGCAGTGCGTTCCTCCGCGGAGCGGTTTTTATTTAACAGGAGGGCTTTCCTGTTAAACAAGAAAGAATCCCGCTTCGGGATTCTCCGCCTGCGGCGGGTCGCTTCGGCGACATTATTCCCTACCGCCGCAGTGCGTTCCTCCGCGGAGCGGTTTTTATTTAACAGGAGAACTTTCCTGTTAAACAAGCAAGAATCCCGCTTCGGGATTCTCCGCCTGCGGCGGGTCGCTTCGGCGACATTATTCCCTACCGCCGCAGTGCGTTCCTCCGCGGAGCGGTTTTTATTTAACAGGAGAACTTTCCTGTTAAATAAAAAAGCACCCTGAAAAAGGGTGCAAAAATACCGCTGTCTGCTCCTCTTTCACTTCAGAACCCTCTTTGTGTCAGCGCAACATCTTAATTCTTTCAGTTATCATCCTCACCGTCAGAGCGAATCTTTCGGCCTGGAATATTTTTTTAATCGTATCATAGAAAAACCGGGGCGTCAACGAAGAAAACGCAAAAAGACATCGCCGCAGACCGGATAACCGGTCCTGCAGCAATGTCTCTGTGTTTTAATGGAATGCCCTATCACAGGAAAGACTAAAATTAGTCACATGTATATGGCATAAGAGCGATATGTCTTGCTCTCTTGATAGCTACTGTAAGAGCCCTCTGATGTTTTGCACAGTTTCCTGTGATTCTTCTCGGAAGGATTTTTCCTCTCTCAGATACGTATCTTTTTAATTTGTTAACGTCTTTATAGTCAATTACTCCGTTTTTCTCTCCACAGAATACACAAACTTTTTTTCTTCTGCGCATGCCGCCTCTTCTCATCTTGGAAGCGTCTGCTCTATCACCTTTATTGAATGCCACTTAAGTTACCTCCTTCACAAATAAGCTGTTCATACAGCCCTCGTCCAACTTACAGGGGACCGATTCCCGTCTTTAGTTGAACGGAAGACCTTCATCCTCTACTCCGTCAGGAATGTTCATGAAACCATCGCCAATCGCACTGGATGGGGCCGGACGTTCTGCCGGGCGGTAACCGCCTTCATTTCCGCCTGCCGCATTCTTGCTCTCTGCGAATTCCTGATCCTCTACGATTACTTCTGTAGTATATACCTTCTGACCGTCTCTGTTCGTGTAGCTGCCAGTCTGAATCCTTCCGGTTACCACAACCTTGGTTCCCTGATGGAAATATTTTTCAGCAAACTCTCCTGCTCTGTCGAATGCGACACATGTAATAAAATCTGCTGTCTGTGCGCCGTCATCTCCGCCGCTTCTGCGGCCTCTTCTGTCAACAGCCAGAGTGTATCTGGCAATCGCCATAGCGCGTTCTCCCTGGGAGTATCTCACTTCCGGGTCCCTGGTCAGTCTGCCCATAAGAATAACTTTATTCATACGATCACTCTTTCTCTATTTATGCATCCTGTCTTACGCATAAGTATCTGATTACCGGCTCCATGATACGGATGTGTGCCTCAACTTCGTTCGGGCATACGGAATCAGACTCGAAATGGATGAAGTAGTAAAATCCTTCTTTCATCTTCTGAATTTCGTAAGCTAATCTCTTCTTACCCCATTCATCAATGTCAACAACTGTGCCGCCGAAACGTGTAATATAACCTGTCACCTTTTCGATTGCTGCTGCTCTCTCTTCATCTTCGAGTTTTGCGCTAAGAACAACTGCTAATTCATATTTGTTCATGCTCTTTTTACCTCCTTGTGGTCTCTGACCCCCTGACTCCAGCAGGGAGTAAGGATTTTAGTTAATATATCACGAATATTTATGATATCAGGTTTTCCTGTTATTTGCAAGGTTTTTTTCTTATTTTCTCTGTATTTCTGCCATTTTCTTTTTAATTCTTTCTACCTATATAAATGAAACATTTTATAAAAGACTTGTTTGCTGGGTATTTATATGGTATATTTTTGTTATATATTTGTAATATTCTTAAAATACCCCGCAGGAGAGGATCATATGGTAAGAGTTAAACGGTTGGAAGAAATGCTGAAATATATAGAAACGAACGGAAGCGTTTCACTCGATGAGTTATGTGAAGTTTTTCAAATTTCAAAAAATACAGCCCGGCGCGATATTGACGAAGTATTGAAAACCGGGACGATTAAAAAAATTTACGGCGGAGTCAGCTTTATCACCCCGGAGATTAAAGAACCGCCCAGAACCAGCTACAGTCTGCGCTCCGCTGATAATATGGCAGAAAAGCGGGCCATTGCCAGACTTGCTGCCGAACAGATTGAAGACGGCGACAGCATTTTTGTTGATGCGGGAACCACCACCGGCAGTCTTGTCGAATTTATCAAAGATAAGAAAGAGCTTACCGTAGTCACAAATAATCTCGACTTCATTATCCAGGCGCTGCCCTATAAAAATATTCGGATCATCGTATTTGGCGGAATCCTTGAGCGGGATATTATGTCCTTTTCTGCCCTGGATGAAATCGGCGCTGAAATGCTTAAAAATTATAATTTTAAGAAAGGGTTTTTCTCTGCGACCGGAGTCACCGTTGAATACGGCGCCATGAACTCCCGTCTCGCCGAAACCGCCTGTAAATCAACCGCTGCGAATTGGGCCCAGATCCGCTACCTTCTTGTCGATCATTCTAAATTCGGCAGGGTGACAATCAAAAGTTATGCACCTTTGAACACTTTTGACTACCTGATCACAGACCGGCTGCCGGATAAAGAAATCACCGGCGCCTATCAGGACGACAGACATAAAATACTGATTGCCGGCCAGTCAGAATAAAAACATAAAAAGAAAACCTAATCTCCGCTTTTGAGAGATTAGGTTTTCTTTTTATGTTTTATTGTTCCAAAAGGGAGAACCAAGATACGGATTGCTCATCGGCAAAGGATATTGGTAATTTTTGGTAATATACTCATTCCGTTTGAGTAGTTTTCTATATTTTCACTAAAATATATTAATAACTTTACAATAAGATATTGAAAACATCACCATAATGTGTTAACATAGCCTTAGATAACTATTGTATACGTTTTTATGGGAGGTTATTTTATGAACAGAAGAATTTTAGCACCTACTGTTATGCTGTGCGGTATGCTTCTTTTTACCGGATGTGCTTCTGCCGGAGATTCCAGTGCTGCCACAAAACCAGATACTTCCGGCAGTAATGCTGCTGCACCCGAAGCTGAGGCATCTGTCCCGGCGGACGGCGCGTTTGAAACCATGACCTTGAAAGCTGCTCATGTTTTTCAGGAAAGCCATCCAATCCACAAAGGAATGGAGCTGTTTGCCCAGCGCGTAAATGAAAACACCGGTGGAGCCGTTACGGTTGAAATTTATCCCAACAGCGTTCTGGGCGGTGAAAATGAACAGCTTCAGCAGTTAATCCAGGGATCTATAGACTGTGATATGGTGTCCGGCGTAGCCATGTACCAGGGATATGACGCCCGCGCTGGTATTGAGGACCTTCCGTTTTTATTTACAAGTGCAGAATCAGCCCACAAAGCTTTAGACGGCGAATACGGGGTTAAACTTGCCGAAGAAGTTCTGGAACCTGTCGGTACTAAAGTAATCAACTACTGGGAAAACGGTATGAGACATTTCACCAATGATGTCCGCCCAATTGTCACTCCGTCCGATATGAAGGGAATTAAATTCCGATCCGCCAATTCCCCGATCCGCATTAAAATGTTTGAGGCATGCAACGCCAGCGTTGTTCCTATGCAGTTCAGCGAACTGTACACAGCCCTCCAGCAGGGTACTGTACAGGGGCAGGAAAATCCGATACCTCTGATTGAAACCTCAAATTTTGATGAAGTGCAAAAGTATCTGTCCTTATCAGGCCATATTTATAATGCCACAGTCCTGGCCTTCAATCCCGACAAATGGAACAGCCTTTCACCTGAACTGCAGGAAGTCATCATCAATGCTGCAAATGAAGCCCGCGACTATGAACGTGAGTTAAACGCAAAAGAATCGGATGATGCGGTAGAGCGTCTGAAGTCGAAAGGTATGGAAGTGAATGAAGTCGATAAAAGCGCATTTGTGGAGGCAGTACAGCCTGTGTGGGATACCTTCAAAAAAGAGAACGGCTCCGAATTAATCGATCTGGCTGTATCTTATAATGATTAATCCCTGTCTGCTCACCGCTTTGTGTCCATGCAAAGCGGTGAAATTTTACAAAAGAGGAGGCGGACTTATTGAAAATGCTGGATAAAATAATTGTGTGTATTCGATGGATTTGTATGTTCTTACTGATTGAGATGGTTGCCGTTATCTTTTTTCAGGTCGTGTCAAGATACTGTTTCGGCATTGCCCATTTCTGGGCAGAAGAAATGGCGGTCTTTTCCATGATATGGCTTGTATTTCTCGGCTCAGTCATTGCAGAGTCCCGAAATGATCATACGCGTATCACCTTCTTTGTGAACCTGCTGCCCGGCGGGCTGCGAAGATATGTGAACAGTTTTTCCGACTTACTGTGCATACTTTTCCTCGCAATCCTTACTGTAAAAAGCGGTGATGTCATAGCTATTGCCATGAAGAATATCAGCACCGGAGTCAGAATCCCAATGGGCGTGGTATATCTGTCCCTTCCTGTGGGAGGTATCCTGATGAGCCTGTATTTCCTGGCAGATATTGTTAAAAACTTCCGCACCGATAAAAAGGAGGATAAACCATGATAGCCGTACTATTCATTATTCTGGTTCTCTGTCTGTTCATCGGCGTACCCGTGGGATTTTCAATCGGAATAAGCGCCATGTCGTTTTTGGCAGTCAGCCAGTTCACGCCTGTTACCATCATGGCTCAGCGGCTGGTGGACGGGCTTAACTCCTTCCCGTTGCTGGCACTGCCGTTTTTTATCCTGGCGGGTGAAATTATGTCCTATGGATGTACACCGCGACTGATGCGGCTTGCCAACCTGTTCCTGGGTAAAAAGCCCGGTGGTTTATGTGCAGCAGGCATCACTGCCAGCGCATTTTTCGGTGCTATCTCCGGTTCCGGAGTGGCATGTACAGCAGCAATAGGGGGAATTGTAGGTCCCGAAATGGCTAAAAGCGGATATAAAAAGGGGTATACCGCCTCTGTGATCGCCGCATCCGGCACTCTCGGCATCGTAATACCGCCCAGCCTTCCGATGGTAATTTACGGCACTTCCTCCGGAACTTCCATTCGGAATATCTTTATGGCAGGCATTGTCCCCGGCCTTTTGGCAATCGGCTGCCTGCTGGTTATGAATCGCATTATTTCCGGCCGCCGCGGTTATGGAGGACAGGCTGAAAACTATACGAAGGAGGAGAAACGGCATATTATAATTGATGCCATTCCCTCGCTTATGATGCCTCTCCTTGTCCTGGGAGGCGTACTCCTGGGTATTATGACACCGACCGAATCAGCCGTCATTGCCGTTGTCTATGCGTTTATACTTACATTTTTCGTATATCGGGAACTAAAGCTTAAGGACCTGCTGAACCTTTTTACATCGGCGGCCGTCACTACCTCCGTAATTATGCTGATTATCGGTTGCGCCGCTCCCTTCGGCTGGCTGCTTGCCATAAATAACGTTCCCAATATTATAACTGAAGCCATTTTAGGCCTGAGTACCAATCCGGTCGTGATTATGGCGCTCATTACGGTTCTTTTATTATTCCTTGGAACCTTTATGGAGACTATCTCCATTATTGTCCTGCTGACACCGATGCTGCTGCCGGTTGTCACAAAACTCGGTTTCAGTCCGGTTCATTTCGGCGTCATCCTGATACTCAATCTGGCTATCGGCGGCACTACCCCGCCCCTGGCGGTCTGTCTGTTCACTGCCTGCCGGATTCTGGGCATCCAGATTGATGAAACATTCCCGGATATTCTTTATATAGTGGGAACACTGATACTCTGCCTGATTCTCATAATCGTCTTCCCTGCCATCACGGTTGGACTGCCGAATCTTTTAATTGGCTCATAGACCGGATTGCATCCATATGATGATAAACATATTTTTATAATAGCAGGAGGAATAAAATGTTTAAACAACTAAACTTTAATCCGTCAAAATCCCGCGGTTTGGCAGCCCTGGGCCGCTCCGGGGTAGATCTGTACCCCCAGCAATTCGCGCCAATGGAAAAAGTAATCTCTTTTACTAAGCACGTTGGGGGATCTCCTGCCAACACTGCTGTTCAGGCCGCTAAGATGGGGCTTGATACCGCCTTTATCGGAAAGATTTCCCGGGATCCCCTGGGTGCTTATGTAAAATATTATCTTAACTCGGTGGGGGTAGACACCTCCCACCTGACGATGGAGGAAAGCGGCGAGAAGAGACAGAGTCTTGCCATTGCGGAACAGCCGGAGCGCGGCAGGATCAGCTACTTTTTTTACCGTCAGGATCCGGCGGATCTGTACCTGGACATGAAGGATATAGATAAAGCATTCATTTCCCAGTTTAAAGCGCTGCTTATATCCGGCGCTTCTCTCTGCAGAAGCCCGGCCAGGGAGGCGGTGCTTCTTGCCATGGAATACGCGCAGGCAAGCGGCGTCCGGATTATCTTTGATCCCGACTACAGGAAAGACGGATGGAACAGCTTGGAGGAGACCTCCCTTTATTATCATCAGGCAGCTAAATATGCCGATATCATCATTTCCACACGAGAAGAGTTTGATATACTGGAGTCACTCACACATCCAGGTAATGACGATGACCGCCTCTCCGCAGAAGCTTATCTGAATCACCGCGCCTCCCTTGTATGTATCAAGCACGGCGAGAACGGCGCAAACGTCTTTACTTCGGACAGCAGGCAGTTCCACGGCCCTGTGATGCCGGCGCGCGTTTATAAGACGCTGGGGGCCGGTGACTCTTTCTGTGGTACATTTATTGCCAAGCTGATGAATGGACATCCGATTGATGAGGCACTAAAATATGCGGCCGCCGCCGCGTCAATCACTATATCCGGGAAAAGCTGTTCCGACTCCATGCCGGATCTTGTTCTTTTAGACAGCTATATGCAGGCATGGATTTCCGGCCGGATTGAATCCTGGGACGGCTGGAAATCAATCGAGAAAGGAGAACAAATTTAATATGCTGACTACTTTTTCAGGTGTGGGGAAAACCACACGGATAAACAGAATTTTTGGAAATGACGGGAAAGCAGTTATGGTTGCCGTCAATCACGGTTTAGGACTGGGACCCGTGGAAGGAATAGAGAATATGGAGAGGACTCTGGGACAGATTATGGAGGGAGGACCGGACTCATTAACCATCCACAAGGGAATTGCCATGCACTATACCGATCTGTTCGCCGGCAGAACTGCTCTTGTCTTAAAATGCACGAATGCCACCCGATACCGTTCTCCTGAAGAAACGGCAATTGCCACCGTGGAGGAGGCCGTCACTCTGGGAGCGGATGCTATAGCGGTGGGCCTGACACTTTGCAGCAAAGAGGAAGATCGGGAAATTGAACGGGCCGCTGCTTTTATTAAGGCGGCGGGACAGTATGGCATCCCGACCGTTACACACAGCTATCCAAGCGGATGCTTACTTGACGACAGTGAACGGTACGGCATAAAGAATGTCGGATATGCAGTGAGAGTCTCCCTGGAACTTGGGGTAGATATCATTAAAAGCTTCTGGACGGGCGATCCGGACAGCTTTGCCAAAATTGTTGAGATAGGCTCTCCCGCCAAAGTAGTGATTTCAGGAGGGCCAAAATGCGAAACGCTTCTGGAATGCTTTGAAATGACACAGCAGGGAATGGATGCCGGAGCCGCAGGCATTACATACGGACGCAATATCTGGCAGCACCCGCATCCGGCCGCCGTTATCAAAGGCCTGAGAGCCATCGTCCATGAAAATGTTTCTGCGAAAGATGCTCTTGATATTGCCGGAGAACTGGCCGGACATAAGCTTATGTAAAAGAAGCCCCTCAAATAGCCTTCTGAACCAGTCCCCAAAGCTGCAAAAGGGCTGTTATACCACTTTACACAACTGATATAACAGCCCTTTGCTTATGCTTCCTTCTTTTTAAGTCCTCTCGCACTCTTTTCCACCAGGGTTCTGGCCATCATGACCTGATGGCCGCAGCCCATGCATTTCAGGCGGAAATCCGCACCAATGCGCAATATCTCCCACTCATAACTGCCGCAGGGATGCGGTTTTTTCAGTTTCACGACATCTCCTACTTCATATATCATTCAAAAGTCTCCCTCTGACAAATTTTATTTTAATCCGTTATTTCAAGGACGTCATTGATCCAGCCCCGCCGCATCACCCAAAACCTTGCCGATACTGTCACAAATCACAAGATCTGCCTGGCCGTCCCTGGAGGTAACCGATTTATTAATCAAAACCAGCTTGGAGCCGCGATAGTAATCAATCAGTCCGGCGGCCGGATAAACGGTGAGGGATGTCCCCCCGATGATTAAAACATCCGCCCTGCTGATATATTCGACCGAACGCTGAATAACATCCTGATCCAATCCTTCCTCATAGAGAACCACATCCGGCTTTATCACACCGCCGCAGTCACAGACCGGCACTCCATCCGCTTTTAAGATATCATCAAGGCTGTAGAATCTGCCGCACCTGGTACAGTAATTACGGTGTACCGAGCCGTGCAGCTCAAGCACCTCTCTGCTGCCCGCCGCCTGGTGGAGGCCGTCAATGTTCTGGGTCACCACGGCTTTGACCTTTCCTTCTCTCTCCAGTTTGGCAAGAGCCATATGGGCCCGGTTCGGCTTTGCCTCCGGAAACAGCATCTTATTTTTATAAAACCGGTAAAATTCCTTCGGCTTTTTTACATAGAAAGAATGGCTTATAATCGTCTCCGGAGGATAATCATACTGCTGGTTATAAAGGCCGTCCGTACTTCGGAAATCTGGGATGCCGCTCTCTGTCGACACTCCGGCTCCGCCAAAAAACACAATATTGCTGCTCTCTTCAATCCATTTTTGTAAAGCTGCCGTTTCATCCATTCCGAATTCTCCCCTTTCCCTGATGCAGCCCAAAGACTTTCAGGTTCTATACTATTTCGTCTATGAATACGTTATTGACCGTGTCTATCAGCTCCAGACGCCCGGCCTTCTCTTTCGAAATCCCCGGCCAGATTTCCTCAGGCCATTCGTATCCGCAGAGCCATCGTATCAGTTCACCCGGTGCCGCAGTCAACACATCCCTATCGTCCGCGTCCCATGTTTCTGCCGTCTTAACAGCCGACGAGCTTTCCGCCGAAACAGTCCAGACATAATTCCCCTTCACCGCCTCCATCAGCCCGTCATCAATCCGTATCTTAAGCTGTAATTCTTCTCCCGGCTCACGGAGGGTAAACAATGACAGAAATGTTTCCGTGCAGGTCAGACGTGCCATAATCATCGGTTTCCTTCCGGTCACGCCGACATTGGTTTCATCTGTATAAAGAAGACGCTGGACCTTGCGGCCGTCTCCCCAGCTTGCCTTAAGACCTGCCAGGTTATCCCCGTCGTAAAGAAATTCCATAATCCCGTTCTCAGAATCCAGTTCTTTCAAAAGACGGCTCACGTAGGCTCCGTCGCGGAGGCAATACATGTCAAAACGAGCCGAAAGCCATTGTTCCATAAACTCGGCCGCTTTTTGGCAGTCTTCCTCATTGTCATGGCATACGACCGCAGTCAGCCGTTCCTTCGCCTCCCGGGTCAGCTCCATGAGCGGAAGTTCGCACATGTAGGCGAAATCAAGCGGCAGATAGATATTGGCATCAGCCGGCATCAGGAAAAGGAACGGAACCTTCTCCTCATTCATATCCTGCATCATCTGCAGAAATACGTCTCTGAAATGCCCTTCACGGCGTCGGCCGGCATCTGTTGCCACACCCACAACATAGAATGTATCAATCTCTTTATCCTTCATACTGACACGGTACGGATTGAGCTGAGTCATCGAAACAATCAGGCCGCTGTCTTTCTTAACCAGGATTCTGTTGTCTTTTGTCTTTTCCGAATAGTAATATTCAATGAACTTGTCCGTATCCTCCGGAAAACAGGAATGCCAGAGACGTTTTGTCTCCTGCTTTTCATTGTCGGACAGATACTCGATTTTGCTGCCGGAAATTGTATTGCCAATCTGCTCAGCCCAACGGTAGCCTTTCTTTCCGTCCAGCAACTGCTCAACAAGATATTTTCTCGCATAGTCGGCCGGATAATAAGAAGCTTTAGCCTTCCTAAGCCCCTCCAGGCCCATATCGTCCTCCCTGTTGACCCATTCCACATCAGCAAATTCTTCAATCAGGAACTGCTGGTTGATGAACTGGTATAACCCGTTAATCTCGGGATTTGCTTTCTCGATATGGATGACCGCCATATTCTCTATCGGGTTATAGCTTCCGATTGTAAAAGCCTCAAGCTGCCCGTCAATAAACACGCCGCCCATACGGACATAGAGGGAAGAACAGTTTTTAAGAATGTCATGTATACCCCGGACTTCATAATCCAGATGCTCCTCCACATCGTCACCCTTCTGTAATCTCCATTTATCGAGGAATTCCCACACTTCATGGCTGTCGGAACAGCAGAGGCGGCGGTAATCATAACGTCCCTCATATTCCCGTTTAAATGCATTAACCCGGTTCTTTTTCTTATGCAGCTTCTTGCCGGCCAGCGTCCGCATCGCGTTGCCGTCATAGAGATAATCCTTGGAATCCACCTGTTCTTCCACCAGATACTTGTCCTCCGGCAGATTCAGATATTTCACTGCAAACTCATCCGCCAGATTAATCACCAGCGGGTACCCCAATTCCTCGTTAAAATATGTCTCAATCGCTTTGAACGCCCCCGGAAGATCCTCCTCCCGGCACAGCGGCATTGCAGAAAAGCACTTGCCTCCGCTCTCCATCAGCCATAGAAGCGCTTTCCCCTCCCAGATTGCATATCTGACATGATAGTACTCTTTCCATATAAAGCTCTCCAAAAATACGCTGTCACACGTTCTGTTATGCCGCAAATTATAAAAGGGAAGTAATTCTTCCAGATTGTCTATATTAACTGTCTTAAACTGTAAATTCATGTTTCCTCCTTGCCGTATTAAATAGAAATCATCTATGTTATTATATCATACATTATATTATAAGTAAAAAAAGAGTTTTTTAACATTTTATAATCAGTTTTTATAAAAAGATGGCAGGCACGCCGGGCGTTCCTGCCATTTACTGTTAAATTTTTATTCCAATTACAATTAGATTTTCAGGTGTTTTACGTTTCCAGTCATACTGCATAAATTTTGTGTGCCGCCTGATTGCTTTTACTCCCACTTAAAAAACAAAAATGAGACTGTGACACAGATAACTGCCAGAGCCGCCATAATTAATGCCGGCACGGCAGCATTTTCAGGGGGCAGGCCAAGACAGGCCGCTTTGAGAATTTTTATCCCCTGTGTAAGCGGAAGAACGTTGACAACCGTCTGAAAGGCCGGCGGCATGATTTCATAAGGAAGAGTTGCTCCTGAGAAGATAAGCATCGGAAAATAAAGCAGGCTGGCAATAACTCCGGCTGACTTTGTATCCGGCGCTATTCCCCCGACCATCATTCCCAGACTAAACATAGAAAAGATAACTAGGATATATCCTCCTAAAAAATGTACAAAGCTTCCGCGCATCTGAAATCCAAAAAACATGTTGGCAGTAAGATATAAAAGTATCAGCGATATGGCCGAATACAACGTGTAGATAGCCACCTGCACTATTAAAATCATGGCGGGACTGACCGGTGTCGCCCGGAACCGTTTTAATATCTTCCTGCCCCGGTAATCTGATACCACCAACGGCAGTCCCATCACTCCTCCTGCACATATCGATATCGTGGCAAGCGCACCAAAAGACTGATCCAAAAACGTATATTCCGCTCCTTCGAATGCGGGCTTACCGCCAAAAATCATGCCTATTATCAGCAAAACTACCAACGGCATAATAATGGCAAATATCAGCATATCCATGCCTCTCAGCGACAGCTTCAGCTCCGTCTTCAACATCACCCTAAAAGTCTTCATTAGTTTCTCCCTCCTCTCCTGCAAACCAAAGGTATGCATCCTCCAGCTTCTCATATGGACTCTGCCTGATTGCCTCAGAAACCGTGCCGTAAAATACGGCTTTTCCTTTTTTTAATATGCAGATCTGATCGCAGAGGACTTCCACCTCATCCATAAAATGTGAGGTGAGAAAAATTGTCAGCCCCTTATTTTTTAACTCTTCAAGAATTTTCCAGACCTCACGGCGGGCTTTAACATCCAGCCCTGTCGTCAGCTCATCTAAAAAAACAACCTCCGGATCAGGAATGAGCGCCAGTACGATGAACAGTCTCTGACGCTGCCCTCCCGACAGCTCACTGACCGCGCTCTTTAGCTTGTCCTTAATCCCAAAGCGTCTCAGCAGTTCCGGATAATCGGCCGGATTCCGATAGAGTGAGGCCGTGGTCTCGCAAAGCTCCTCAACCGTAATTTTATCCTGGTAATGAGCTTCCTGAAATTGAACGCCTGTTTTTTCAAATATCTGTTTTCTCTGCGTAAACGGATTCAGTCCCAAGATGGAGATCTCTCCGCTGTCCGGTTTCTTTATGCCGAGAATACACTCAAGTGCGGTACTCTTTCCGGCTCCGTTTGCTCCAAGAAGTCCAAAGACCATTCCCCCGGACACTGTCAGGGATACTTCTGCTACGGCTGTCTTTCCGCCATATGACTTCGACAGTTTTTGTACTTTAATTACGTCCTTCATATCATTTCCTCCTTACTTCACAAAAAGAATACCACCAATCAAAACATTGGTGGTATAGTGGAGGGTTTTAAAATCTCTGTTTCATGTCGGTCAGCATATTCTCTATCAAAACCGCATTCTTATGCGCCGCGTTCAGTGAAGAGATTAATTTGTCGCATACGCTGATAATCGTATCATCCCGGGAAGGCGTATCAAGTGCTTTCCGGATATCCGCCTCCGGATCCTGTGAAAGTTCTCCCAGCATTCTTAAAATTGCTTCTAACGAATAATTTGCACATCGGAGGGCACGTATTATTTTCAGGCGCTGTAAATCCTCACCCGTATAGATTCTATATCCATTTGCTTTCCGCTTAACAGAAAGCAGGCCGTTCATCTCCCAATTGCGGAGCGCGTCCATAGAAATGTCCAGGGCTTCCGATACTTCACGCCTTCTCAGATAAGGTAAAAAAGCATCGCTTTGTCCGGCGCCTGATAAAATCTGTCTCGTAATACGGATTGCCTCTTCCGCTCCGTGGCGTTCCTGATCTATCTGAGCCAGATATTCCCGTATCAGCGTGATGGCGCTGTCAAAATCACGTTCCGCCGCAGTCTTGACCATCCGGATCATTTTCTTTCTCAGGCCGTTTTGCAGTACTTCGATTTCAAAAGCCAGTCTGACCAGACGAAGCTGCTGCAGATGGAAGTCCGTAAAAACACGGTATCCATTCGGCAGTCGCTCCGGTTTTGGTATCAATTCAAGTTCTTCATACAATCTCACCGTATTAGGATGTACGCCAATCAGAGCAGCAATTTCAGATGTTCTAAATGTCTCAGCCATTTATTCCTCCCGTATTTCTCCCACTAAGCTGAATTCATGGGCAGGCTTGGCATATTGACGTCCTGTAATCACACTGGCAGTTAAGTCCGTATTATTATAAATAATCGACCATTGTGTGGCGTTGAGTCGTCCCGTTGTCTCCGACACATGCCAGTCACTTGAAGCCGCCTTGAGAAGGTCCATGGCAGCCTGCTCATCCTTCAGGACACCCTTACATTCATCCAGCGTATTTTTCAGAATCTCATACCGATCCTGACCACTTCCAAAATTATATTTTTTATCAGATAATAAAAAATTAGTGACCATCTGATAATTGTTTTTGGCCGGTATCACTTCATATTCGTTGTCAACATATTCAACCACCACACTCTTTCCCCGGGCATCCGATATCTGAAAATGATAACAGCTTCCCGCTGAAGAATGCATATCATACTGCTCCAGTAAAGCCAAAGCCTCCTCCACATCGGCCGCTTTATCCAGCATGAGCCTGATAGCCGTGGTGGTCGTGATATCGACTTTTCCCGTATCCTGGTTTGTCGGCTCGTCGCCAATACGCAGAACTGCCACCGTCAGCCCCTTTTCATTAATTCCGTCCAAAGGGGCATAGGGCGCTGCCAATGTGATTATCTTCTCTTTAAAGGTTTCAGGAAGTTTATCTTCTCCAAAACCCAGAAATGCCAGATTGACTGTGGACAGAGAACGGTATCCGTTTTCCGGCTCTGTCTCGACAAATAACGCAGGGGAATATGTCAAATCAAAATTCCGGCCAAAAATCTGATCTCCATCCTCTGTCTGTGCGCTGAATGTTGAACATCCTAAATCAGGGATAGAGAATTCCAGAGGTATTCCTTTTAAAAGACGCTCTGTCACAAATTTGACTAATTCACCATCTGTAGACGCCCCAACCTTTAAAAAATCGTCAAAGCCATAATCACCCTCATATTTCATTGTATACAGGACATTGTCATCTATCTTCTTCAAAGAATCCAGTGTTTTCAACTCGTTTCTAAACAAAATCGCACCTCCTGTCACTATAATCAGTGCCAGCGCCGCCAGGCATCCCACAGCGCGCAGCAGCCATTTTTTCCACTTACTCCTCAGCATAATTCTCTTTCTCCCTTTTAATATGGTAACTTATATTCGATATATATTCATGCATATAAAAAGAACCATCACTTGATGGTTCTTAATAGAGGCGACGACCGGATTCGGACCGGTGATAAGGGTGTTGCAGACCCGTGCCTTACCACTTGGCTACGTCGCCAGAGTGACCCCAACGAGATTCGAACTCGTGTTACCGCCGTGAAAGGGCGATGTCTTAACCGCTTGACCATGGGGCCTCTTAAGTATTAAATTTTATGATACAAAAAAACTCCCCGAGTAGGACTTGAAC
>NZ_KE992915.1:5362-17685 GCF_000466485.1 [Clostridium] symbiosum ATCC 14940 | reverse complement strand
CGGCGGCGTCCTCACCTGCTTAACTAAATCTCCAGTTTACTGTTACGGTTTTGGTTTACGAAAATTTAAGGATTCTTTCATTGTTTCTGCCCTTGCTTTCATGTATAATGAAAATGGGTTACGGCCAAGAAAAATTGATGGGGTGTTGACAATGAATATTAACCTGAATCCAAACAGTGAACTGACCCAGTTTGCTGTAAACGCACCGAAAGAATTTGAAGTTCCGGACACGCTGATTGGAATGGCAAAGCAATTCCAGGAGTGCATGATGCAGTACACCTGTGCGATCCGGGAAGTGAAGACAAAGCTGGAAGTACTTAATGACGAGCTTTCCGTCCGAAATTCCCGAAATCCGATAGAGATGATTAAATCACGTATCAAGAGACCGCTCAGTATAGTTGAAAAGTTACAGAGAAGAGACCTTCCCGTTACTGTGGAGTCTATGATGCAGAATCTGGATGATATTGCAGGAATCCGCGTTATCTGCTCATTTATTGATGATATTTACGAGATCAGCAAGATGCTGGCGCGCCAGGATGATGTCAAGGTGATAGCTATCAAGGATTACATCCGCTGTCCCAAGGAGAATGGGTACAGAAGCTACCATATGATAATTGAAGTTCCCGTATATTTTTCCGACAGTAAGAAGCAGATAAGAGTGGAGGTGCAGATCAGGACGATTGCCATGGATTTCTGGGCCAGTCTGGATCACCAGCTTAAATATAAAAAAGATCTGGAAGACGAAGATGCCGCCGAGATTGGGCAGGAGCTTAGAAACTGCGCCGAGATTATTGCCGAGACAGACTGGAAGATGCTGGAAGTCAGGCAGAGAATCGAGGAAAAGGGAATCATCGTCCAGAGATAATCAGTAGAGATAATAGGACAGGGTTTCGGTAATTCGGAATCCTGTCTTTTTGTAAAGATTTACGGCCGCCGGGTTTTCGCCGGAGACATGAAGAAAGAGGGAAGACGCATTCCGGTTCCGCAGAGAATGCAGCACAGTTAAGAGAGCTTCCTCGCCGAACCCCTGACCGCGGAGAGTTTCTTCAACCAGAAAACCATAGAAGCAGATTTTGCTGCCGAAAGAGACCGTCCTGCAGACTGCTGCGGGCCGGGAATTCTCTTGGGAAAGGCAGAAAGAATAGACGGTGGAACCGTCGCTGTCCAGACTGGTTTGACAGGACAGGCGTGCGCCTGCGGCTGACATATCGGGAAGATCATTTTCAGTCAGGGAACGTTCCATTTTATACTCGCAGGAATCTAATTCCGCCCCCAGTGAATGAAGGACCGGAAGGACAGCCTCATCCTGTCCGTCACAGGGGATCAGGAGATTGGCATCTTCAAACAGCTCCTCAGCGGCCTCAAAAAGCGCAGAAAAGTAACCTTTCCGCCTGCAAGACGGACGGGTAAAGGCCAGACATTCGAAAGTTTCATCAGAATCGTCCATATTGGGTATAATAAGCGCCAGGACGCTGACCAGCATATCAGCGCCGTCTTTTCTTTCATAAGCGAGATAGAAAACGGAGCCTTCCTCAAACGGAAAGCTTAACCGTATGGGGGAAAATGCCCTGCATTCCTGTATAAGATGGTCGATGTCCGATATTTGCCTTCCGGTCAGGCGGCTGTTTTTAATAATCTGCATATGATGGCTCCTGTTATTATTTGCGCTGCTGCTTCGTTTTATTAAGTATAGTACATAAAAGGCAAAATTTTCAATGATTTTTCTACGATTTTATTGTACTTTTCATATTGTCCTATAAAAAATGGAGTGTTAGAATTAAAACGTTCAGACGAGAGGAGATATGACAGAATGAAATACTTAAAAGAAGTAGCAATTATTTTCGGCATTACAATGGCAGGGGAATTTCTCAACTACCTGCTTCCGCTTCCCGTGCCTGCCGGGGTCTACGGGTTATTTATCCTTCTTCTTCTGCTGTGCGCAGGGACCTTGAAGGTGGAGGATGTGTCGGAAGTCGGCGATTTTTTCCTGGATACGATGCCGCTTATGTTTATACCGGCAGGAGTAGGCCTGCTGAACAGCGTGGATGAGGCGAAAAGCATCCTGGTTCCGCTTACGGTAATTTCGGTCGTTTCCACTGTTTTTGTCATGGCGGTGACTGGCAGAGTGGCTCAGAATATTATCCGGGGACCAAAGAAGCGTAAGGGAGGGAAAGAAGTATGAACCAGTTAGCCGGATCATCACTTTACTTTGGGATGCTGGTAAGCGTGGGAGCCTATCTTTTCGGCCTGTGGCTTAGAAAGAAGACGGGGCTTGCAATTCTGAACCCGCTGCTGGTGGCAATTATTTTGATTATTGCATTTTTATCGGCATTTCATATAAACTATGAAGAATATAATAGAGGGGCCGGTTTCTTGAGTTATTTCCTGACTCCGGCCACGGTCTGTCTTGCGATTCCGCTTTACAGGCAGCTGGAACTTCTTAAGAAGAATCTGGTGGCGGTGGGAACGGCGATTCTGGCAGGCGTAGCCGGAAGCGCGGGCAGCATTTTTATTATGTCAAAGGCATTCGGCCTTGAGCATGCCCACTATGTAACTCTTCTTCCAAAGTCCATAACAACTGCGATTGGGATGGGCGTCAGCGAGGAAGCGGGCGGTATTGTGACACTTACGGTAGTCAGCATAATTATTACGGGAATTCTGGGTAATATTATTGCCGACTGGCTGTTTGGAATATTAAAGATAGAAGAGCCTATGGCAAAAGGCCTGGCGCTTGGGACAGCAGCCCATGCCATCGGAACCGCCAGGGCACTGGAACTGGGAGAGATTGAGGGAGCCATGAGCAGCCTGGCCATTGCGGTGTCGGGACTCCTAACCGTGCTTGTGGTACCTCTTGTGTCAGGGCTTATCTAGAAAAAGGGGGATACCAGGATGAACCTGTACGAGGCGATCGGAAGCAGACATTCCGTCAGAAAATATTCGGATCGGGAAGTGCCGGAGAGATTGAGGGCACAAATCCTTGCATATTTTGAAAAAACCTCCAGACTGAATGACAGGATTCGGACAGAGCTGGAGATTCTGGACAATACGAAGAAGAAGGCGGAGGTAAAAGGTCTGTGGAAGACCGACGCGCCTTATTATCTGGCGTTCTATTCGGAGCCGGAAGAGGGCTTTGAGAGAAATGCCGGATATATCATGGAACAGCTCATATTATACATGACGGTGAAAGGACTGGGCACCTGCTATCTGGGCGGAAGCCGTGTAAAGCAGACGGTGAAAAACGGGAAACGCCTGGTGATGATTGCCGCCTTTGGCTGGCCGGAGGGGAAGCTTTACAGAGAAAGTCCGCTTGCAAAGAGGCTGCCGCTGAATGAATTATGCGTATTTAAGGAAGAGGCAGGCGAGCAGATTAAAACGGTGTTAAAGGCGGCGCGCCTGGCGCCCTCGGCTTTTAATGCACAGCCATGGAGGTTTATCGTTTACTCGGACAGGATCTATGTCTTTGCGAAAAAGAGCCGCTTTCCACTGAATGCATCGGAAGCGATGAAAGATTTCAGTATCGGTATCATGCTTTCTCATATTATGCTGGCGGCGGAGGAACTATGGATGGAGCTTCAGACGGTGACGGAGGAGCAGTTTGCCGCCAAAGTTTATAAAAATGGGGATTATGTGGCGACCCTGTCTCTGCATTGAGGATTTAATTAAACAGGTGAGGCCCGCTGCCGGTACGGCCGGCGGACGGGGCGGCGAAGGTATGGGACCCTGCGAATGCGTAGGGTTTTGCCTTGAAACAGCGTGGGAGTTATGTTAAAATAAGGAAGATTACAGTTAGAGCGCGTTTGAAAATTCATTCCCGCAATCTGCACGCCCCACTTCGCGATATATTTGTTCCCAATTCAGTTGCCGTAGCCCACTACGCCGCCTTCATTTGGGCCAAATCGCCTACAAAGTGTGACGCACAGCTACTGAAAGCAATTTTCAAATACGCACCAGGAAAAAAATAACAGATTTTATAAGGACGATAAAACCTGAGGAGGAAACAATGGTTAGCAGATTAATTGAAAAAATACAGAAGACGAAGGCTCCGATTTGTGTGGGGCTGGATCCGATGCTGAGCTATATTCCGGAGCATGTGACGAAGAAAGCGTACGATGAGTTCGGCGAGACTCTTGAAGGGGCGGCGCAGGCCATCTGGCTGTTTAATAAGGAGATTATAGACGCGACGGCGGATCTGATACCTTCTGTAAAACCGCAGATCGCCATGTATGAGCAGTTTGGAATTGAAGGATTGAAGGCTTATGACAAGACGGTTAAATACTGCCAGCAGAAGGGCCTTATTGTCATTGGCGATGTTAAGCGCGGAGATATCGGCTCCACTTCCACTGCTTATGCAACCGGCCATATCGGCAAGGTGCAGGTGGGAAGTAATGTTTTTGCAGGTTTTGATACGGAATATATTACGGTAAATCCTTATCTGGGTACCGACGGGGTAAAACCGTTTGTGGATGTATGCAATGAGTATGACAGAGGTATTTTCGTTCTGGTTAAAACCTCCAACCCGTCCAGCGGAGAATTCCAGGATCGTCTGATTGACGGTAAACCGCTTTATGAGCTGGTAGCGGAAAAGGTGGTGGAATGGGGGGAAGCCTCCATGGATGGAGCCTACAGTAACGTGGGCGCCGTTGTGGGCGCAACCTATCCTGAGATGAGCAGAGTGCTCAGAAAGCTGATGCCAAAGACTTATTTCCTGGTGCCCGGCTACGGAGCGCAGGGCGGAACGGCTGAGGATTTAAAATATTGCTTTAATGAAGATGGTCTGGGAGCAGTAGTCAATTCCTCCAGAGGAATCATTGCCGCATATAAGAAAGAGCCTTATGTAAAATTCGGGGCAGAGCATTTTGGTGAGGCATCCAGGCAGGCAGTCATTGACATGATTACCGATATTAACAGCGTATTGTAGGAGGAACCTATGGCACAGGTGAAAGAAACAGCAGTTGTATACAGTCAGGAAGAACTGGCTCCTGAGATTTTCAGTATGTGGATCACGACAGAGACGGCGAAAGAGGCGAAACCGGGGCAGTTTATTTCCGTGTACAGCAAGGACGGCTCCAGATTGCTCCCAAGGCCGATCAGTATCTGTGAGGCCGATCCGGAGGAAGGAAGACTGCGTATTGTATATCGAATCGCAGGGGCAGGGACAAAGGAATTTTCTTCATTTGAGTCAGGGGACCCCATCGATATCATGGGCCCTCTCGGAAACGGTTTTCCACAGGAGGGCGAAAATGTCTTCCTGATAGGCGGGGGAATCGGGATCCCGCCGATGCTGGAGCTTGCAAAGAACCTGAATTGTGAGAAGCAGATGATTCTCGGTTACCGTGATGGGAATCTCTTCCTCAGAGACGAGTTTGAGGCGTACGGCGAGGTATTTGTGGCTACGGAAGACGGAAGTGCGGGAACAAAGGGCAATGTCCTGGATGCTATCCGGGAGAACGGCCTGACGGCCGATGTGATGTACGCCTGCGGTCCGACGCCGATGCTGCGGGCATTAAAACAATATGCGATGGAACACAATATCCGCTGTTATATTTCCCTGGAAGAAAAAATGGCCTGCGGGATTGGAGCATGTCTTGCCTGCGTCTGCCAAAGCAGCGAGGTGGATCACCACAGCAATGTCCATAATAAGCGGATCTGCAAAGACGGTCCCGTATTTCTGGCCCAGGAGGTGGATTTATGATGAATACAAAAGTAAATCTGGCCGGAGTGGAGCTTAAGAATCCGGTCATGACTGCATCAGGCACCTTCGGATCCGGCGCCGAATACGGTGAGATGGTGGATTTGAACAGGCTGGGAGCCGTTGTCACCAAGGGAGTGGCCAATATCCCATGGCCCGGGAATCCG
Source organism: [Clostridium] symbiosum ATCC 14940 (assembly GCF_000466485.1). Taxonomy (GTDB): domain Bacteria; phylum Bacillota; class Clostridia; order Lachnospirales; family Lachnospiraceae; genus Otoolea; species Otoolea symbiosa. The sequence goes on along the minus strand of NZ_KE992915.1, from coordinate 11,829 downwards.
ACACCCAGAATTGCAGAGACATACGGGGGGATGATTAACGCCATCGGCCTCCAGAACCCGGGGTATGAGGTGTTCGCGAAGAGAGATATCCCTTACTTAAAGCAGTTTGATACAAAGATTATCGTCAATGTCTGTGGAAAAACCACGGAGGATTATATTGATGTGGTAGAGAAACTGTCCGATGAGCCGGTGGACATGCTGGAGATTAACATCTCATGTCCCAACGTAAAAGAGGGCGGCATTGCCTTTGGCCAGGATCCGAAGGCCGTGGAGGCAATTACGCGCGAAGTAAAAAAATATGCAAAACAGCCGGTTATCATGAAGCTCAGCCCGAATGTGACGGATATCACCGTTATGGCCAGGGCCGCGGAAGCGGGCGGGGCCGATGTACTCTCACTGATTAACACGCTGACAGGAATGAAGATAGATATCCATAAGCGGACCTTTGCCGTGGCCAACAGGACAGGCGGCCTCTCAGGCCCAGCAATCAAACCGGTGGCGGTCAGGATGGTCTATCAGGCAGCCAATGCCGTGAAGCTTCCCATCATAGGAATGGGCGGTATCATGAATGCGGATGATGCCATTGAATTTATCCTGGCAGGCGCGACTGCGGTATCGGTTGGTACAGCCAATTTCCATAATCCGTATGCTACGGTTGAGATCGTGAAGGGGATTGAAGACTATATGGCAAAGTACCATGTGGAGGATATAAGCGAGCTGGTCGGAGCGGTCAGATAAGCACATACAAAGCAGCGGTGCATCAGCACAATGAATAATAAAAATGAAGAATAAATTAAAACGACCAAAGAGCAAGGGATTCTGCGGCAGTGATAGAAGGAGAAACGTATGGAACAGTACAAGCAGGAATTTATCGAATTCATGGTAGAGAGCGAGGTTCTCAAATTCGGAGAATTTACGTTGAAGAGTGGAAGAAAGTCCCCTTTCTTCATGAACGCGGGTGCTTATGTGACCGGAACCCAGCTTCGCAGGCTGGGCGAGTATTATGCAAAGGCCATCCATGACAATTACGGCCTTGATTTTGACGTGCTTTTCGGACCGGCATATAAGGGAATTCCGCTTGCCGTAGCTACTACTATGGCGATCAGCGAGCTTTACGGAAAGGACATCCGCTACTGCTCCAACAGGAAAGAGGCGAAGGATCACGGAGACACCGGGATTCTTCTGGGCAGCAAGTTACAGGACGGAGACCGCGTTGTTATCATCGAGGATGTAACGACTTCCGGAAAATCCATCGAGGAGACATTTCCGATTCTCAAAGCCCAGGCCGATGTGGAAATTAAAGGGCTGATGGTTTCGTTAAACCGCATGGAGAGGGGTAAGGGCGAGAAGAGTGCACTGGAAGAAGTAAGGGAGCTTTACGGTTTTCCGACTGCAGCCATCGTTTCCATGGCCGATGTGGTTGAACACTTATATAACAGGGAATGCCAGGGTAAAATAGTAATTGACGATACATTGAAAGCGGCAATCGATGCTTATTACGGGCAGTATGGGGCAAAATAAAAATGGAAGCAGTCAGACCGGCGGTGCGGTATGCAGAAGATTCATGGCATGTTCGCGGCGGTACGGCGTGCAGAATCTTAAATAAGGAGTGTCCGATATGGAGAAAGTATATAAAACAATGCGCAATGCAGGCGTTATCAACATTGTAATCGGCAGCGTGATTATTACTGCCGGAGTGGCCGCGGGCGTTTTGGCGATTATCAGCGGAGCCTGTCTGCTGAAGCGCAAATCGGAAATTACATTCTAGAGCCTGTTTGAAAATTCATTCCTGCCATCTGCACGCCCCACTTTGCGGCATATTTGGCCCAAATTCAGTCAGCGTAGCCCACTACGCCTCCTTCATTCGGGCCAAATCTCCCACAAAGTGTGACGCACAGCTGACAGAAAGCAATTTTCAGACACGCTCTAGTACAGCGTTGCATTAATAACTGAGTAATAGCGAGTGCTATTACTCAGGCACTTTATGAGAAACGGCGGTATTTCTTTATTATATGCCGCCGGATATACGGTACTGCAGAGGAACAGCTTCTTCTGGTAAGACGGATTAACCTGTCGAAGAACAGCAGAGCCTTTGCAGTATTCTTTTTTGCGCAGCGGTAAATGTATCAAACCGTCCGCAGCGTAAAACAGCGGGGAATTTCAAATGGAAAATTCGGGCGCTGTCCTCCGGGACGGCTGTTTATTGATAGATGGGGAAAATATGATAAAAAAGACCAGGATGCACCAGAAGATTTGCTGGGTTCTTTTCATCAGTTATCTGGTGGTATTGACTTATTTTATGTTTTTTTCGGATGGTTTCGGCCGTTCGGGACATGAAGAGTACGCCTACAATCTCATTTTGTTTAAGGAGATCAAACGTTTTTACAAATACAGGGAGCTTCTTGGGATGCGTTCCTTTCTGCTGAATACGGTGGGAAACGTCATCTGTTTCATGCCGTTTGGCTTTATCCTGCCGATTATCAGCCGGAGAGGGAAAAAGTGGTATAATACCTTTCTCTTAAGCTTTCTGATGAGCTTTGGAATCGAGACAATCCAGCTCATATTCAAGGTGGGAAGTTTTGATGTGGATGACATGTTTTTAAATACATTGGGAGGAATTGCAGGCTATATCTGCGTCTGCATGGCAAAAGGAGTCAGGAGGATGGCAAGTGGCGCGTCAGACAGATAACAGGATTTCATATATTAAAAAGCCGATGGCGGAAAACAGTTTTCCGTGTGTGATATCTGCGGCAGCAGGGCTGGTACTCTGTATAGCCGGAATGGCAGTCAGTATCAGAAGCCAGGGAAATACGCCTTTAGGGGCGGTGGCAGCCTGCTTTTGCGGTGTTTTATTTTCAATAGCCGGCCTGCGTTACGGTTACCGGGCGTTTAAGGAACGGGAAAAGAATTACATTCTGGCTAAAGCAGGGACTGTCACCGCCGCAGCAATGGTGATTTTATGTTTTGTAATATTACTGATAGGATTTAAGAGGTGATTATGATGAAGTATTGGGAAATGTTTAAAGAGGAAAACGAGGCGGTGAAAGAGCGCCATGAACTTGCTCTTGAAAGAATCGGTCAGTTTAAGACCGAAGAGACCGTGGCTGAGCCGTACCGAAGCTATTTCAGAAAGGCGGCGGAGTTTATCATGCTGGCCGAGAAAGTGTACGGGATGCAGGAGAGAGGAGAGCTTGAAGCACTGAGCCTTGATGAAGCAAAGAAGCTGAATATAAAGCTCTACGAGGATGTGCTTCCTGGGAACTATGAGGAAAGCTTCTGTAATCCTGCTTTTGCAGTCGCTGCTCTGGGCAGGGATTTCGGCCAGTATCTCGCCTTTTTATTGACAGAGATCAGGGGGATGATAGTGTATGCCTACGAGAGCCGCCTGACGGATATGACGATACTGGAGGAAGTGCTGATTGAGGTCTATAATCTTTTCGAGTCGGAAGAACCGGAACTGAAGGAAGTAAAAGAAGTGCTGTACTATTTTGTCAGCGATTACTGTGATGTAATGCTGACTTACCGGGTGCGGGAGACGCTGGATCCGTCACTTGATTTTGCTAAGTCCATTATTATGGACAGTGATCTCACCGACCTGCGCTATCTCTACAGGTTTGGAGAATATATTTCCGATTCGGAGCTAAAGATTGCCGCATTTTTAAATTCCCTCCCTGAGGAGACGGTCAGAAAAATGGCTGATACCTACACGGAAGGCATCAGAAAAGGCTTTGTCGCCAGCGGCCGCAGTTATAAAAGCAAGAAAACGGTACAGATCCGTTACCATATCGGATTTGAACGGATGATACGGATGGCGGTGGAGAACTTCAGAAAGCTTGGCCTGGAACCTGTGATCAGCAGGGCTGCTGTCGGCACCGTGAACCGGGCGGCGGCGCGGACCAACGGATATCATGGAACGCCTGCCAACAGGCAGTATGATTACGATCACCGTTACGACAATGCCATCTATATGGATAAGGCTTTCAAAGAGAGAAAGCTGTCCGTACTTAAGGTGGCGTATGAGGAATGCCGTACTTTGGCAAAGGCTTATGCGGGACCGGCAGTCCTTGAGACTTTTGGGGAAGAGGGATTCACACCTGAGAATAAAAAGGAGGCGTTTGCCTTAAGTGAAAAGCAGGAGAAACTGCTGCTTTCCTATTCGAACGAATCGATGCAGATTGCCGATGCCTATGTACCGGGAATGGAAACGAGCTTTACGATTATTGCATTCCCGCTGCCTGAAATAGGTGATAATTTTGAAAAGATATTTGAGGAGACGATACGTATCAATACGCTGGACTATGAGCTGTACAGGGACATCCAGCAATGTATTATCGATGCCCTCGATCAGGCGGACCATGTGATGGTTTACGGAATGGGGGAGAACAGGACAAAACTAAAGGTAGCGCTTCGCAGACTGAAGAACCCGGCTAAGGAGACAAATTTCGAAAACTGTGTGGCAGATGTCAATATCCCGGTAGGGGAGGTATTCACGTCCCCGGTACTTTCCGGTACGGAGGGAACTCTCTTTGTCGGCAGTGTTTATATCGGTGATTTCCAGTTCAAAGATCTGTATATGGAATTTAAAGACGGAAGAGTGGCGGATTACGGCTGTGCCAACTTTGAGGATGAGAAGGAAGGCAGGGCGCTGGTAAAACAGATTATCATGAAGAACCATGACAGTCTCCCGATGGGGGAATTTGCCATCGGTACCAACACGACGGCCTATGAAGTGGCGCAGAGATATCAGATTCTCGATAAGTTCCCGATTCTGATTGCCGAAAAGACGGGACCTCATTTTGCCGTGGGAGATACATGCTATAGCTGGATGGAAGACTGTCCGATGTTCAATCCGGACGGCAAAGAGATTGTTGCAAAAGAAAATGAGATTTCCGTGCGCAGAAACGAAGATCCTTGTGCCGCTTATTTCAGCTGCCATACGGATATTACAATCCCGTATTCAGAGCTGGACCGCATTGAAGCAGTCCATGAGGACGGAACCAAAACCGCCATTATTGCCGGAGGCCGGTTTGTGCTGCCGGGAACGGAAAAGCTCAATGAACCGCTGGATTCCCTGAATAATTGATTTTTGCCCCGCATATAGTTTTCCTGAGGAGATTTTTGGGAGAACGGGGATGAGAGATAAAATAAGAAAAATCACTGCCGCCGTAATTCTGGGGCTGCTTCTTGTGACCGTGGGAGCAGAAACGGATACGGCGGTATTTTGCCTGGCGGCGGAGAATGGAAGCGATACGGCAGAGCAGGCTGAAACCGTGACAAAAGCCGGACTGGAGCCCGCCCCGGATACGGAAGGGGAGAAAATAGCCGGGCCGAAGCTGTGTGCCCAGTCGGCGGTTCTGATGGATGCATCCACAGGGCGTATTTTATATGGCAAGGAAGAAACCATAAAAAGGCCCATGGCCAGCACAACAAAAATAATGACATGCATTCTGGCGCTGGAGCAGGGAAACCCGGAAGATATGGTTGAGATCTCATCCTATGCAGCGTCGATGCCGGACGTACAGCTTAATATACGTGCCGGAGAAAAGTACCGGCTCCAGGATTTGCTGTATTCCCTGATGCTGGAGTCACACAATGACTCGGCCGTGGCTGTGGCGGAACATATCGGCGGGACCGTGGAGGGTTTTGCGGAAATGATGAACCAGAAGGCAAGGGACATCGGATGTACCGACACATGTTTCGTGACTCCCAACGGCCTGGACGGTACACGAAAAGCAGACGGAGAACCACACTCAACAACGGCGGCCGATTTGGCGAGAATTATGCGTTACTGCGTGGAACAGTCTCCAAAAAGCAGGGAATTTCTTGAAATCACGAGAACGGCGTCCAGAACTATCACGGATGAAAGCGGGAAACGTTCCTTTTACCTGGGAAACCACAATGCCCTCTTGTCCATGATGCCGGAGGCTTTGTCGGGAAAAACGGGTTTTACCGGGAACGCCGGTTACTGTTATGTGGCTGCGCTGAAAAAGGATGACAAGGAGTTTACCGTGGCTTTGCTGGGCTGCGGCTGGCCTCCCCATAAGACATATAAATGGGAAGATATGCGAAAAATCGCAGGATTTGCCTTCGACAGTTACGATTATTATGAAATATTTGAAAAGAATAAGACCTTTCCCTCGTTAAAGATTATAGACGGTAAAAAAGATGAGGTCCCCCTGTCCCTGTGCCTGGGAGAACAGGATCAGACCCTGAAAGTCCTGATGAGGGAGGATGAGACTACTGATATCCGCTATGAGTATCCAAAGGAACTGAAAGCCCCGGTGAAGGCGGGGACTCCTGTAGGAAGCGCCTCTTACTATGTGGGAAATGAGCTGGTCGCCAGCTATCCGATTTACGCGTCTGATACGGCCGAAAAGATAGATTTGAAGTGGTGTATCGAAAAGTGTATCGGCAAAATTACGCTCTGATTGATGGCGGTGACCTGTGTGCGGAGCGTGCAGGTTATC